>NZ_CP161812.1:4526302-4828056 GCF_040801775.1 Luteolibacter sp. Populi
CACTCTTCAAGGTCTCGCCCAGGGGCAGACCTACAACGATGCCTTCACCTACACGCTTCTCGATGGCAGCTTCCTCTTTGCGAACGATGACATCTATCGCATCGAGGCCGACCGCGGCACCATCGAGCTTCGCGTGCTCGACAATGACACCAGCCTCGACGGGGTTGCCACGAGTCGCCGCATCATCTCGGTGGGCCCGCCGAATGCCGGCGGCACGGTTGTCCTGAATGGCGATCAGTCGCTGATCTACACGCCGGAGATCGGCTTCGTGGGAGATGAGGTCTTCACCTACACGATCGAAGACGATCTCGGGAATCGCGACACCGGCCTGGTCACCGCGCGCGTCACCATCGACCGCCTCAATGGCAATCTGCGGGCGAATGCCGACCGCTTCACGGTCGCCGCCGGGCAGGCCCCGCTGCTCCATGTGCTGGCCAACGACAGTATCATCCCGGCGACCGGCGATCCGCTGGCGCTGGTCTCGATTTCAACCCCGCCGGATCACGCCGGGGCGGCGGTCATCGAGAACGGTCGCATCCGCTACACACCTTCGGCCGCGGCGGTGACCTTCCCGTATACCGAGACCTTCGCCTACACGATGTCCGGTGGCGGGTCCACGACGGCTGAGGCCATGGTCACCGTGCTGGTGGAGAACCGCGCGGGCACCCTGAACGTCCGGGCCGATTCCTTCGGTGTCCCGATCAATAGCAGCCAGGCCACGCTCAACGTGCTGGAGAATGACAACATCCTTCCGGGTACGGGCGACGCGCTTGAGATCACCGCGGTCACCACTCCGGCTCACGGCAGCGTCACCATCATCAATGGCGTGGCGCTGGCTTACACCGCGCCCGCGGGCTTCCTCGGCAACGACATCTTCTCCTACACCGCGGCCGATGGCTTCGGCGGCACGGGCACCGCGCTGGTCACGGTGAAAGTCGGCTACCTTACGACCAATACCGACATCTTCAGTGTTCACTTCGACGACGCCGCGAAGTCGACCGACGATGGCTTCACCACGCTCGATGTGCTGGCCAATGACAATGTCCTCCAGGTCGGGACCGGTGCGGTGACGATCACCGGGGTCACTCCGACATCGGTCGCCCTCGGCCAGATGAGCATCACCTCGGGCGGTGCTTCGCTGCGCTTCGACCCGGCCGTCGGTGCCACCGGTCAGAATGACTTCACCTACACCATCACTGATGCCGGCGGCCGCAACGCTACCGGCACCGTGACCGTGGTCGTGATTGCCAATGGCATCCGCGCCAGCAGCGATTTCTACACCGTCCAGACCGACAGCCAGCAGAACGAACTGGCTGTGCTCTCGAACGACCTTCGCATCTCCGATCTGCCCGGAGAGTTATCGGTAGGCTCGATCGGCACCGGGCCGAATGCGCCGGACCAGGGCGGCACGGTCGAGATCAGCGGGGACTTCAAGCGCCTCATCTACACCCCGGCTCCCGGGTTCAGCGGCACCGAGACCTTCACTTGCACGGTCACCGATGGGGATAACAGCGATACCGCCCGCGTGACCGTCCGCGCGACGACGGGTGAAATGGTCGCCGGAGAAGATGAGTTTCTCGCTTTCCGGGACAGCCCGCCCAATCGCCTCTCCGTGCTCGATAATGACCGCGTGATTCCGGATGCCGGACAGTTGCTTCTGATCGTGGCCACCAGCAACGACCCCGGCAACCTCTCGAACCCGCCGCATCGCGGAACCCTGGATATCATCGAGGGCGGTGCCGCGCTGAGCTACACGCCTTCGCCCGAGAACACGGTCTTCCCTTACGTGGAGACCTTCACTTACGAGATCTCCTCCGGCGGTGCCGCGCGCGCCGCGGCACTCGTCCGGATCGAAGTGCTCGACCGCATCGGCAGCCGCAATCTGGAGACGAATGGAGACGTGTTCGCCGTCCGCAGCGATTCCTCCGGCACGCTTTTGCCGGTGCTTGCCAACGACAGCGTTTTGCCTGCCAGCGCCGGTGATTGGGTCATCACCGAGGTTACGGTGCCGACCTCGAATCTTTGCTCGCCCTTCGTGACCGGCGATTTTCCGGATCCGGTGGCGCTGACCTCCGCGCTGTCGGCACAGTCCACGCCGCTTACCCAGTTCCTTTGGCTCCGTTTCTCACCTGCCGCGCGCAGCTTGTTCGCGGGGGCTTCCGCATCCGAAGTCCAGCGGCGTGTGGCCTTGGTCACGGAGTTCAATGCCATCGTCAAATCCGGCAGCTCGATCTATGATTCCGCCCGCTTCGCCGGGATCACGCTGCGCGCCGAGACCCAGGCCCTGCTGGACGCGGGTGCCAGCGGCGAACAGTTGATCGTTCTCAACCGCCTGCTGCTCGAAGATGCATTCAGCGTCCTGCTCCGCCAGGCCACGGGTGGGGGATCGGTCCAGATCGTCGGCAGCAATTTGATCTACGTCCCGCAGCCGGGCTTCGTCGGCAGCGTGCGCTTCACCTATCGCGTCTGGGATGGTCTGGGCGGCACCGGCTTCGGCGAGGTCACCGTCCGCGTCGGAGATATCAGCGTTAGCGACGATGCCTTTACCGTGCTTGCCGGCGGCGGTGCCGTGGCACTCGACGTGACCGCCAACGACGGCGTCCTGCGCACGGCCTTCCCCGCTTCCCAGCAGGCGGCTCAAGCCGACTTCACGCTCACGCTCGTCAAGGTGCCTACGGTGGATCCCGTGGCAGCCGGCACGGTCGCAGTCACCAGCGACACGATCTCCTTCACCCCTGCCGGGAATTTCGAAGGCAAGGCGACCATCACCTATTGGGTCGAAGACGACGGCGGCTGCACCTATCCGGGCATCGCCACGGTCTCCGTGATGCCGCAGGGCGGCGATCGCGATACCGCCGTCGCCACGATCACCGTCACCGGCGTCAATGATCCGCCGCAGTTGTTGAATGCCGATCCACGCGTGACCCTGGACACCACAGCGGTGCAGCCCTTCGCGAACGCGACGGTGGTCGAGTTCGACGCGCAGCGCCTGCAACTTGTCACGCTGACCATCACTTATCCGCCCGGACAAGGCGTTCTCGGTGGCGGCTTCACCATCGTCTCGCCCGGCGTGCTGCAGTTCCAGGGCACCGCCGCGGAAGTCACCGCGGCCCTGCGTGCGCTGGTTTTCACTCCGGTGATCAACCGCATCCCCGTTGGCCAGACCGAGAACACCGTCTTCGCCGCGAGCATGAACAACGGTGTCGTTGCCACCCCGGTCGTCGTGAATGCCGTGACCACCGTCACGCCTGTCAATGACCTGCCGGTGATCACCGGCACCATCGCCGGCCAGAAGCTCTACCAATATTCCTCGCTGCGACCCTTCGCCGGGGTCAATATCACCGATGTCGATAACCTCGGGATCCAGCCGCAGACGGTCACGGTCGCCCTCGACAATGCGATCAAGGGCGGGTTCTCGAATCTGGGAGGATTCGTCCAGCAGCCTGCGGGTAGCGGTATCTACGTCTTCACCGGCACGCCTGCCGCCTCGGCTGCCGCGCTGCGCGGACTGGTCTTCACTCCCACCCCGGGAACCCGCGTGACGCCCCAGTTACCGGAGATCGTCGGCCTCAGCTTGAGTGTCAATGACGGCTTCGCCGCGCCCGTCGTGAATGCCGTCACGACCGTTCAGGTCCTGCATGGCGAAGTGGACAAGCTCCTGCCTCTGGCGACGAATGGCAACGACGCTAGCCAGGCTGCTGCCAGCTTCGGCAGCGCGGTGGCCGTCAGCGGGAACACCATGGTGGTCGGCTCCCCGCTGCGCGACAACGTGGCTCCCGATGCGGGCCGCGTCTTCATCTATGAACGCAATGCCGGTGTCGGCCTGCCTTGGGGCCAAGTCGCCCAGATCGCCGCGAGCGACCCGGTTTCCGGAGACCGCTTCGGCGAGTCGGTGGCGATCGATGGCAACTTGATGGTGATCGGTGCCCCCGGTGCCGATGCCGCGGCGAACAACGCGGGTGCCGCCTATGTCTTCCAGCGCGATGCCGTGAATCCGAATGCCTGGAGCCAGGTGGCCAAGATTGTTCCGCCCGCGATCAACGGGGGTGGCGGGGATGCGTTCGGCTCCGCGGTCGCGATCGACAACCTGACGATTCTGGTAGGGGCTCCGAATGCCAACTTGCCGGCAGCTTCCCGCTCGGGGCGCGCATTCATGTTCGGCTCCGCCAGCGGCACCACCTGGGCGCACCAACAGACCCTCGTCGCCGCGGATAACCGGGGCACCAATCAGATCGGCGATAGCGAATTCTTCGGCTCTGCCGTCACGCTTGAAGGCAATACCGCGGTGGTCGGTTCTCCCGGCGCGAATGCTGGCGGAAGCAGTAGCCAGTGGAACTACGGCGCGGCCTATGTCTTCACTCGCCCGACTTCGGTCGCCACCTGGGGTGAGATCCGGCGCTTGGACGAGTTCAGCGATCCCGATGGCACGAGCCACGCAGGTCTGGGATTCTCGGTGGACCTCTCCGGTGACCGGCTCGCCGTGGGTGTCTATTCAGGAGGCTCGCCGATCGGGAACTTCAAGGCTGGCGGAGTCCGCATCTACGAGCGCAATACCGGCGGCTCGAACCAGTGGGGTGTGGTGCAAAAATTCGTCCCCGGCAGCGGAACCGCATCCACCAATTTCGGCTACTCGGTGGCTCTCTCCGGTGAACTGCTGATGATCGGTTCTCCGGGCTCCGACTCCGGCTCCGCTGACAAGCGTGGCTACGTGGAAGTCTATCGCCGCAGGTCCACCGGGAGTCCGGCATGGACGCAGATCGACCGCTTCATGCCCTCGCCCTCGTCCGGCTCCACCGATCGCTTCGGCCACTCCCTCGCCATGGATGGATTCACCGGCATCGCCGGGTCCGCGGAGGACGGCGTGAACGGGCCCGGCGCGGCGACGGCCGGCAGCGCCCGCGCCTATCAGTTCCAGTATGACCTCGGACCGCGCCTTACCGTTCAGGTGCCGGATCAGCTCGCGCAGCTGGACACGGCATTCCAGTTCACGGTGAATCCGGCGACCTTCGACGATCCCGTTTACCCGGGCGCGCTGACCTTGTCGCTACGCCTTTCGGACGGGAATCCTTTGCCGGCCGGGGCTTGGCTCTCCTTCAATCCCGCGACGGGAGTGTTCTCGGGAACCCCGCTTGCCGCGAATCATGCAAACTACGAGTTCGTCCTGACTGCTACCAATCCCCTGGGTTCGGTGATCGTCTCGAATCCCTTCCGCATTCAGGTCGAGTCTGCCGCGGGCGATCTGGCGGCCGCCTATGCAGCTTGGGCCGCCGGCAAATTCACGCCGCAGGTGCTGGGGAATCCGGCGCTGGCTACCACCGTCTGGGGCATGGACGCCGATCCTGAGAAGGACGGAAACTCCAACCTCCTGGAAATGCTCTTCAATACCAATCCGAACCAAGCGGACCACGGAGACCTCGTCATCACCCGTCTCAGCAGCACCCTAGCTTCGGTGAGCTTCACCCGCTCCGCCGCATTCCCGGCGGACTCGGTGCATGTCCAGTGGTCGGGGGATATGGCTGCATGGTCGGGCTCGGGAGTGGTGCTGACATCCCAAGCGATCGCGGGCGGTAATTTCAAGATGACCGGGGTGATCACCCTGCCCTCGGCCCGCACCAAGGTGTTTGCCCGGGTGATTGCCGGCCAGTAAGCGGGCCGTCGCAAGCCGACGGAATGGCCCCAATCCGCGCAGGAGGCGATTATCACGCGGTCTTGTCGGCGGCGCCGGATCTGTTCAGGGTGGGGGAATGGGGAAATTGACGACACACGTTCTGGACACGGCCCATGGCCGGCCTGCCGCGGGGATGGGCGTGAGCCTGCGGCGGGATGGGAAGGTGGTCGCCTCGGTGGTGACGAATGCCGACGGCCGCTGCGAGGGGCCGCTGCTGGAAGGCGAGGAGCTGGTGGCGGGGACCTACGAGCTGCAATTCCAGGTGCGCGAGTATTTCACGGGGATTGGCGTGGCTTCGCCCTTCCTGGACGTGGTGCCGGTGCGTTTCCGGGTGGAAGCGGGGCACTCGTATCACGTGCCGCTGGTGTGCTCGCCATTTGCGTATTCCACTTACAGAGGGAGCTAGGAAGGGATGAGTGATTTTGAAACTGCACTGGAGCGGCTGCTCGGGCGGATCGAGGCGCTGGGGGAGGTGACCGACACGCCGGGCGCCCTGACCCGGACGTTTTTGTCGCGGGCGAATCTGGAGGCGGCGGGACTGGTGGGGGAATGGATGCGGGAGGCGGGGATGAGCGTGGCGTATGACCAGGGGGGGACGGTTCGGGGGGTATTGGACAAACGGAAAGCGGAAAGCGGTAGCGGTAAGGAGGTGGAAGATGCGCCGGGTCAGGGCTCGTCCCGCTTACCGCCTACCGACGGCCGCCCTCTTTTGCTGGGCTCGCACATCGATACGGTGATCGATGCAGGGAAGTACGACGGCGCGCTGGGAGTGCTGATCGCGATCGCGGCACTGGAGGTGACCGGACCGCTGGCGTTTCCGGTGCATGTGCTGGGCTTCTCCGATGAGGAGGGAGTGCGCTTCCATGCGACGTATCTGGGGAGCCGGGCCTGTGTGGGGCAGCTCCGGGAGGAGCTGCTGGCAGTCAGGGATGCGGAGGGAGTCTCGTTGCGGCAGGCTTTGGAAGGAGGCCTGAGGGGAGGGGAGAGACGCCCGGCCCTTCGTAGCCCGGAGGATGAAGGAGGAACGCCGGATGCTGAATTGAAAGAGGGCAGCGGGGAGATCGGAGAGGAGGATGCGCTGTTTTATCGACCGGGGGAGTGCCGGGGCTATGTGGAGGTCCACATCGAGCAGGGGCGGGTGCTGGAGGGATTGGGGGAGGCGGTGTGCGCGGTCTCGGGGATTTGCGGCCAGACCCGCTTGATGCTGACGCTGCGCGGGCAGACGGATCATGCGGGGACGACGCCGATGGACCTGCGCAAGGACGCGCTGGCGGGTGCCTCCGAATGCGTGCTGGCGGCCGAGCGCTTGGCCCGGGGAAATGCGGGCCTGATGGCGACGGTGGGGAAGCTGACCGTCATCCCGGGAGCCTCGAATGCGATCCCGGGTGAGGTGCGCTTCACGCTCGATTTCCGCCATCCGGAGGATGCTCCGCGGGAAAGCCTGCTGGCGGGATTGCTCGGGGAATTCGGGGAATTCGCGAAGAGCCGGAGCCTGGAATTTTCCCGGGAGACGGTCCAGAGCAATGCGGCGGTGCCTTGTGATCCGGAGCTGACCGGACAGCTCCTGGATGCGGCGGAGCCGCTTGCCGGGGTCCGCCGTCTATTGGCCAGCGGCGCGGGGCACGACGGGGTGATGATGTCCACGGTGATGCCGATCGCGATGCTCTTCGTGCGCTGCCGGGCAGGGCTGAGCCATCATCCGGATGAGTATGCCGCGCCGGAGGATATCGGGGTGGCGTTGAGAGTGCTGGTGGATTTCTTGAAACGAACTTCCAAGGCAGAACTTTGAATGGATTTTGAAGCGAACGAAACGCAGAGGCGCAGAGGTCGCGGGGAGGGGCGCAGAGGGATCTCCGGTGTTGCCCGGCCATCAATCCTTTCCCCAACACACTCTGATTTGTGATTTGAAGATTAGTGATTAGTGATTCTGTCTTTCCTTTCCCCATGAGCCATTTCGACACGATCATCAGAAACGCCTCCGTGGTGACTGCCGAGGGAGTCCGCAGCCTCGACGTCGGCATCTCCGGCGGTTGTTTCGCGGCGCTGGGGGAAAACCTCGCGGGTTGGGCGGTGCTGGAGATCGATGCGCGGGGCAAGGTGATGTTCCCGGGCTTGGTCGATGCGCATGTGCACTTCAACGAACCGGGACGGACAGAGTGGGAGGGCTTTGCGACGGGCTCGGCGTCGCTGGCCGCGGGCGGCGGGACTTCATTCATCGACATGCCGCTCAATTCCTCGCCGCCGGTGCTGGATATCGGGAGTTTTTCCGCGAAGCGGCGGGCGGGGGAGGCGAATAGCCGGCTGGACTTCGCGCTGTGGGGTGGTCTGACGCCGGATTCAGTGGGCAATCTGGCGGATCTCGCGCGGGCCGGCGTAGCGGGCTTCAAGGCTTTTCTCTGCCCGAGCGGCCTGGAGGAATTCGCGGTGGCGAACGAGGCGACGCTGCGCAAGGGCATGCACATCGCGGCAGAGTTCCAGGTGCCGGTGGCCGTGCACGCGGAGAGCCCGGCGGTGATTGCGGCACACCAGCGGGAGTTCCCCCCGACGCGTCCGGGCACGATGGCCGATTGGCTGGCATCGCGGCCGGTGGCGGCGGAGATCGCGGCGATCGAGATGGCGGTGGCCTGCGCGCGGGATACCGGCTGCGCCCTGCATGTGGTCCATGTGAGCGCGCCCCAGGGGATCGACCTGATCCACGCGGCCAAGCGCGAGGGAATCGATGTGACGGCGGAGACCTGTCCGCACTATTTGCTGCTGGATACTTGGGCGGCGGAACGGATCGGGGCGGCGGCCAAGTGCGCGCCGCCGCTGCGTTCGCCAGGGACCTTGGACGGCCTGTGGCGGAGACTGGCGGCGGGCGAGATCGATACGATCGGCTCGGATCACTCGCCCTCGCCACCGGAACTGAAGGAGGGCGACGATGTGTTTTCAATGTGGGGCGGGATTGCGGGCAGTCAGCACGGCTTCCCGCTGCTGCTGGAGCGGGCGGTCGGGGTATGGCTGCCGCTTGGACCGGGCGCGGCGACTCCGCTGAAGGGCCGGCCGGGCGAGGCATCGTGGGAGCTATTGGCGGCGCTCTTCGCGGCGAATCCGGCGCGGCGCTTCCGGCTGGACGGCCACAAGGGGCGGATCGCGGAGGGGTTGGATGCGGACTTCTGCCTGCTCTCGCCGGAGGAGTTTGTCATCGAGGCGAAAGACCTGCTGGCCCGCCACGCGATTTCGCCGTATGTCGGGATGCGCTGCGCATGGCGGGTGGAGGCCACCTGGCTGCGGGGGAATCCCGTCTCGCCCGCCACGCACGGCCGCTTCCTGACTCCCGACTCATGACTCCGCTTTTCGGCCACACCCGCACCCACGTTGCGCTCCGCCACGCCCTGATCGCTCCGGACGGCCACGTGCCGAGCATTTTTCCCGGATGGGAAGGGGCCACCGCCTATGTCCAGCTCTCCCCGGCGATCGGTGCGGAGCTCAGCCAGATGCTGGTGGTCTATGGCGAGGGCGGCGGCATGGCGCTCTTCCCGGCGGGCGAATACGAGCACGCGCTGTATGTGGAGGATGGCGATTGCCGGGTGGTCTGGGACGATGGCGATGTGACCTTGGCCGATGGCGGCTTCGCCTTCGTGCCGTCTGAAAACGTGCTGGCACTCCACGGCAGCGAGGGCACGCGGCTGACGCTTTTCCGAAAAATCTACGAACCGGTGGAGAACCTCGAGCCGCCGCCCGCGGTGAATGGCCACATCTCGGACGTCCCCGCCGAGCCCTTCCTCGGAAACGAGAAGGCGCGGCTGCAGACCTTGCTCCCGATCGACGCGCGCTACGATCTGGCGATGAATATTTTCACCTATCAGCCCGGCGCGACGCTGCCCTTCGTGGAGACCCACGTGATGGAGCACGGCCTGCTGATGCTGACGGGTCAGGGCGTCTATCGCCTGGAAGAGGAGTATTACCCGGTGAAGGCGGGCGACGCGATCTGGATGGCACCCTATTGCCCGCAGTGGTTCGTGGCGATGGGGGATGAGCCGGCGAGCTACCTTTATTACAAGGATGTGCACCGGTTGCCGTGAGAGGCCTGCCGCTGCGCGGATTTGAGGGTGAATGAGGCGCGGGCTTTTCAGATGGCACGGGTCCTGCCAGCCTTTCCACAATGAAGGTGATGAGCCGGCTGGACCGCGAGATCGATGAACTGTCCGCGATTTCCGCGCATCCGGCGCCGGCGGTGACGCGGGTGCTGTTCTCGCCGGAAGATCTCAGCGCGCGCGAGTGGCTGATGGTGCTGGCGAAGGAGGCGGGCTTCCAAGTGCGGCAGGATCCGGTGGGGAATCTCTTCATCCGCTGGGAGGGTAGCGAGCCTTGTCTGCCGGCGGTGGCCACCGGCTCACACACCGACGCGATCCCGAATGCGGGGAAGTATGATGGCGTGGTCGGAGTGCTCGGCGGGCTGGAGGCGATGCGGGTTTTGAAGGAGTCCGGGCATGTGCCGAAGCGCAGCATTGAGCTGATCATGTTCACCGCGGAGGAGCCGACGCGTTTCGGAATCGGCTGCCTGGGAAGCCGCCTGATGGCGGGCACGACTTCGCCGGAGCAGGCACAGGCGCTGCGCGATAGCGAGGGGCGCTCGCTGGAGGAACTGCGGGCGGCGGCGGGTTGCCGGGGGAACCTCGGGGCGGTGAAACTTTCGACCGGTGCCTACAAAGCCTTCGTGGAATTGCACATCGAGCAGGGGCCGCTGTTAGAGGAGGCGAAGCGGGACATCGGCGTGGTGGAGAAGATCGCGGCCCCCTCGGCGTTCCGCTTGCTTTTGAAGGGTTCCGGCGGCCATGCCGGGGCGGTCCTGATGCCGCAGCGGCGCGATGCCTTCCTTGCCGCCGCGGAGATAGCCCTGCTGGTGGAGAAGGCGGCTTTGGAAAGCGGTAGTCCGGATACGGTGGGGACGACGGGTCTCGTGGAGGTGAAGCCGGGCGCGATCAATAGCATCCCCTGTGATGTGAAGATGGAGGTGGATTTCCGCGATACCGACAAGGAGGCGCGCGACAAAGCCTTGGCCCGGATCGGCGATGGCACCCACGCGATCTGCAAGCGCCGCAAGATCGAGATCGGTTGGCAGGTGATCAATCAGGACCCGCCGGCGCTGTGCGATCCTTCGCTGGTGGCCTTGGTCGAGTCCCAGGCAGTGGCGGGGAGGTGCACCTACCAGCGGATGATCAGCCGGGCCTACCACGATTCGCTCTTCATGGCCCGCGTCTGCCCGACGGTGATGATCTTCATTCCCTGCTATAAGGGTTACAGTCACCGTCCGGACGAATACAGCTCGCCGGAAGCGATCGCGAAGGGAGTGAAGGTGCTGGCGGGGTGCTTGAAGGAGCTGAGCGCGAAGTGAGGTCGAAGTCCGGGAGCCGATGAAACGCGCGTGATTCTGGCCGGTTGGCTGCTAGGATCCGCGGCGTGTCCGGCACTCCGTCCATTCTCCGCATCAATGGCACGCCCTACGAGGTCGGCCAGGTGCCGCTGCATGAGACGGTTCTCGATTTCCTCCGCCACCACGGCCTGACCGGCACCAAGTGCGGCTGCAACGAGGGCGATTGCGGGGCCTGCTCGGTGCTGCTGGTCGAGAAGGAAGGCAAGCTGCGCTCGGTCAATTCGTGCCTCGCGCTGGTGCAGGCTTTCGCCGGTCGCGAGATCCGGACCGTGGAGGGGATCGGTCGTGGCGAGGATTTGCACCCGGTGCAGTCCGCGATGGTCGCCTGCCAAGGCTCGCAATGCGGTTACTGCACGCCCGGCTTCATTGCCTCGATGGCCGAAGCTTGGCACCGGCCGAGCCCGCCGGACGACGCGGCCGTCGCCGACCAACTCTGCGGGAACCTCTGCCGCTGCACCGGCTACCGGCCGATCCGCGAGGCGATGGCGAAAGCCCTCGCCGAGCAAGAGACGCGAGCGGAATGGGAAGCCTGGATGTCGCCCGGTGAAGTCCCGCCCGCACCGGTTTCGAGCACTTCCGGGGAGGGGACCTTCCTGCGCCCCTCCACCGTTGCCGATGCCATCGCTTTCAAGAAGCAGCACCCGAAGGCGACCTTCATTGCCGGTGCCACCGAGATCGCGGTCTGGGTGAACAAGCACCAGTGGCGGCCCGGCGTGCTGATCTCGCTCGATGACGTGCGCGAGCTCTCCGTGATCCGTCGCTACGAGGACGCTTGGGAGATCGGCGGCGCGGCGCGCATGACCGATATCCAGGATGCGCTCGGCGGCGAGTATCCGGTGCTCGATGAAATGTTCCGCTGGTTCGCCTCGCGGCAGATCCGGCATCGCGCGACGCTGGGCGGGAATCTTGCGACCGCTTCACCCATCGGTGACAGCGCTCCGATCCTGATGGCGCTCGACGCCACGCTGCAGCTGGTCTCCGCGGAGGGCGAGCGCGAGGTGCCGCTCGATGGCTTCTTCACCGGCTACCGCAAGACCCTGTTAGGTCCGGATGAATTGATCCGCACGATCCGCATCCCGCGCCATCAGCCCGGGCGCGTTGCCTTCTACAAGGTCTCGAAGCGCCGCGAGATGGACATCTCGATCGTGGCGGCGGGAATCCGCGTGGTGACGGATGAGGCTGGCTTAGTCAGCGAGGCACGACTGGCCTTCGGCGGCGTGGCGGACCGGACCATGCGGGCGATGGCGGTGGAGGAAGCTCTCATCGGGCGACCCTTGGAAGTGACACCGGAGATTCTCGATCTCCTTGAGAAGACCTTTACGCCCTTGAGCGACGTCCGCGGCAGCGCGGCCTACCGGGCTTCGGTAGTGAGCGGCTTGTTCGCGAAATTCGTGGCCGCCGAAGCTCCCGAGCCGATAGTGCTCCATGATGAATTCGAAGGTGGCACCGGCATCTCCCACGAAAGTGCCCGCGGGCATGTCACCGGCGCGGCCCGCTATGTCCATGATACCGCTCTGGGTCGCCCGATGCTTGAAGTCTGGGCCGTCCGCTCGAAGGTCGCGCGCGGCACCTTGAAGAATCTTGATGTCTCGCTCGCGCGCCAGACACCCGGCATTCACCTCATCCTCACCGCCGATGATCTCCCCGGCGCGAACAACAGCGGACCCTCCCGGCATGATGAGCCCTTGCTCGCCGTCCACGAGATCCTCTTCCACGGTCAAGCCCTCGCGCTGGTCGTCGGCGATTCGCTCGAAGCCTGCCGGATTGCCGCGGGGATGGTGACGGCGCAGATCGAGGAACTGCCGCCGATCCTAGGGGTCGAGGCGGCACTGGCCGCGCAATCCTTCCACACCGATCCGCACGTGCTTTCGCGCGGCGATGTTACGGCTGCCCTGTCCGCGGCACCGCACTTGTTAGAGGGCAGCTTCTCCTTCGGCGGCCAGGAGCACTTTTATCTGGAGACCCACGCCGCTTGGGCGGAGGCCGATGGCGAGGGCGGCACGTATGTCTCCAGCTCCACCCAGCATCCCTCCGAGATCCAGACCATCGTCGCGGAGACCCTGCACGTCCCGCGGCACAAGGTCGTGGTGGAGTCGCCGCGGATGGGCGGCGGCTTCGGCGGCAAGGAAACCCAAGGCAATGCCATCGCCGCACTCTGTGCGGTGGCCGCGCTCAAGACCGGCAAGCCGGTGCGCTGGCAGCTTGATCGCGACGAGGACATGGCCACCACCGGCAAACGCCACCCCTTCCTCGCCCGCTACCGCGTCGGCTACGATGACCAGGGCATGCTGCAGGCTGCGGAGGTCTTCCTGTGGTCGGATGGCGGCTGGTCGCTTGATCTCTCGCTGCCGGTCACCGACCGCGCGCTCTTCCATCTCGATAACGCCTACTACATCCCGAACGTCCATTTCGAAGGCCGCGTGGCGAAGACGAATGTCACCTCGCACACCGCCTTCCGCGGCTTCGGCGGGCCTCAGGGGATGCTGGTGATCGAGGAGATCCTCGGCCGCATCGCCCTCAAGCTCGGCCTGTCGCCGGAGGAGGTGCGGCGGCGGAATTTCTACCACGGCTCCGGCGAGACCAATACTACCCACTACGGCGCGGAGATCGGCGACAACCGCGTAGAGCACATCTGGGACGAGCTACTAGTAACCTCGGAGTTCAAGCAACGTCGCGCGGCCATCGATGCCTGGAACGTCGCGCACCCGCACCGCAAGCGCGGCCTCGCCATCACCCCGGTGAAATTCGGCATCAGCTTCACCCTTACCTACTACAACCAGGCCGGCGCGCTCGTGCTGGTCTATGCCGATGGCTCGCTGCAGGTGAACCACGGCGGCACCGAGATGGGCCAGGGCCTGCACACCAAGATACTCGGCGTCGCCATGCGCGAGCTCGGCCTGCCCGCCGCCAGCATCCGCTTGATGCAGACCCGCACCGACAAGGTCCCGAACACCTCCGCCACCGCCGCCAGCTCCGGCTCCGACCTCAATGGCATGGCCGTCGCCGATGCCTGCCGCCAGCTCCGCGAACGCCTCGCCCCCTTGGCCGCGGAAAAGATCGGCTGCTGCCCGGAGGAGATCACTTTCGCCGATGGCTCGGCCCACGGTCCCGGCGGCTCCATCGCCTTCGCCGACCTCACGATGCTCGCCTACCAGCGCCGCATCCAGCTCTCCGCCGCCGGCTTCTACGTCACCCCGGATCTCAAGTGGGATTGGGCCGTCGGCAAGGGT
Source organism: Luteolibacter sp. Populi (assembly GCF_040801775.1). Taxonomy (GTDB): domain Bacteria; phylum Verrucomicrobiota; class Verrucomicrobiia; order Verrucomicrobiales; family Akkermansiaceae; genus Haloferula. Next base: position 4,540,617 of record NZ_CP161812.1, read on the forward strand.
AGGCCCTTCCACTACTACGCCTGCGGTGCCGCCGTCAGCGAGGTCGAGATCGATGGCTTCACTGGCATGAGCAAGGTCAAGCGTGTGGACATCCTCCACGACGTCGGCGACTCGCTCAATGCCGCCGTCGACCGCGGCCAGATCGAGGGCGGCTTCGTCCAAGGCATGGGCTGGCTCACCCGTGAGGAGCTCAAGTGGAACGACAAGGGCGTCCTCCTCAGCCACAGCGCCAGCACCTACGCCATCCCCGCCATCAGCGACGCCCCCGAAGATCTCCGCGTCTCGTTCCTACGGAATGCCACCCAGGACCGCACCATCCACGGCAGCAAGGCCGTCGGCGAACCGCCTCTCATGCTCGCCATCTCCGTTAGAGAAGCGATGCGGGATGCGGTGGCGGCGTTTGGCGCGGAGGGGGATTTCGATTTGGCGTCACCGTGTACCTCTGAGTTTGTCAAAATTGCATCGGATCGTGCTTCTGAGGCTCGACAGGGGATGCGTGGCAATTGAATATCGAATTCGATTTCTAACCCAAACGTTTCCATCAAAATTCTCGAGATATGAAGAATCAGGCCATTCTGCCAGAATCTCCAGAACTTCTCAAGTATGTGAAGCGCATGGAGGGCGAAGTCAATGAGGTGATCAAGCTGTCTCACTCATTTCCGCAATCCTTTGATATTGGTGACCCAAATCTCAGGAGATCACTTCATCTTGAAGCGGTTGCTCTTGCTTGTTTCTGGATCGAATCATTTTCGGAAGCAACTCCGGAAATGTTGATATGGGCTAAATTATTTTCGAAACGTCTAGTCGCAAATTCTGAAATCGTTGATGCCTACACACAGATTGGATTTCCTGGCGAGGCCAAGAATTTTCTCGGAAATAGATTAGCCTATTATAAAAACAATAAGGCTTCTTGGCAGCTCAACGAGGAGATTGTTGTGAGCTGGATAGGTATAGTCAACTTTTGCGCCCTTTTTAGGGATATGAAGGCGCCTCCAATGATTGGAAAAAATCAAGATGCCAATCACTTGCTAGTTCAGAGAGAAAAGGACCTTGCAAATCTACAAAAGACGTTGGGAATTGACCCTTCTTCTCAGGAATACATAGATCTAATGGGTGTTTGGCTCAAAGGATACGCTGAGAGTCTTGCCCGGACGGTCTCAGGATCCACAAAAGCATATGTTACTGCGATTGAAGAATCAAAAAGAGGAGATCTCAAGGCGGTAAAAATTGCTAGGCTCTATAAATGCACGTTGCTTGCACTATCTTGCTGGTGTGTGGTCCTCTCTTTCTGCGATTTCGATAAGATCTGGATTTATCAATTGACGAGAATAGGTGTTACTGCGGCGGCGGTTTTCCTTGCGATCATTCTCCGGGGATGGCAAATGTTTGCGGCTATTTTAATCGCCGTGCTTTTCAATCCGATCGCCCCTATTGACTTCGACAACTCTGCGTGGACGGTGGTGGATCTGAGCGCCGGGATGGTTTTTCTAATATTAGCATTCTGGCCCTCTCCACATTCTGTCGGTAAAAACTCGACCTCGTTATAAAGAGACCGGCCCGAGGCGGTGAAGACGAGTCGATAGATTGCCAGAGAGCGCCTGGTTGAATTGTTCATCCACGGCACGCCGAGCTAGTTCGGCCTTGATCCGGGCGCTCCGATGGCCAGCCCGCTATCGATCGCCCGCTGCCATTCTGGCGTTCTCGCGATAGCCGCTAGGAGCAGGGGCGCGGAAGGCTTCACATCATGCGGGCGCAAGGCCATCGACCACCAACCCACATCGTGCCAGGCGCCAAACTTGTAGCCGACCTTCTGATAAACCCCCACCGGCTCGAAGCCCATCGCCTCGTGCAGGCCCACGCTCCCGGGATTCGGCAGGGTCACGCCAGCATAGGCATTGTAGAAACCCTGCAGCCGGAGCAGAGCGAAGAGCGAAGTGTAGAGCGCGCGCCCGACGCCGCGCCGCCGGTATTGCTCATGGATGTAAGCCGACACATTCACCGACCACTGGTAAGCGGCCCGCTCGCGATGCGCGGAGGCATACACGTAGCCCGCCACCTCACCGTCCTGCTCCCAGACCAACCACGGGAAGCGCTGCTGCACGGCATTCATCCGCTCCCGCATCTCGCCGGTGGTTGGCGGCTCCACTTCGAATGAAGTCACCGTGGTGCGGACGATCACTGCGTAGATCGCCTGGATCTCCTCCGCGTCGCGGTCGGTGGCTGATCGGATCAAAGCCGTATTCATGTCGCGTCTGGATTATTGCTCCATCGGACCCGTCCGGGCATCGCGCTTCCCCAGAAGCTGCGCCGCGATACTGATGGCGATCTCGTGTGGTTCGTTGTCGCCGATGGGAAGGCCGAGCGGGCAGGTGATCTTCTCTAAGAACTCCTCTCCGATTCCTCCGTTCCGCAGATCGCGCAGCAGGGAGGCCCGCTTCGAGGCGCTTCCTATGGCACCCACAAAAGGGATGGCGGGGTAACGGGTCAGCACCTCCCTGAGCACCGGCACATCGGTGCCGTGGCCCTTGGTGATCGAGAGAACGAACGATCTCTCTGTCACGAGATCAATGCCTTGCTCGAAGGCCTCGAAGAGATGGGTAGCAAGGTTCCGCGATGCGGGCAGACGCTTGAGCCAATCACCGCGTGTATCGATCACATCAAGCTGGCAGGACAGCGGCACCAGCACTGGCACCAACGCCTGCACGATGTGACCCGCCCCGAAGATCACGATGTGCCAAGGCGGCTTCGCGGACACGCGCTCGAAGAGCAGCGTCATCTCGCCGCCGCAGGTCATGCCGATGTCCTGCTGCAGGTTCCATCGGTGGAGCCGCGTGGTCTCCGGTGAATCTAGTAGCAAAGCGGCTTCATCGAGCGCCCGCGCTTCAATCCGGCCACCACCGACGGTTCCCGAAAGCCGCCCCTCGCGCGTGACCAGCATCTTCGCCCCGGCATCGGCAGGCACGCTGCCCCGCGCCGCGGCGACGGTGACGACCACGAGGTCGGTGCCGGTTTCCTGGCAGCGGGTGATTTCTTGCCACGGGGTCATCGGAGAAAGGCGGAATCACCAATCATCAATATTCCAATCATCAATCGAAGTGTTTTGAAGAACGGAATTTTCGCCTAGCGGGTGATTACCGCTTCGATCTCCCCATGCGGCTCATCAGTCGGCAGTAGCACCGCCTTCTGCCCGGGCCGACCCAGCTTCGTCAGGTCGAGCCCGAGGAAGTGCACGTTTGGCATCTTCAACTCGATCCGTGAAATGGCCGGCACGGCTGCCAGTATCTGTTCGCCGATCTCGAAAAGGGTGCGCTGCACCGAGGGGCTGTAGTTCCTGGCGAAGACGGTGTGGGCCACGGCAAGCACCGCCGCATCGGCCCCGCCGAAGTCGGCCGCATGATCCCCGAACTGCCACTCCGCGGTCAGCTTCGTCGCAAAGACCCGGTCGTTTGCCGGTGGCAGGGTAGTTAGCTCGCAGACATTGTAGCCCTCGAAACCGGAGCCCGTCGTCTTCATCACCAGATGTCCGCGGATCCCGGCAGCCAGCATCGGCTCTTGCCCCCGGAAGAAAGCACCGCGCGAGAAAAACTCCCCATTCGCCGCATGCACGAAGGCATGCGGATGCGATTCCCCCGCGATCTCCATCCGCCCCCAGCGCCGCTCGCGCAGCTCCACCTCGACCCCCGTTAGATGCGGATACTTCGCCAGGAAATGCCCGCCGATCACCTTGGCGAAGCTCGTCCGGCAGGTCTCCAGATGATCGTGGGCCAGCAAGTGCACCGTGTTCTTCACCGTGTCCGTCGGCACGATCGAGAGATTGTCCTCGCTCAGATACGAGCCCGCCAGATCCCCCTGCAACAGCACATCCGCCTCCAGTTCGCAGACATCGTGATGAGTTTCATCGTGCCGGATGACTTTCATCACCCGCACGCGGAACTTGCCGTAACGGTTGGATTCGAGCGTTGCCACGGGAAAGGACTGTTGGAAGATTCGGTAGCGATGGAAAGGCTATCGATCGGCGCGCTGAATGCGATGGAGAAAGACGACTTCACCGCCTGCCTCGGCGGCATCTACGAGCACTCCGAATGGGTCGCCCGCGCCGCCTCCCAGCAAAGGCCGTTCCAAGACCGCTCCGGGCTCGCCGCCACCATGCGCCTGGCCGTCGAAACCGCCACCGACGAGGCCAAGCTGACCCTGATCCGCGCCCACCCGGATCTCGCCGGGAAGCTCGCCCGCGCCGGCGCGCTCAGCGAAGCCTCCACCCGCGAGCAAGCCGGCCTCGGTCTCGACCGCCTCTCCGACGGCGAATTCGAGCGCTTCACCGACCTCAACCGCCGTTACCAAGAGCGCTTCGGTTTCCCCTTCGTGATCTGCGTCCGCCTCACCGACAAACCGGGAATCCTCTCCGCTTTCGAGGCCCGCCTTGAAAACGAAATACCCCGTGAGATCGCCGAGGCGCTGCGCCAGATCCACCACATTGCCCGCCTGCGCCTGGCGGATAGGGTCTCGGAGCCGTATGCAGAAAGCTTAGGCTCGCTTGAACGATAGCCCAAGGGCCGGATCTTGGACTGCGAAGAGCTTTTGGCACCCTACACGATCGCGTAGTTGCTTTCTCCTGCGGAGCGACTTAGGGTAATAGTTGCTGTCCCTCCCCCTCATGAAACATCGCATTTGTCTCGCCTGGTTTGGCGATCTCGATACCCCCCGCCGCAGCCGTCCTTCCTCCGGCCAACTGGTTTCCACGGAATCCCCGCAAAACCCGGGCGATACCCGCGATTTGTCGCAGCGCTCCAAGGAGCGTTCGACCAAGACGCCGCCGAAGCGTTGAGCTAATTCAGCCAATCACGTAGTCGCGTCCCGGCTCCGGGACGATCGTCTCGGTGCCCGGCAGCTTCTCCTTGAGCTGCGCCACGAACCACGCGCTGGCCCGTGGGTCGCCGTGGACCAGAAAGGCCTTCGTCGGCTTCACCTTCAGAATGTATTCCAGCAGCGACTCGCGCGTCGCGTGGCCGCTGAAGTCGAAAATCTCCATCTCGCAATTCCTCGCCACCGGCAGGCGCTTCGGATCGAGCACCACCTTGTCCCCGGTCTGCCCCAGACGGATATGACCGGCCGGCGAGGCCGGATCGGCATAGCCGACGAAGTGGATCGCGTTCTTCGGATTTTCGAGGAAACCGGCCTGCGCGAAGCTGTTCGAGACCGTGTTCTCGCTCATCATCCCGCTGGAGAGGCAATAGATTGCACCCTGCTGCAGGGGGATCGGGCCCTTGCGCTTCTTGGTGCCGGCTTCGAGATCCATATCCTCCAGGATATGGAAGCTATCGTCGCTGCGGCGGGTGCGGCCCTTCGCGAATTTGTCGTAGATCACCGTCATCTTGGTGCTCAGGCCGCCAATGTAGATCGGGGTCTTCCGCGGGATCAGCCCGCGCTTCTTGAAGCGGTGGAGCATCGTCAGCACCTCCTGCGTCTTGCCCATTGCGAAGACCGGGATCAGCACGCTGCCGCGGCGCTCCAAGGTGCGGGCCATCGCCTCGACGAAGCGCTGCTCCTCATTCTGCCGCGTATAGTCCGGCCGCCGCTGGCTATCGCCGCGCGTCGTCTCGATGATCAGCGCATCAACGTGGTCCTCCGGGAAGACCGCGCCCTTGATCAGCGTGGAATCCTCGAAATTCACGTCGCCCGTGTACATCACCCGGTGGCCGTTGCACTGCATCGTGATTCCCGTCGAGCCGAGCACATGGCCGGCATCGTGGAAGGTCGCGCGGACATGGCCCTCGGGGTCCAGATCGAAGGGACGCTCCATCCCGCGGGTCTCGAAGTGGCGCTCCACCTCGTCGATATCGCGGTGGGTGAAGAGCGGATACTCGGTGATCCCGAGTTCGACCCGCTTGGACTGCATTACGTTGACCGAATTGTGCAGCATCGCCGTCGCCAATTCCGCCGCCGCCGGGGAAAAGAAGGCCTTCGCCTGCGGCTGCTGGTTCAGCAGCACCGGCAGTGAGCCGGTGTGGTCGAGGTGCGCATGCGTCACCACGATCGAATCGACAGAGCCTTCCTCCAGCAGGTCATATCGCGGCAAGCCCTCCAGACCGTCGTGCTTCGGGTGAAGTCCGGCATCGAGGACGATCCGCGCATTGCCGGTATCGAGAAGGTAGGAGTTAGCGCCGATTTCGGCGTGGCGGCAAAGACTGCGAAAAACCATGTTCAAACGTGTAGTCCCGCTGACGATGGGGGAGGGGCGCGAAATGTCGAACGTTGAATTTGCGGGGGTCGCGCAGGCACGGCGGGATTCACTTCCCCATCGCCACCCGGCCCATCCGGCGGCAAGCCGCCTCTCAGGCGAAGAGTTCGGCCAGCGGAACGCGAACTCCGGGAAGTGCGGCACACTCCAAGACCGCGTCTCCCTCCGCGACGCTGAGCTCGCGATAGCTTCCCGCTTCTGGAGCGCGGTAGATTTCCACACGCCGCTCTGTGGCGAGAATGATCCAGTACTCCTTCACGCCTGCTACGGCATAGACCGAGGCTTTCTCCCGATCCAGAACCGCGCTGGAAACGGCGATTTCAATTACGAGTTCCGCAGTGGACGGATGCTTGTCCACGAACTCCGTCTCCATCCCGCGGACAACAGCCAAATCCGGTTCGGGCTCGGAGTCAGAGAAGGTCAGAGGATCCTCCCGGAGCAACGTGAACCCTTCTGGAATCAATTCTTGGAGTAGCTTGAAAAGTCGCCGGGCGATCGAGGAGTGGAGGGGAGACTTCGACATTTTTTCGATCACGATTCCACGGATCAATTCGGTCCGGCTTCCCGCTTCGTCGAATTCGGCGAGGCGGTGATACTGTGCCACCGAAACCAGAGAAACCCGGGCGCGGACTTCCGGAATGGATAGTATTTCGGAAGCAGCACTCATCGCGTGAAGCTTACGCTAATGGGAGAATGCGTCAATTCCGCGGGAGATGCGTTCATCCCGCCTTCTCCAACTCTTTCAGCACGTCCGCTGCCTGCTGGTCGGTCGAAGCCTCGAGATCGAGCCAGACCAGCTTGCCATCCTTGAAAAGATAAGCCTGGCGCTTGGCGAAGCCCTTTTCGTGCGGCACCCCGAAGGCATCGGCGACCTTCGTGTCGGTATCGGCAAGCAGCGTGAAGGGCAGCTTGTATTTGTCCTTGAAGGCCTTCTGCGCCTCAACCGTGTCCACGCTCACCCCGAAAACGGTCACCTTCTTGTCGGTCAGCGCCGCGTAGGAATCCCGCAGCGAGCAGGCCTGCTTGGTGCAGCCCGGGGTGTCGGCCTTCGGGTAGAAATAGACCAGCGTCCAGCCCTTTGCCCCGGCCTCTGCCAGCTTCACTTCCTTCCCGTCTTGGTCTTTGGCGGTGATGGCGGGCAGGGCGGAACCGGTTTCGATGGGGGCGGCAGACATGGTGGTAATAGAGAGGATGATGGCGGCGATTGGACGGAGAGGGTTCATGGGAGAGGAGATTGGCACCGGAATCGACGGGTGCAAGGGGACGATTTTTCAATGGACAGAAGCCCGCCGCGACGCTACTGCCTTCGCCCCGCCCGCAAGGACGGACAAGCATTTGGTAACGGCAGAGTAGCTCAGGGGTAGAGCAGAGGACTCATAAGCCTTTGGTCGGCGGTTCAAATCCGCCCTCTGCTACCAAAGTGCTCTCACGAAGAGGGGCCCTGGTTGGCTCCGTGAGCCGGTTGGCTTGGTTTGCTGTCGGATTCCCGCAGCAGATGGAAAACATCGGTGCGGATCTTGGATGGATCGGCATTCCAGCTCTCCTTCCAGTGCCCGTAGATCTCCCAGCAGATCCCGGAAAGCGGATGTCCCTCCTCGGCGCACCAGCGGCGAATCACCGCATGCGCTTCGGAAAGACCGGGGTAAGGCCCGAAATGGACGGTCGTCGCCACCCGGCCAGCCGGCAATTGCGAGCAATGCACCCGGTCATCGCCGACGAAAGGCTCCGAGACCTCTGCACCGACCTCAACCGAGCGCTGAGTATCTAAATACAGGGCCAGGTGACATCCCGGCCGCGGGAGACTGGCGGCCCGGATGAATGACCATACCTCGCCACAGGCCGCCGGAACGAACCGCGACAGCTCTTCCGGTGCCACTTGGCCTCGGATGACGGCGGTATGGATCAGCTCCGAGCTGCTGAGTTCGATGGAGTAGCTCATACGAGTGTAGGGCTAGCGCCTTCCGGTCGGCACGGGCTGGAGGCTTTGCCGGGCCGCTCCTATCTCAAGGCAACCGCGAACGGACTTCCAGCCTTAACCTCTCAGGATCCTGCCGCAGATCCGCCACGGCGATGACAATGATTCCGCGAGGATGAGGCACGTAGAACAACCCGAGAATCGAACGCCGGATCACCAAGCGCCGCACGGGATCCTTCCAAGCCGTGGCCATATAAGGAAACCGGAGCAGCAATTCCGTGGCTTTCTCGATCCGCTGCAGCAATTGGACCCTGCTGCCATCTTGCCGGTCTTCCCATTCGGCGAAGAACTTCTGCAAACTCGGCTTCCGCCGCCCAAATTCCTTCCGGCGTCACGGGCGTTGACCGAGAATGCGCGCCTTGACCTCGCTCCACGGTGAAACCTGCTCCGGGTGCAATTGATAATCCTGCCAACGCCCCTCGACGAACGCGGCGAGCGCAGGATCGTCAGACGCGGTGTGGCCGGTGACGTCGTCCCAAAGCTCGGCCATGGGCTCCAGCTTGTTCCTCGTCGGGAAGGTCGATCAGGCCAGGATATCGTTCCGCGATCATTGCCAGTAGCATAGCTGCCTCAAATTCCTAGGCAAGGGAATCGGGTGCGTTCGCCGGTTCCCCCGATAGCCTTACTTAGAACACTCCGAAGGGAGAGGGGGCTTCAGAGCGAACGAAGCACGCATTCCACATTGAAATCGCCTTCCGGGTTGCCGATTTCCGCCGCCATCTGCTTCAGGACGCGGAGTCGGTCCTTAGATACAATATCCTGCAAGTCCCAGAGGAATCCCGCTGAGGCCATGCCCCAGTCGTCACGTTGGGTGGCCCGCATCGCTCCATCTTCACGGATAAGCCGTCTCGCGGCTTCGGACTTGCCCGGGCCATCTGCTAGCCAATCGCTGACGATCAACATGCCCAGGGTGAAGAACGGGGCTCCGGACTCTCCCATGACGCCCTCGGGCAGCTTCGCGCCGGCGGCGTCGAAAGCCGCGCGCAGAAGCTTTAGATAGCGGCGGTCGTGCCGGTCGGCATCTTCTAGCAGCCAGGAAATCGGGTGCATCCAGATCCAGTCCCCGTTTGCCCCGGTATCAATACTTCCCATCGCGATCGCAAAAACAAAGTTCCGGTAGCGGACCATCGATTCCTGCAAGGAAGGGACCGAGGAGAGCGGAACGGAAGATCTCAGGCTGACGGGCGGGGCGCACACGACCTCCCACAAGTCCGGATCCTCCCGCTCCGGAAGCAGGCCCTCTTTCCGGACTTCCCTCAAAAATCGGACGTAGCCGCCGTAGCCAGGATCACTTTTTGCCATCTCACAGATGTCCTCGTCCGTGACCCTCGAGCGGTGGAACTCGAAGAACTCCGAGAGCTGTTGGTTCAAAATAGTCTTCATTTTCAATGGCTTGGACAAAAAGCAGTTTCAAGAAAGTCCTAAAAATTTCAGGTTGGTGAAGCGGTTTCCCGGCGTAAAATTTTTCCTAAATAGGTCTTGCCAGCTTGGTCGCGATCCCTAAGTTCGCCGCCCCACATCGCCATCCTGCCACCGGCTTTCAAATGCCAGCAGGGCGGCTTCATTCTCCAAACACTATCGGGCGCACCTCCGGATAAAAGGCTCCTGCGAGGGATTTTTCGCTCGCCGCCTATCCGGTACGCTCCTGAGCGAAAACCGAACCACGCAGGAATCCAATGCCGACCATCAATCAGCTCGTCCGTAAGGGACGCCAGACTCCGATCGAAAAATCGAAGTCGCCGGCGATGAGCAATTGCCCGCAGCGCCGCGGCGTCTGCCTCCAGGTGATGACCCGCACCCCGAAGAAGCCGAACTCGGCGCTCCGGAAGGTTGCGAAGGTCCGCCTCACCAACGGCTACGAAGTGATCGCCTACATCGGCGGTGAAGGCCACAACCTCCAGGAGCACTCCATCGTGCTCGTCCGCGGCGGTCGTGTGAAGGACCTTCCCGGTGTCCGCTACCACATCGTCCGTGGTTCGCTCGATACCCTCGGCGTCGACAAGCGTCGCCAGAGCCGTTCGAAGTACAGGTGCCAAGCGTCCGAAGCCCGGCCAACCTGTTGTCGCCGCGAAGGGTGGCAAGGGCGGTGGCAAGAAGAAGTAATCCCGCTTCGCAAGCTCTTAATCTTTTCCGATCATGTCACGCCGCAAGCGCACTTTCCACAAGCCCGACCGCCGGGATTCCCGCTACGACAGCTCCCTCGTGGGTCACCTCATTTCCAAGGTGATGCTCGATGGCAAGCGGTCCCTCGCGGAACGCATCGTCTACGCCGCCATCGATAAGGCCAGCGAAGGCGTCGATACCGTCGATCCTCTTGAAGTCGTCACCCGCGCCATTGAAAACGCCAAGCCGCGCGTGGAAGTGAAGAGCCGCCGCGTCGGTGGTGCCACTTACCAAGTGCCGCTCGAAGTTGCCGCCGACCGCTCCGAGTCCCTCGCCCTGCGCTGGCTCGTCGGTTACGCCCGCGGCCGCAAGGGCACTCCGATGCACGTCGCCCTCGCCAACGAGCTGAAGGACGCCGCCAACAATCAAGGCTCGTCCGTCCGCAAGCGCGACGACGTCCACAAGATGGCCCAGGCCAACCGCGCCTTCGCCCACTTCCGCTGGTAAATTCGCAAACGGGGCCTTCCGCCCCATCCCGCCATGTCTTCCAATCCCAACAATCCCGATCGTCCGTATCCGCTTGAGCGGACGCGGAATATTGGGATTGCGGCGCATATCGACGCCGGGAAGACCACGCTCACCGAGCGCATCCTATTCTACACGGGAGTCATCCACAAGATCGGCGAAGTCCACAACGGCAACGCCACGACCGACTGGATGGAGCAAGAGCGGGAGCGCGGGATCACGATCACCTCCGCCGCCGTGACCACCAAGTGGTTCCAGCGCCAGGAGGAGGGCGTGACCAAGCTCTTCCCGAACGAGGAGCAACGCATCAATATCATCGATACCCCCGGCCACGTGGACTTCACGGCCGAGGTCGAGCGCTCCCTGCGCGTGCTCGATGGTGCGATCGTCGTCTTCTGCGGCGTCGCCGGGGTCCAGCCCCAGACTGAAACGGTCTGGCGCCAAGCCACCAAGTATCACGTTCCCCGGATCGTGTTCGTCAACAAGATGGACCGGGTCGGCGCGAACTTCGATAACGTCTTCCACGAGCTGAAGGAAAAGCTCGGCGCGAATGCCGTGCGCGTCCTGATCCCGATCGGTGCCGAGGATTACCTCACCGGCCAGATCGACGTGGTGAACCAGAAGGAAATCCACTTCAACGACGACGACAAGTTCGGCTCGACCTACGACGTCCGCGAACTCGGTGCCGATCAAAAGATCATCGCCGAAGCCGCTTACGCCGAATTGGTCAGCGCCGTTGCCGATGTCGATGAGCAACTCGGCGAGAAGTTCCTCATGGAGGAGCCGATCACCAAGGAAGAGCTGAAGCTCGCCATCCGCCGCGCCACCATTGCGAACAAGCTCGTGCCCGTCGCCGGCGGATCCGCCTTCAAGAACAAGGGCGTCCAATACCTCATCAACGCCGTCATCGATTACCTCCCGAGCCCGCTGGAACTCCCGGCGATGATCGGCATGGACCCCGATAACGAGGAGCACAAGATCGAGGTCGTCACCAGTGACCACGAGAAGTTCTGCTCCCTCGCCTTCAAACTCTGGGCGGACAAATTCGTCGGCAAGCTCATCTTCTTCCGCGTCTACTCCGGCGTCATCCGCAAGGGCAACACGGTCTACAACCCGCGAACCCGCCGCTCCGAGCGCGTCGGCCGCCTGATCCAGATCCAGGCAGACGAGCATAAAGACATCGATGCTTGTTACGCTGGCGACATCGCCGCCATGGTCGGGCTTAAAAACGTCACCACCGGTGACACGCTCGCCAAGGAAGGCTACGACGTCGTTCTCGAACCTCCCACTTTCCCGGATCCCGTCATCTCCATGGCGGTTGAGCCGAAAACCAAAGCCGATCAGGAAAAGCTGGCCCTCGCTTTGGCCCGCCTGTCGGAAGAAGACCCCACCTTCATGGTGAAGAGCGATGAGGAAACCGCTCAGACCATCATCTCCGGCATGGGCGAACTCCACCTGGAGATCATCGTCGATCGCCTGAAGCGCGAGTTCAAGGTCGAGGCCAATACCGGCGCTCCCCAGATCGCCTACCGCGAGACCATCACCGCCGAAGCCTTGGGCGAAGGCAAGCTGGTCAAGCAATCCGGTGGCCGCGGCCAATACGGCCATGTCCGCCTCTCGGTCCGCCCGAACGAAAAGGGCAAGGGTCTGACGATCGACAACAAGATCGTCGGCGGCGAGATCCCGAAAGAGTTTCACAACGCCGTCATCAAGGGCGTGAAGGAATCGATGACCAATGGCAGCGTCGCCGGCTACCCGGTGATCGATGTCCACGTCGATGTCCTCGGCGGCTCCTTCCACGAAGTCGACTCGAACGAGAACGCCTTCACCATGGCCGCCATCTTCGCGGTCAAGGACGCATTCAAAAAGGCCAACCCAATCCTCCTCGAGCCCATCATGGCCGTGGAAGTCTCCACCCCGGATGACTACCAGGGCGATGTGATGGGCGACCTGAGCCGCCGTCGCGGCCAGATCCAGAACACGGAGAGCAAGGGCAAACTTTCGGTCATCCACGCGAATGTCCCCCTCAAGGAGATGTTCGGCTACTCCACCGCCGTCCGCACGCTTTCGTCCGGCCGCGCATCCTACTCGATGACCCCGTCCCACTTCGAGCAAGTGCCGGGCAATATCGTCGCCGAGATCGCCACCGATCGCGGCCACTAAGACTTACCTACCCATCTCAAACTAATCCACCGCCATGGAAAACCAAAAGATCCGCATCCGCCTGCGCGCTTTCGATCACCGCGCCATCGACCGCTCCGCCGCGGAGATCGTCGAAACCGCCAAGCGCACCGGTGCCAAGGTGGCCGGCCCGATCCCGCTCCCGACCCGCATCGAGAAGTTCAGCGTGAACCGCTCCGTGCACGTCAACAAGAAGTCGATGGAACAGTTCGAGATCCGCACCCACAAGCGCGTCCTCGATATCGTCGACCCTACCGCCCGCACCGTCGATGAGCTCAAGAAGCTCAACCTGCCCGCCGGTGTCGACATCGCCATCCGCATCTAAGCTGCGCGGTTTCAAATCTCAAATTTCACTCTAGCTCGTATCGTCATGTCTCTTGGACTTCTCGGCAAAAAACTCGGTATGACCCGCCTCTTCGATGAGAAGAGCCAGGCCATGATCCCCGTCACCGTCATCGAGGTGGGCGGCAACACCTGCCTGCAGGTCAAGACCGTCGAAAAGGACGGCTACTCCGCGGTCCAGGTCGGCTATGACGACAAGAAGGAGTCGCGCGTCGGCAAGCCCGCGCTCGGCCACTTCAAGAAGCACGGCTCCGGTGCCAAGTATCTGGTCCAGGAATTCCGCTTCCCTGCCGACCAGGCCGCTCCCGAGACCCACACTGGCCTCGAAACCTTCGTGAAGGACCAGTGGGTCGACGTCACCGGCACCTCCAAGGGCCGCGGCTTCCAGGGCGCGGTCAAGCGCCACGGCTTCGGCGGTCTCAAGCAGACCCACGGCTCCATGATGCACCGCCGGACCGGTGCCATCGGTTGCCGCTCCACTCCCGGCCGCGTCTGGAAAAACCAGAAGATGCCCGGACACATGGGTGACGTGCCGCGCACCATCCAGAATCTCAAGGTCGTCGCCGTCCGCACGGAAGACAACGTGATCCTCGTCTCCGGCGCCGTCCCCGGTGCCAAGGGCAGCTACCTCTCCATCCGCGCTTCCAAGAAGAAGGTCTCCGCACCGATCTTCGTCCCTCGCGTGGAAGTCGCCAAGAAGGGCAAGTAAGCCAAGGCCGCCCGCCCTCTAACTCTCAAACGCATCCCTAGTCATGCCCGCGAAAACTTTCACCGCCGACGCCGCCCAGAGCGCGAACATCCAGCTTGCAGAAGCTGACCGCGGTTCCCAGGCCGTTCACGACCTCGTGACCGCCTACCGCGCGAACCGCCGCACCGGCTCCGCCAGCACCAAGACCCGTGGCGAAGTCCGCGGTAACAACAAGAAGATCTACAAGCAGAAGGGCACCGGTAACGCCCGCCACGGCGACAAGCGCGCCCCGATCTTCGTCGGTGGTGGTGTCGTCTTCGGCCCGCGTCCCCGCGATTACTCGAAGAAGGTCCCGAAGAACGTCCGCAAGCTCGCCTTGCGCCGCGTCCTCGGCAACCTCGTCCGCGAGGAGTCGATCAAGACCCTGCCTTCCTTCTCCATCGCCGATGGCAAGACCAAGACCTTCGTCTCCACCGTCACCGCCGACGTGGAAGCCAAGAAGGTCCTCATCGTCGCCAAGAGCTTCGATGACAGCACTTACCTCGCCGCCCGCAACATCCAGTGGGCCCAACTCGTCACCGCCGAGAGCGTGAACGTCGAGGAACTCCTCCACGCCAAGTCCATCCTGGTCGTGGAAGACGCCCTCGAGACTCTCGCCAAGCGCACCGCCTGATCCATTCGCTGAACCGCGCCATGAAAGACATCTACCAAGTCATCAAGAACGTCCGCCTCAGCGAGAAGGCCACCATGCTCCAGGAGTCGAATAACGACATCACCCTGGAAGTGGACCGCAAGGCCAACAAGCTCGAGATCAAGCGTGCCGTCGAAACCCTCCTCGGCAAGAAGGTCGTCGCCGTCCGCACCGCCAATTACAGCGGTAAGGCCCGTCGCAAGCGCCGCGCTGACGAAGGACGCACCAACCACTGGAAGAAGGCCATCGTCCGCCTCAAGGAGGGCGAAACCCTCGATCTCGTCTGATTTTCCAACCGGCTAACCCCGAACCAACCTCACCAGAGCCATGCCTCTCAAGGAGTTCACACCCAATACCCCGTCCGAACGCTACAAGGTGCTTCCGTCCTTCGACGAAATCACCAAGCACAAGCCGGAGAAGAGCCTTCTGACCCCGCTCAAGCGCAGCGGCGGCCGTAACAATACCGGCCGGATCACCACCCGCCACATCGGCGGCGGTCACAAGCGTCACTATCGCCTGATCGACTTCCGGCGGACCAAGTTCGACGTGCCCGCCACCGTCGTCGGCATCGAGTACGATCCGAACCGCACCTGCCGCATCGCCCTCCTCCAATACAAGGACGGCGTGAAGGCCTACATCCTCGCCCCCGCCGGTCTCGAAACCGGTGCCACCGTGGTCTCCGGACAAACGGTCGCCCCGAAGGTCGGCAATGCGATGCCCCTCAAGAGCGTCCCGCTCGGCACCGCGATCCACAATATCGAGCTCATCCCGGGCAATGGCGGCAAGGTCGCCCGCGCCGCCGGCCAGCAAGCCGTGCTCTCCAACCGCGAAGGCGGCTGGGCGCTCGTCAAGATGCCTTCCGGTGAAATCCGCCGCTTCAACGAAAACTGCCTCTGCACGATCGGCACCGTCGGCAACCGCGACCACATGAACGAAGTGTCCGGCAAGGCCGGCCGCACCCGCTGGCAGGGCGTCCGCCCGACCGTCCGCGGCATGTGCATGAACCCCGTCGACCACCCGAACGGTGGTGGCGAAGGCAAGTCCAAGTCCGGTGGCGGTCGCCAGCACCTCACGAGCCCGTGGGGCCACGCGAAGGGCCAGAAGACCCGCAAGCCGAAGAAGGTCACCAGCACCTTCATCGTCGAGAGCCGCCACAACAAGAAGCGCTAAGCTAAACTTTACCTCACGAACCTATGCCTCGCTCTCTCAAGAAGGGTCCGTACATCGACCAAAAGCTCCTGGCCAAGATCGACGTCGCGATCGCTGCCAGCGACAAGAAGCCGATCAAAACCTGGAGCCGCGCCTCCATGGTCACCCCCGACTTCGTCGGCCTGAACTTCGCCGTCCACAATGGCAAGACCTTCGTCCCGGTGTACGTCACCGAGAACATGGTCGGCCACAAGCTCGGTGAATTCGCCCCGACCCGCCTGTTCCGCGCCCACGGCGGTATCGGCAAGAAGTAATCCGCTCACGCCCGCTCCGTTCCCATGCGCATCCGCACTTCCATCGCCCTCGCCGCCTCAGTCTCCGGACTGTTCGCGGGTGCGTGGACCTGTGCCGCGCAGGGAACGACCGTGGCCGAGCTCGAATCCGTCGTCACCGCACTCCAGCAGCGCAACGAAGCGCTCGAAAAAAGCATCGTCGAGGCCAACCGCGCCGAGAAGGAAGCCTCCGGGCAACTCGCCAGCGTCCGCCTGCGTCTCGACGCCCTCGGCCGCAATCTCTTGGACGGCGGCAGCGAGCGCCTCGTCCAGGCCACCGCGGACCAGGAGGTCCTGCGCAACCGCGTCGCGAACCTCGAAGGAGCCTCCTCCCGCATGGTCGCCGTGATCACCGACTACCTCCGCCAGGCCGTCGCTTCCGATCCCGACGCCCGCCTCCGTGTCGAATCTGCCATCAGGGAGCTTGACTCCTTGCTGGGAACCGGGCAGAAGCCCGCCCCCGCGGCGCTAGGTTCTGCCGGCAATGCCAAGGTCATGAACGTCGATCCCGTCAGCGGGCTCCTCGTCCTGAACGTTGGCGAAGCCCAAGGAGCTCGCATCGGGACCACCTACCAGCTCGTCCGCGGGGACCAACCATTCGGCACCGCCATCGTTGCCGACGTCCGCCGCAACGTGTGCGGTGCCTTTGTCGAGGCTCTCGACCCGGGTGCCGAACCCGTCCGCCTCGGCGATTCCGCCATTCTCAATACACAGCCCGGCCGCTGAGGCCGCCCTTTTCCCAAACCTCTCACCGACCCGATCATGGAAGTCAAGAGCACCACCAAATACGTCCGCCTCTCTCCGAAGAAGGCGCGCGACGTCGCCCGCGAGATCCAGGGCCTTCCTGTGTCGACCGCACTCGACATTCTCACCTTCACTCCGAAGAAGGCGGCCTTCCACATCAACAAGACGCTCAAGACGGCCATCGCCGATGCGGAGAATAACTTCTCCCTCAGCGCGGACACCCTGATCATCAAGGAAGCCACTATCGGTGCCGGTCCCGTGCTCAAGCGCTTCTCGCCACGGGCCAAGGGCTCGGCGGGCGCCATCCTGAAGCGCACCAGCCACATCTTCATCACCCTCGTCGAAGCCCCGGAGACCGAGGCCAAGCCGAAGCGAATCAACGTCTCCAAGAAGGCTGCCGGCAAGCAGGCCTGATCCCACACTCTCACCGCACCTTATCATGGGCCAAAAAGTCAACCCCATCGGTTTCCGCCTCGCCGTATCCAAAGACTGGCGCTCCAAGTGGTTCGCCGCCGGCAAGGATTACGCCGAGAAGCTCCACGAGGACCTCCGCATCCGCGGTTACATGCGCCAGCGCCTGCAGTTCGCTGCTCTCGCCCGCGTCGTCATCGAGCGCGCTTGGAATAGCGTCCGCGTCACGCTCCACACCTCCCGCCCCGGCCTCATCATCGGCCGCAAGGGCTCGGAGATCGAGCGCATGACCAAGGAACTCTCCGACATCTGCAAAGGTGCCCAGGTCAAGATCAACATCGTCGAGATCCGCAAGCCCGAACTGGACGCCCAGCTCATCTGTGAGCAGGTCGCCGTCCAGCTTGAGCGCCGTATCTCCTTCCGCCGCGCCATGAAGCGCGCCGTCCAGACCGCCATGGACTTCGGTGCCGATGGCATCCGGATCCGTTGCGCCGGCCGCCTCGGCGGTGCGGACATCGCCCGCTCCGAGTGGTATCGCGAGGGCAAGGTGCCTTTGCAGACCCTCCGCGTCCCTCTTGACTACGGCTTCGCCGAAGCCCGCACCGTTTACGGCGTGATCGGCATCAAGTGCTGGGTCAACAAGAAGGAAGACGACGGCTCCTCCCCGCGCCCCGAGCGCAGTGGTGGCGACCGCCGCGACCGTCGCGACAACCGTGGCCCAGGCGGCCCCCGTCCACCGCGCGGCTGATCCCAGCGATCAGAACCGACCCGATCCGAATCTCTCTCTCACACCGAACCATTTCCCAAGGAGGACTGAATTATGCCCTTGATGCCCAAACGCACGAAGTTCCGCAAGTCGCACCGCGGCAGCCGCGCCGGCAATGCGCAGCGTGGAACCACCGTCGCCTTCGGTGACTTCGGCCTGCAAGCTCTCGACCGCGGTTGGATGACCAACCGCCAGATCGAAGCCTGCCGTGTCGCGATCAACCGCTTCCTGAAGCGCAAAGGTAAGGTCTGGATCCGGATCTTCCCGCACAAGTCGGTCACCGCCCGCCCGCCGGAAACCCGGATGGGTAAAGGCAAGGGTGCCGTCGAAGCCTGGGTCGCCGTGATCCGCCCCGGCACCATGCTTTTCGAAGTCGCCGGCGTGCCCGAATCCTTCGCCAAGGAGGCCATGCGCCTCGCTTCCTACAAGCTCGGTCTCCCGACCCGCTTCGTCGTCCGCAATCCCCATATCTAAGGACTAAGGTTTAGTCATTAGTGCTTAGTAATTAGTAATTTTCTACCGTCATGGCCAGCAAGACCAAGGCTCCTGCCAAAACCAAGTCCTCCAAGTCGAAGGACATCAAAGAGCTCTCCGTGAAGGAACTCGAGAACAAGCTCCGCGATCTCAAGGACGAGGGTTTCGCCCTCCGCATCCAGAAGGCCACCGGCACGCTTGAGAATCCCGCCCGCATCCGCGTCCTCCGCCGCCAGGCTGCCCGCATCCAAACCGTGCTCAGCGCACACCGCATCCAGGCGAAGGCCTGAGCCGCGCCGACCCGCACCAGCTAACCACCAGCGTATCCCATTTCCATGAGCGAGCAGCCACAACCGGAAACCGCCGCAGCCCACGTCCGCAAGACGCGCGTCGGCCTCGTGACCTCCAACAAAATGAGCAAGACCCTGGTGGTCGAGCACATCGCCCGGGTCCCGCACCCGAAGTTCAACAAGATCGTCAAGCGCTCCAAGAAGTACTACGTGCACGACGAAAAGGGTGAAGCACAGATCGGTGACAAGGTCCGCATCGTCGAGACCCGCCCGCTCTCCAAGCTCAAGCGCTGGTCGCTTGAGAAGATCCTTTCGCACTAATACTTCGCCGCTCCCGGGATACGGACAGGCACCCGCCCGTCCCCACCTTCCGCCGCCCGATCCTTTTTCCCACTCACGCCACTTTCCCGCCATGATCCAGATGGAATCCCTTGTAACGGTCGCCGATAACACCGGCGCCCGCTCCGCTAAAATGATCGGTGTTCTCGGCAAGCGCTCCCGCACAGCCGGGATCGGTGACATCATCACCGCCCACATCCGCGATTCGATCCCGACCGCCTCGGTCAAGAAGGGCTCCGTCGTCAAGGCCGTGGTCGTCCGCACCGCCTTCCCGATCCGCCGTTCCGACGGCTCCGTCCTCCGCTTCGATGGCAATGCCATCGTCATCATCGACAAGGACAATAACCCGAAGGGCACCCGCATCTTCGGCCCCGTGGCCCGCGAGCTTCGCGAGAAGCAATTCATGAAGATCGTCTCCCTCGCTCCCGAGGTACTCTGATCCTTCCACCTTCCTTCAAAAATGAAGATCAAGACTCACGTTAAGAAAGGCGATCAGGTCCAGATCATCGCCGGCAATTCCAAAGGCAAGACCGGCACCGTGTTGTCCGTCGATGCCGTCAAGGGCAAGGTCGTCGTCGAAAACGCCCGCACCATGGTCAAGGCCACCCGCAAGTCCGAAGCAAACCCCGATGGCGGGTTGATCGAGTCGGACGGCCCCGTCCACATTTCCAATGTCAAGAAACTGGGCTGAGGCTTCGGCCCCCGCCCGCGCTTAAGCGCAACTACCAAGCGCTGACCCGCTAAAACACAATGAGCACCCCAGTCCTACAACAGAAGTACAAGGATAAGGTCGTGCCGGCTCTCAAGGAGAAGCTCGGCTACGCCAATCCCCACCAGGTCCCGCGTCTCGAAAAGATCGTCGTGACCTCCTGCATGGGCAAAGCCCCCGACCGCAAGGTCGCCGTGGACGATGCCGTGAACGAAATCGCCAAGATCACCGGCCAGAAGCCGTCGATCACCTTCTCCAAGAAGGCCGTCGCCAATTTCAAGCTGCGCGAAAATGAACCCCTCGGCGCCCGCGTGACTCTCCGCGGCCCCCGCATGTGGGAATTCCTCCACCGCTTCATCAACGTCACCGCGCCGAACATCCGCGACTTCCGCGGGATTTCGCCGAAGAACTTCGATGGCCGCGGCAACTACGCCGTTGGCGTCCCCGACCAGACCATTTTCCCCGAGATCGAGCTCGACCAAGTCAAGCGCACCATCGGTTTCGACCTTATCTTCGTCACCTCGGCCAAGACCGATGACGAAGGCCGCGCCCTGCTCGCCGAGCTGGGATTGCCCTTCCGCGACATCAAGAAGGCCGAAGATGCCCCCGCTGCGGAAGCTGCGGGCGCCTAAACCGCTGACACCCCTAAAGAACCACCATCATGGCCGTTCTCACCGATCCCATTTCCGACTTCCTCACCCGCTTCAAGAACTGCTGCCGCGCCGGCAATGAGCAGTTCCTGGCTCCTTATTCCCGCATCAAGGCCGATATCGCCAAGATCCTGCAGGAAGAAGGCTACATCTGGGGCTACGAAGTTCTCACCGACTCCGGTCACCCGCAGCTCAAGGTCAAGGCCCGCTACGTCGACGGCCGCCCCGTGCTGACCGACCTGAAGCGCGTCTCCAAGCCGGGCCGCCGCGTCTACTGCGGTGCCAATGAAATGCCCCGCGTCCTCAACGGACTCGGCATCGCCATCATCTCCACTTCCAAGGGTGTCATGACCGGATCCACCGCGCGGCGCAGCTCGCTCGGCGGAGAAGTCATCGGCCACGTCTGGTAATCCCCAACCCGAGAAAGGAACATTTTACCATGTCACGAGTTGGTCTCAAACCGATTTCCCTGCCTGCGAAGGTCAGCGTGAAGGTCGACGGCGGCAAGGTCGTCGTCGAAGGCCCGAAGGGTAAGCTCGATCTCGCGCTTCCCTCCGGCATCTCCATCAATGCCGACGACACCACCACCGTCGTCGTCTCCCGCGCCACCGAAGGCCGCACCCACCGCGCGCTGCACGGCACCGTCCGCAGCCTGGTGAACAACATGATCACCGGAGTCTCCCAAGGCTACGTCAAGGACCTTGAAATCCAAGGCGTCGGTCTCCGGGCCGCCGTCAAGGGCGCGGACCTCGACCTGTCCCTCGGCAAGTCCCATCCCATCCTTCACCCGATCCCGGCCGGTCTCACGATCACCGTGAACGAAAACACCAAGATCAAGGTGGAAGGTATCGACAAACAACTCGTCGGCCAGTTCGCTGCCGACGTCCGCGCCTACTACCCGCCGGAACCCTACAAGGGCAAGGGCGTCCGCTACGTGGGTGAGAAGGTCCGCCGCAAGGAAGGCAAGAGCGTCGGCAAGTAATCCACTTACCTTTCCCGAAAATGAGCAAGATCAATGTCAAAAGCGGACGCAAGCGCATCCATGCGCGCATCCGCAAGAAGGTCTCCGGCACCGCCGCGCGCCCTCGCCTCGCCGTCCATTACTCGAACCAGCACGTTTACGCGCAGGTCATCGACGACACCGTCGGCCGCACCGTCGCTGCCGCCTCGACGCTCGACAAGAGCATCGAGAAGGCCGGTTCCAATATCGAAGCCGCGACCCTCGTGGGAGCGCTCGTCGCCGAGCGTGCCAAGGCCGCCAATGTCAGCGCCGTCGTCTTCGACCGCGGCGGTCATCTTTACCACGGCAAGATCAAGGCGCTGGCCGACGCCGCCCGCGAAGCCGGCCTTCAATTCTAATCGCATTCCAGCGCAATCGTCATGGTGACACCTTCAGATTCGACTCCCACTCCGCCAGCTCCACAGCAGCCGGCGGCAGCACCCCAGCAGCCGTCGCACCAGCCTCAGAACCGGGGCGGCTACGGCGGCCAGAACCGCGGCCCGGGTGGCGGCGGTTACGGCGGCGGTGGTGGTGGCGGCTACGGCGGCGGACAAAACCGCGGCCCCCGCGGCCCGCGCCGCGACGACCGCCAAGCCCAGGATCCCGACGGCCCCCAGCTCTCCGAGAAGGTGGTCTTCATCAACCGCTGCGCCAAGGTCGTCAAGGGCGGCCGGCGCTTCAGCTTCTCCGCGCTCGTCGTGGCCGGGGACAAGGAGGCCAACAAGGTCGGCCTCGGCTTCGGTAAGGCCAACGAAGTGGCAGACGCCATCAAGAAGGCCGGCGAGTCCGCCAAGAAGTCCCTCAAGCAGATGAACATCGTGGAAGGCACCATCCCCCACGAAATCTGCGCTGAGTTCGGTGGCGGCAAGGTCCTCCTCAAGCCAGCCTCTCCCGGAACGGGCATCATCGCCGGCGGCGGCGTCCGTGCCGTCTGCGAAGCAGTCGGCATCCGCGACATCCTCGCCAAGTCGATGGGCTCCTCCAATCACTCGAACGTGGTCAAGGCCACCCTCAAGGCCCTCTCCCTCCTTCGCACCCGCGACCAGATCCTCGGATCCCGCGGCAAGAAGAAGGAAAAGGCGATCTGAGCTAGATCGAACGTCCAATCCCTGAACGTCGAAAGATATGAAACTTCACACTCTCGCCCCGAACAAGGGCGCCAAGCACCGGGTCAAGCGTCTCGGCTGCGGCGAAAGCTCCGGCCACGGCAAGACCTCTTGCAAAGGCAACAAGGGCCAGAAGGCCCGCTCCGGTGGCGGCACCCGTGTCGGCTTCGAAGGCGGCCAGATGCCCCTTCACCGTCGTCTGCCCAAGCGCGGCTTTAATAACTACAACTTCAAGACCAAGGTCGAAGTGGTGAACCTCGGCCAGATCGAGTTGGCCTTCAACGATGGCGACACCGTCACCGAAGAAGCCCTCCGCGCGGCCGGTCTCATCAACCGCGCTTGCGAGGCGATCAAGGTGCTCGGCCAAGGCGAACTGACCAAGAAACTGGTCTTCGCCGTCGGCACCCTCAGCGCCTCTGCCAAGGAAAAGGTCGAGAAGGCCGGCGGCAGCGTCCAAGCCGCGGCCGAGGCCTGATGCATTGTTCCAACGCCACATGACGGTTCACCGGTGAGGAAGCGCTTGATCGCTTCCTCTCCGCGTTTACAAACCCGTCGCTTTTTGCACTCCGCTTACCCATGATCTCCGCTTTCGCGAATACCTGGAAGGTGCCGGAACTCCGGGACCGCATTCTGTTCACCCTCGCCATGATCGTCATCGTGCGCCTTGGGGTGCACATCACGCTCCCGGGTGTCGACCCCGCGGTCATCGAGCGCTGGATGGATCACGCCGCCAAGAACGACGGCGGGAATGCCTTCGGCGCGATGCTCACGATCTTCGCAGGCGGCGGCCTCCAGCATGCCGGGGTCTTCGCGCTGGGGATCATGCCGTACATCTCGGCATCGATCATGGTCCAGCTCATGACGGCGGTGGTGCCGAAGCTCGCCCGCCTCGCCCGTGAGGACGGCGGTCGCCAGAAGATCACCCAGTACACCCGCTACATCACCATCGCGATCGCGTTGGTGCAGGGCTACTTCGCCGCGCGGGCCCTGGCGAATCCGGAGATGCTCTTTTACATGCCCGGCATCGAGGATGAAGGGAAGTTCGGCGTCCTCGTCCCGGGTGCGGATGCCATCTGGTTCGCCACCACGGTCCTCACCGTGGTCGCCGGCACCTTGCTCCTGATGTGGATCGGTGACCAGATGACCGAGCGCGGCATCGGTAACGGCACCTCGATCATCATCACGGTCAATATCATCTCCGCCCTGCCGGGCGCGCTGCTCCAGACTTGGAAGTTCTTCGTGACGGGTAATGACGGGGACTCCTTCAAGTCCATCATGCTGGTCGTCATGATCGCCATGCTGCTGCTCGTCATCGCCGGCACCATCGCCATCACCCAGGCCCAGCGCCGGATCGCGGTGCAATACGCCAAGCGCGTCGTCGGCCGGAAGCAATTCGGCGGCCAGACCCAGTACCTGCCGCTGAAGGTGAACTACGCCGGCGTCATGCCGATCATCTTCGCCACCGCTATCCTCTCCCTGCCGACCATGATGATCTCGTGGTTTGCCAAGGGTGCCCCTTGGGCGGTGAAGCTCCAGACCCAGCTCAACCCGGGCGGCATGTGGTATTACATCCTCGGCGGCCTCTTCATCTTCTTCTTCTCCTACTTCTGGGTGGCTACCATGTTCCAGCCCTCCCAGGTCTCGGAGGACCTGAAGCGCAATGGCGGCTACATCCCCGGCGTCCGCCCCGGCAAGCCGACCGCCGAGTTCCTCGACTTCACGATGAGCCGCCTGACCTTCGCGGGTGCCATCTTCCTGTCCCTGATCTTCGTGCTGCCCGCCTTCATCGGCCACCTCGTCGGTCTGCCGCCGGGCTCGATGGTTCTCCAGTTCTTCGGCGGCACCAGCCTCCTGATTCTGGTGGGTGTCGTCCTCGACGTGATGCGCCAGGTGGAGACCCACCTGCTGCAGCGCCACTACGATGGCTTCCTCCGCAAGGGCAAACTCAAGGGTCGCTACGACCGCCTCGCGCAGTCGGGCAGCGCCGCCTCCAGCACCGCCCTTGTCTATCTCTGGGCGGTGATCGGCCTGATCGTGGTCGTGGCCGCGGCGGCTTGGATCGCCAAGTAATTCCGTCTGCCGATGTCGCCGCGACTTGTGCTTCTCGGTCCGCCCGCCTCGGGCAAAGGGACGCAAGGACGGCGGCTGGCGGATGACCTCGGCCTCGCCTATCTCAGCACCGGAGCCCTGCTCCGCTCCGCGGTCGAGGAAGGCAGCACCCTCGGCCGGGAAGCCGCGCCGATCCTCGCGCGCGGCGAATACCTCCCGGACCCCCTGATGTGCACCATCATGGCGGACTGGCTCGCCAAACATCCGGACGGCTGGGTGCTCGACGGCTTCCCCCGCAGCATCGCCCAAGCGGACTTCCTCTCGGAATGGCTCGCGGCCAAGGACCGCCAACTCGACGCCGCGATCCTGCTTGAAGTGCCCGTGGAGGAACTGCTCGTCCGCCTTGGCAACCGCATCGAATGCCCGGAGTGCCGCTGGTCCGGTCGGCCCAAGGATCTCAACGGTGCCGCCCGCTGCCCGGAGTGCGGCGGCGTGACCGGCCCCCGTGCCGACGATACCCCCGCCAATTTTCGCTCCCGCCTCGCCGAGTACGAGGAGAACACGCTGCCCGTCGTTCTCCGCTACGAGCAGGCCGGACTCCTTCACCGTTTCGATGCCACCCAGGATCCCGGCGCGGTTGCCGCCCGCTTGCTTGATCTGGTAAAATCCCTGAAATCCCATGGCCAAGCGGCATAAGATCAAAATCAAGACTCCCCACGAAATCGGCCGCATGCGCGCTGCCGGGGAGACCGCCAGCATGATCCTGCTCGACCTCGTGAAAGCGGTCGAGCCGGGCCGCACCACGCTCGAGATCGACCAGCTCGCGAAGGAGCTGATGAAGCAGCGCGATTGCAAGAGCGCCTTCCTCGGCTACCGCGGCTTCCGCGGCCAGATCTGCATCTCCGTCAATGACGAGATCGTCCACGGCATCGGCGGGCCCCGCAAGATCCAGCCCGGCGATGTGGTGAAGCTGGACGTTGGCGTCGTGAAGTCCGGCTGGATCGGTGACAACGCCATCACCGTCGCCGTCGGAGCCATCCCCGAGGAGACCCGCCGCCTCCTGATCGCCACCGAGGAATCGCTCTTCGCCGCGATCAATCACGCCCGCTCCGGCGAGCGCCTCTCCGATCTTTGCGGTGCCGTGGAGGAATATGTGAAGCCGCTCGGCTTCACCGTCGTCCGCGAATTCGTCGGCCACGGCGTCGGCCGCGACCTCCACGAGGAACCCCAGGTCCCCAATTACCGGCCCCAGGGCAAGAGCCCCATCCTCCAGCCCGGCATGATCCTCGCGATCGAGCCGATGGTGAATGCCGGCAGTCCCGGTATCCGCATCCTCGACGATGGCTGGACCGTCATCACCACCGATGGCAAGCCCTCCGCCCACTTCGAGCACACCGTCCTCGTCACCGACGGCGACCC
Organism: Luteolibacter sp. Populi; assembly: GCF_040801775.1. Lineage (GTDB taxonomy): Bacteria > Verrucomicrobiota > Verrucomicrobiia > Verrucomicrobiales > Akkermansiaceae > Haloferula. The sequence goes on from NZ_CP161812.1 coordinate 4,566,798, forward strand.
CGAGCTCCTCACCTGGCGCCCCCGCGGCGTCCCGGGGTTGTAAAGGGCAGGGACCGCTCTCCGAGCGGTCCGGCTGGGGGCGTGTCCACCCGGCCAATCAGTCTCCGGTCATTCATCGGTGCCGCCATCCGCCGGACCTTTCGGAGAAAGGTCCCTGCCTTCGGCCTGACGACTCCGTTCGGGCCGCAGTCTTTAGCATTGGCCTCCTCGCGTCCGGAAGCGCCGCAACGCGGGGGTTGAAAGAAGGATCCCGGTGTGGCAGACTATTTTCGCATTCCGATGAGCACCATCGCAGAAATCGAGGCCGCGATTGAAAAGCTGGACCCTGACGAGTTCGCCAAGCTCGCGGAGTGGATGGCTTCCCGGAATTGCGCTTCCGAGGAAAAAGGGAATGACTTCAAAGAGGCCATGGACCGGGTATTTTCCCATCATGCGCCCTTGCTTGAAAAGCTCGCCCAATGAAGCTCGATGCCTGAGGAACTATTCTTCCTCGACTTGAAGCACGTTGAAGAGATTCACCGGCGGTCCCTGGTGGAGCATGGAGGAGCCCAGGGAATCGCTGATCCGGGCGGCCTGGAGTCCGCGGTGATGCAACCGCGCAACGTCTACCATTATCTGGACGGTGACTTGTTTGAGATCGCGGCAGCCTACGCCTACCATATTGCCGAAGCCCAGGCCTGCTTGGACGGGAACAAGCGGACAGCCGTTGCCTGTGCGCTGGTTTTCCTGGAGTGCAACGGCGTCCGGACGACGGGGATCAATCCGATGCATCTTTACCAGCCGATGATCGATATCTCGGCGCACCATCTCGACCGGGAAGGCATGGCAAGGCGGTTGCGCGAGCTTTTCGGCTGAAGTCGCTCTTCAATCACCGCCGATTGCCTTTCACGGCTTCGCCGGTGCCTTCAGCGAGACCGCCTTCCGGTAGCGGTCCACGGCATCGACGATCCCCTTGACCACCGCGTTGCGGTAGGCCTCGTTGTGGATCATGCGGGCCTCGTAGGGGTGGGTCATGAAACCGCACTCCACCAGGATCGAGGGATGCTGGACCCCGGTCAGCACGCTGAAGCGCGCGCGCTTGATCCCGCGGTCGAAGGTGTTCTTGTCCAGCCTCCGGATCAGGCAGCCGTGCACCGCCGTCGCCAGCGCCACGTTGGCAGAGTCGTGGCCGTTGCCGGCGCGTTCCTGCAAGTCGCTCTGGTTAAAGCCGCGGCCGTAGTGGGCCACCCCGACCGGGGACAGCGTGAAGGTCTCGATCCCGCGCGCCGCGCTGCCGCCGGAATTGTGGTGGATTGAGATGAAGATCGCGTTGTCCTTCACCCGGTTGGCCACGTCCACGCGCTCCTGCAGGGTCAGGTAGCGGTTGCTGTCCCGCGTCATCACCACCTTGTAGCCGGCGGTTTCGAGCAGCTTCTTCGCCCGCTCCGCCACCATCAGGTTGTAGCCGGCCTCGGTGCCGATCGCATTCGTGGCGCCGGGGTCCTTCCCGCCATGGCCTGCGTCCAGGATCACCGTGCGGAAGTTCCCGGCATTGTCGATGTAGCTCGGCCGCAGCACCGGATCGACCAGCTTCGCCAGATCGATCCGTGAAATCCACGCCTTGCCGTTGAGTTCCTCGACCTTGTAGCTGAAGACGAACTTCACGCCGTTCATCAGGCACTCCTGGGCTCCTATGCGGAGCTCCACCTTGATCTTCTTGTTCTCCAGGCTCACCGTGTTGCCCGCACGCGTGACGCTGTCGAAGCCGTAGAACGACTTCATCCCGTCCACCGCCACGTAGTCCCGCCCCTCGATCGCCTTCGTGTCCCATTCCGCCTTGGCAGGGGAAATCACCCCGAGGCAGAGCAGGACGGCGAGAAGCAGTTGCTGGGTAGCGACGCGGAACGACATGAGCGGTGAGTCCCCGGGGCACGACGGTCGGACCGTGCCGCGGGTTGATCAGACTTGTTCTTAGCAATTTTCCGCGTCGATGACAATTTCGTTTTCCACGAAAAAAGTAGCGGAAATGCCCCCGTCCCCCGAACCGGGACACCCCCCGTCCCCCGGAACGGTACGCCCCCCATCCCCCGAAACGGGGCACCACCCGTCCCCCAAAACGGGGCACAAAGGTTCCCCCTTTAAGGGTACCCCATGAAGGTACTCCCCTGAAGGTGTACGGCAGCGCTGCTTTCCCTTTCCAGAACCTTGGAAGCGAACCTAGCTTGGGTGCGTGACCATCGAAACTGTCGGCAGCTACCGGGCGAAGTGGGGCGAAGGGCCCTTGTGGTGGGGGGACTCGCTCCTCTACGTGGACATCGAGAACCACCGCGTGCTGCGCTTCAACCCCGCGACCGGTGAGGAGAAAGTGTGGGAGGTCGGCGAGCGGGTCGGCACGGTGGTGCCGCGGGAGGCGGGCGGGCTGGTGATCGCGGGCGACACGGGATTCCGCTTCCTCGACGAGGACGGCACGCTCACCGACATCGCGGACCCGGAGCCGGACAAGAAGCCCGACAACCGCTTCAACGACGGCAAGTGCTCGCCGGACGGGCGCTTCTTCGCCGGGACGATCAGCCTCGTGAAGAAGACCGGCGATGCCCGGCTCTACCGGCTCGATCCGGATCTGTCGGTGCGGGAAGTTTTCGGGCCGGTCACGAACTCCAACGGCATCGTCTGGAGCGCGGACGGCGGCACGGTTTTCTACATCGATACGCCGCGCAAGGAGGTGCTGGCCTTCGACTACGCGGCGGGCCACCTCACCAACCTGCGCGGCGTGATTTCCACCGCGCATCACGATGCCTCGCCGGATGGCATGACCATCGATGCCGATGGGAATCTTTGGATCGCCTTCTGCCACGGGGCCTGCGTGGCCTGCTTCAATCCCGCGACGGGCGAGGAGCTCCGGCGCGTGGACCTGCCCTGCCTGGAGACGACGGCCTGTGCCTTCGGCGGCCCGGATCTGGCGGATCTCTACGTGACCACCGGCGTGCACAAGACTGCGGTGGAAGAGGAGGGTGGACGGCTCTTCGTGATCCGCGGCCTGGGGGTCCGTGGTTTGGCGGCGCATGCCTTTGCGGGGTAGCCTGTTTGGGTGAATCGGGGGTTGGCTGAAACGAATGCTGGACCGGCATGGTAAGATGGAGCGAACGAGATGCTCCGTTTCGCCGCCATTCCTGTGCTTCTTGCTGCCAGCGCGCTCTCCGCGGAGCAGCCGCTGTCGTATGCCTTCGATGTTCGGCCGATTCTCTCGGATCGCTGCTTCGGCTGCCACGGCCCGGATGCCGACAAGGGTCGGGAGGCGGGGTTGCGGCTCGATACGCCCGAGGGGGCGACCGCCAAGCTGGAGAGCGGCGCGCGGGCGATCGTGCCGGGGGATCTGAAGGCCAGCGCGATGATCGCGCGGATCCGTTCGCACGATCCGGAGCAGATCATGCCGCCGGCCAAGCTCAACCGCCCGCTCAGCGATGCCGAGCGCGAGGTGCTGGTGCGCTGGGTCGGGGAGGGCGCGGTCTATGAGCCCCACTGGGCCTTCGTCATGCCCAAGCAGCATGCGCCGCCCGCGGTGAAGGATGCCGGCTGGTGCAAGGACGAGATCGACCGCTTCGTGCTCGGCAAGCTCGAAGCAGAGGCACTGGCACCGAATCCCGAAGCCGATCGCGCCATCCTGCTGCGCCGGGTCTCGCTCGCTCTAACAGGCCTGCCGCCTTCGCCGCAGCAAGTGCAGGCCTTCGTCGCGGACGCCTCGCCGGACGCGTATGAGAAGCAGGTGGATGCCCTGCTCGCCTCGCCCCGCTATGGCGAACGCCTGGCGCAGGACTGGCTGGATGTCGCGCGCTTCGCCGATACCTACGGCTACCAGTCGGATCTCGATTGCTTCGTCTGGCCGTGGCGGGACTGGGTGATCAACGCGTTCAACTCGAACCTCTCCTACGACAAGTTCGCAGCGTGGCAGATCGCCGGCGACCTGCTGCCGGACGCCACCCGCGAGCAGCGGCTGGCCACGATGTTCAACCGCCTGCACCGCCAGACCCAGGAAGGCGGCTCGATCGAAGCGGAGTTCCGCCAGGAGAATGTCTCGGACCGCGTCCACACCTTCGGCACGGCCTTCCTCGGGCTGACCATGGAGTGCTCGAAGTGCCACGATCACAAGTACGACCCGATCCCGCAGCACGACTACTACAGCATGGCGTCGATGTTCGGCCAGATCGACGAATGTGGCCTGTATCCGTTCTCCATTTCCACCCGCGCGCCCGAGCCATCGATGCGCTTGGAAGAGCCGCATCACGGGCCGGAGATTGCGAAGCGGCGGGCGGTGCTCATTGCTGCGGAGAAGCAGCTTCAGGAACTTCCTGGCACCCGCGAGGCCGCCTTCGAAACCTGGCTCGCCGCCACCTCCACCATTTCCCTGCCGCCCGCCGTTGGGCAGTATGCACTCGATGCCGCAGCACCGCTCGCGAATCCCGCTGGCAAGCCGGCCACGGTCAGCGGCGGGCAGTTGAAGAGCGTGCCCGGGGTTTCCGGGGAAGCGGTGGAGTTCGATGGCGATACGGTGCTTCAGCTCGACGGGATCAAGGGCGTGACCCGCCACGATCCGCTCGCCATTTCGCTGCGCGTCTTCAGCCCGGATGTGAAGGATCGCGCCGTGATCCTGCACAGCGGCCCCGGCCTGTATTCGCAGTCGGCGGACGCCTCGGGATTCGAGCTTCTGTTAGAAAAAGGCAAGCTGCGTTGGAGCTGCATCCACCTGTGGCCGGGCTGCGCGGCATCGATCGAAACGAGCGAGCCGTTTCCCGTGGGGAAGTGGGTGCAGGTCACCGTCACCTACGATGGCTCTTCGCGCGCATCCGGCTTGAAGATGTATTTCGATGGCGAGCCGGCCACGACCGGAGTCGTCACCGATCAGCTCGACAAACCGATCGCCGCAGATGTCTTCCGCCTGGGGGCCAGGCCGCGCGATGACCGCGGGTTCGCGCAGGGACAGATCGACGATCTCGCCGTGTTCCGCGGGGAGCTGGCCGCGGTGGAAGTGGATGCGCTGGCCGGCTCGCCGCTTGGGGCTACTCTCCAGGCCGCCAAGTCGGGGGATGCTGCCGCCAAGGTGGCGATCCGCGACTACTACGTCCGCCGTATCGACCCGGAGATGGCCGCTGCCCGTGCCGCGGTGCTGGCTGCGACCAAGAGCCTTTACGACGACTACCTCGATCACATCCCGCTGATCATGACGATGCGGGAGAGTCCGGTGCCGAAGCAGTTCCACGTGCTGACCCGCGGCGATTACGCCTCGCCCGATCTCAGCAAGCCGGTGCAGCCATCGCCGCCGTCCGCGGTGATGGCTTTCCCGGCCGATGCGCCGCGCAACCGGCTGGGGCTCGCGCGCTGGATGATCGATCCTGCGAACCCGCTGGTCTCGCGGGTGGCGGTGAACCGCTTCTGGATGATGTGCTTCGGCAGCGGGATCGTGCCGACCCAGGAAAACTTCGGCCTGCAAGGGGATGCGCCGAGCCATCCCGAGTTGCTCGATACGCTGTCGCACGACTTCGTGGCCTCGGGTTGGGATATGAAGAAGCTGCTCAAGCGGATCGTCATGAGCGCAACCTTCCGGCAGTCCTCGTCGAACACCGCGGAGAAGCTCGAGCGGGATCCGGCGAACCGCCTGTTGGCACGCGGACCGGCGTATCGCTTGTCGGGCGAGGCGATTCGCGATCAGGCGCTGCTTGCGGCGGGCTTGCTGGTGGAGAAGACGGGTGGCCCGAGCGTGAAGCCGTGGCAACCGGCGGGCGTGTGGTCGGAAGCCGGAGCCTCGGGCGGCGACTATGTGCCCGACAAGGGCGAGGGTCTCTACCGCCGCAGCCTCTACACCTTCCGCAAGCGCACCGCGCCACCGCCGTCCCTGATCACGCTGGATGCCGGGAGCCGGGAGATCTGCCAGGCACGGCGGCTGGTCACGAACACGCCCTTGCAGCCGCTGATTTTCCTGAATGACAGGAGCTTCTTCGAATGTGCGCGCAAACTGGCGGAGCGCTGCGCCGCGGAAGACGCCGCGGCGTCGTGTGAGCGTGCTTTCGTGATCCTGGCGGGCCGTGCCCCGCGGGATGCCGAACGGGCGGCGATCGATGAGCTGCACGCCAGCCAGAAGGCGGAGTATGAGAAGGATATGGCAGCCGCGCAAAAGGTGTGCGGGAAGGAAGATCCCTCGCTCGCCGCGCTCACCATCGTTTGTTCCGCCTTGCTCACCTCGGACGCCGTCATCACCAACCGGTAATCGCCATGAAACCGATTCGTCCAAGCTACGACCAGTTGATGGGACTGACCCGCCGCCACTTCCTCGGCAGCAGCGGGCTGGGGCTCGGGGCGATGGCGCTGTCTAATCTGTTAGGCACGAGGTCGGCGTCGGCGTCCACCGGTGGGATCCTCGGGGCGCCGCACCATTTCGCGAAGGTCAAGCGGGTCATCTATCTGTTCCAGGCCGGTGGTCCATCGCATCTGGAGACCTTCGACTACAAGCCGCTGCTGCGCGCGGGACATGGCAAGGCCTTGCCCAAGGAGGTCATCGGCAACCAGCGGCTTTCGACGATGAGCGGCAACCAGAGCCTGTTGCCGATGGCCGGGTCCTTCGCCGACTTCTCGCGGCATGGCCGCGCGGGGATGGAGATCTGCAACACGCTGCCCTTCACCCAGAAGATCGCCGACGAGATCTGCGTGATCCGGACGATGCACACCGAGGCGATCAATCACGATCCCGCGATCACCTTCTTCTGCTCGGGCAACCAGATCCCCGGCCGGCCCTCGATGGGGGCTTGGGCTTCCTACGGTCTGGGGAGTCTTAACGACAATCTGCCTGCGTTCATCGTGCTGGTTTCGAAGAATGCGAGCCGGGATCAGCCGCTTTACACGCGGCTGTGGGGATCCGGCTTCTTGCCGAGCGAGCACCAGGGGGTGCAATTCCGTTCGGGAAAGGAGCCGGTGCTTTATCTGACGAATCCGGAGGGTGTCTCGCCGCACATCCGGCGCGGGATGTTAGACGCCTTGGGGAAGTTGAACCGGGATCAGGCGGCGCACGAGTTGGACCCGGAGATCGATGCGCGGATCGCGCAGGCGGAGATGGCGTTCCGGATGCAGACGAGTGTGCCGGATGCGACGGATCTCTCGGATGAATCCGCGGAGACGTTTGATCTTTACGGACCGGATGCGCGGACGCCGGGGACTTATGCGGCGAATTGTTTGCTGGCGCGGAGATTGATCGAGCGGGATGTGCGGTTCGTGCAGCTTTTTCATCAGGGCTGGGACCAGCACGGGGACGTGGTGGGCGGCATTACCCGGCAGTGCAAGCAGACCGACCAGGCCTCCGCGGCGCTGGTGATGGATTTGAAGAGGCGGGGTTTGTTAGACGATACGCTGGTGGTGTGGGGCGGGGAGTTCGGGCGCACGGCGTACTGCCAGGGGAAGATGAGCGGGGACAATTACGGGCGGGACCATCATCCGCGGTGTTTCAGCATTTGGCTGGCGGGGGCGGGGGTAAAGGCGGGGTTCACGCACGGGGTGACGGATGATTATGGATATAACATTTTAGAGGGTGGGGTGCATGTGCACGACCTGCATGCGACGATGCTGCATTTGATGGGGATCGAGCATGAGAAGCTGGTTTACAAGTTCCAGGGGAGGTACTTCCGGTTGACCGATGTGGCAGGGAATGTGGTGAAGGAGTTGATGGGTTGAGAAATCATCAATCACCAATCTTCCAATCATCAAGCGGAGTGCCGCGTTGCGGGGGAGGAGGAGGTTGGTGGGGCGAGGACGGGATGATCTTGAGCGGCCTACGAGTGCCCTTTCAGGGCACGTTCTCTACCCCGCGTAAACCCGGGGTTTCACCCTGACCTTTATACACAAGTCCGCGCTCCGGCATGAAATCCGCCGGTGCAGTTTGCGGGAAATAAATCTGTACGAGTGTTTGAAGCCCTGCACAATGCACGCGCTGTTGGATTTTTGGCGTGGCTGACGACATTACAGGCGAGTTCGGCAACGCGGATCTGAAGGATACGCGGCGCGACCGGCGCTTGCCCAAAGTCGCCGCGGCGCTCGCCGCCTTTCCTTCCAAAAGCATTGCCGCCGCCACCGGCGGCAGTGGCGAGATGACGGCGGCCTACCGCCTGCTCAATTGTCCCGACGTCACCGCCGCGGCCGTGCTGGCCCCGCACCGCGAGGCCACCATCGCCCGCTGCGCGGCGCACCGCCGCGTGGTGGTGTCGCAGGACACCACCGAGCTGGATTTCACGCACATGACGGCCACCACCGGTCTGGGCCCGCTCAACGACAAGAACCGCAAGGGTCTCTACCTGCACGCGCTTTACGCGGTCTCGGGCGAGGGCCTGCCGCTTGGCACCCTCGATGCGGCGATGATCATCCGCGATCCCGCCACCTTTGGCGATGCCAAGGTCCCGCACAAGCGGCGGCCGGGTAGTGACAAGGAAAGCCGGCGCTGGGTCGAAGGCTATGAAAAGACCAATGAAGTGGCCGTGCTGCTGCCGGACTGCGAGGTGATCTCGGTGGGCGACCGCGAGGGCGATATCTTCGAACTCTATGCCGCATGGCACGCTGCCGTGGAGCGGGGCGGCCCCTGCGCCGGGTGGATCATCCGCGCCAACCAGGACCGCGCCCTGACAGGCACGCTGCATGATAACCCGGCGAAGCTCTTCGCGGCGCTCGCCGCGGCACCGCTGCTCGGCACCCATTCCTTTGAAGTGCCGGCCTGGAAGGGCACCAAAAAGGTCAAGGGCAACCGGGTGCCCTCGCAGCGCAGCGCGCGCACGGTATGCCAGGAAGTGCGGGTGATGGAAGTCACCCCGCGCCCGCCCTACCGCAAGGGCGTCAAGCTGCCGCGGGTCTCCTTCTGGGCGGTGCTGGCGGAAGAACGCGATCCGCCGGACGGGGAAGATCCGGTGCGCTGGCTGCTGTTGACCAGCAAGCCGGTGGCGACCCTTGAAGAAGCGCTGGAGATCATCGGGCTTTACCGGCGGCGCTGGGACATCGAGGTCTTCCATAGGGTCCTCAAGACCGGCTGCCGGGTGGAACGCATCCAGCTCAAGAGCGGGCAGGCGCTGTGCAACGCGCTGGCGATCCATCTGGTGGTCGCGTGGCGGATCCTTTACCTGACTCATCTCGGGCGCGTGGTCCCCGACTTGCCCTGCGGCAGCGTGTTCGAGGAAGCCGAGTGGCGATCGGCGTGCGCCGTGGCCAAACGCGACAAGGCGGCGGGCGAGCCGTCGCTTGCCGAGTTCATCCGCATCGTCGGCAAGCTCGGCGGCCACCTCGGGCGCAAGGGCGACGGGCCGCCCGGTGCACAATCCCTGTGGCAGGGGCTGGCTCGGGTGAGGGACTTCGCGTGCGCGTGGCGCGCCTTTCACGACGAGTGAAAGGGCCCCGGAGGAAGGCGGGCGGCTCAGCCGCACCGCCCGCCCGCGCGTGCCCGGATGACGCGTGCCACGCCGGAAGCGGAGGCCTCGTGCTGGCAAGCAGTGATCCACTCGCCGCCGTGACGAGCGACGGCCGCGCGGACTTGTGTATAAAGGTCAGGGTTTCACCCCGGGCTATCCAAGTGCCGCCCTTTCAGGGCTCTTGAGGCGGTGGAATTCCCGGGAATTTCATAGGGGCTTCGTTGGTGCTTCCAGCTTGCGGGGGATTTTCGGGACGTCATGATGTCAGCCGTGGATACCGTGAAAGACGACCTGCCCGACCGCTTCGGCGCGATGCTGGTGAAGGAACTGCGCCAGAACATGCGGCGCAGCAGTTTCGTCTATCCCTTCCTGGGCATCCATCTCTTCGCGATCATCGCGCTGCTGATGGAGTTCCAAGGGGATGCCAGCTATTCCTTCCAGAAGCATGCGGGGATGCTGAATGTGGAGCTGCTGTGGGAATCCGGGCCATTCTGGATCGTGGTCTCGCTAATCTGCGCGGTCGTGATGCCGCTGGGCGGGCTGGTGCTGATGGGCCAGGAGCTCGACGAGGGGAACCACGAGCTGCTGCTGCTGACCAAGCTCAGCCGTTGGAAGGTGGTGCGCGGGAAGTTCCTGACGCTCTGGGGGCTCACGGTCCTGACTTTCGTTTCGCTGCTGCCGTACGTAATCGTGCGCTACAATGTGGGCGCGATTGAGGTGCTGCGGGAGCTGGCCTGTTCGCTGACGGTGGTCGGGCTTTCGGCGATGATGTGTGCGGGGGCGATCGGGGCCTCGTCCTTCCGGGGGCTGCTGGCGCGGATCGGGGTGATGTTCCTGTTCATCGGGTCGATGGTGGTCGGCTGCGGAATTCCGATTGGCGCGGCCGGGGGGGTGACGAGCAAGGCGGGCGTGCTGTTCCATTTGAATGCCATCGCCGCGACCTTGTGCTACACGACGCTGGGTCTCTCGCTGGCGCGCTCGCGCTTGCGGCTGGTGATCCATGCCTACGAGGTGAAGCCGAGCTACATGGTGGTCGGCCTGCTGGTTTTCACGCCCTTCGTGGTCGGCATGGCGACGGCGATGACGGTGGGGCATGCCGGCTTTGTCGGGCTGATCGGGATGACGCTGGTGGCGATCTATGCGGATGCGACGCCGAAGGCCCCGGCCTGGGTGAAGCCGCCGGCACCGAACGTGCCGCCGCCCATGCAGGACGCCACGCCTCAAACCTGAGGCGGGTTCGGATTAGGACGATTGCGACGTGATAGATTCCCTACTAGCGGGGAAAAGCCCGGGGAATCATGCTGGGGGTGATGACTTCGAAAACCCTCGCGCTTCTCCTTCTGGCCGGGTCCGCCATGGCGGAGTCCTTTCCTGTCACCATCCGTGTCGATGCGGAGCGACCTGGGGACGAGCTCAAGCCGATCTGGCGCTTCTTCGGCGCGGACGAGCCGAACTATGCTTACATGAAGCACGGCTCGGAGCTGCTCGGACATCTGGGCGAGATGAAGCCGAAGGAGGTCTTCTTCCGCGCGCACAGCCTGCTGGTGACCGGCGATGGCACGCCGGCGCTGAAGTGGGGATCGACGAATGCCTACACCGAGGATGCGCAGGGGAATCCGGTGTATGACTGGACGATCGTCGATAAGATCTTCGATGCCGGTCTGAGCAAAGGCGTGCGGCCCTACGTGCAGATCGGCTTCATGCCGCAGGCGCTGTCGGTGAAGCCGGAACCGTATCGGCATCATTGGACGCCGACGGCGAAGTACGACGACATCTACACCGGCTGGACCTATCCGCCGAAGGATTGGGCGAAGTGGGAGGAGCTGGTTTATCAATGGGCGAAGCATTCGTCCGAGAAGTATGGCAAGGACGAGGTGCTGAAGTGGTACTGGGAAACTTGGAACGAGCCGAACATCGGCTACTGGAGGGGTAGTAGGGAGGAGTTCTTCAAGCTGCACGATCACGCGGTGCGGGCGGTGCGGCGGGCGATCCCGGGGGCGAAGGTGGGTGGCCCGGATCTGGCGGGCGGAGCGGGCGGGGATTTCCTGAAGGCCTTCCTGGACCATTGCGTGAAGGGCAAAAACCTGGCGACGGGCGAGACGGGGACGCCGATCGATTTCATTTCCTTCCACGCGAAGGGCTCGCCGAAGGATGTCGGCGGGCGGGTGCAGATGGGGATCGCGAACCAGCTGCGGGACATCGACGGAGCCTTCGCGGTGATCGCGCGGTATCCGGAGCTGAAGGGCAAGCCGATCGTGATCGGGGAGTCGGATCCGGAGGGCTGTGCGGCCTGCCAGGGGCCGAACCTCGCGTATCGGAATGGCACGATGTATTCGAGCTACACGGCGGCGAGCTTTCCGCGGAAGCTGGACCTGGCGGAGAAGCACGGGGTGAATCTGGAGGGCGCGCTGACCTGGGCTTTCGAGTTCGAGGACCAGCCGTATTTCGCGGGCTTCCGCTCGCTGGCGACGAACGGGATCGACAAGCCGGTGCTGAATGTTTTCCGGATGTTCTCGAAGATGGAGGGCACGAGGTTGCCGGTGGCGAGCGATGCGGCGGTATCGCTGCCGGACCTGCTGCGCTCCGGAGTGCGGGGGAAGGCCGATGTCTCCGCGCTGGCAGCGATGAAGGGCAAGAGGATGACGGTGCTGGTCTGGCACTATCATGATGACGACGTGCGCGGGCCGGATGCGGAGGTGCGGCTGGATCTGTTAGGCGCGCCGCAGGGGATGCCGGTGATCAAGCGCTACCTGATCGACGAGACGCATTCGAATTCCTTCACGGCGTGGCAGGCGACGGGCTCGCCGCAGACTCCGACGGCGGAGCAGCTCGCGGAGCTGGAGGAGTCTTGCAAGCTGGCGCTGGTGAAGGAGGAGACGCGGTATGTGGAGGAGGGGGAGAACGCGGCGGTGCTGGTGACCTTGCCGCGGCAGGGGGTGAGTTTGTTGGAGCTGGAGTGGAAGTGAGGGGGGATTTGAACATCGAACATCGAACATCGAACGTCCAACATTGAACATCGAAGTTGGAGAAGGGAGACCCTGGCAGCGAGGCGTTGGGGTAGGTGAAGATCTTAAGTAGTCCAATGCCGGGTTGGACCGTTCGTCCGCCTGAAGGCGGGACTACGTACCACTGGAATCGGGACCTACACCGGGATGCGGAACTCTTCGACGGGGCGACCTTCTAACAGGTGCTCGGTGACGATGCGTTCGAGGACTGCGGGAGTGCAGGAGTGGTACCAGACGGCGTCCGGATAGACGACGGCGACGGGGCCGCGGATGCAGACGCGAAGGCAATCGGCCTTGGTGCGGAGGATGAGCGGGGCGTCGCGGCCGAGTTCGCCGAGGAGCTTCTTGAGGAAGTCCCAGGAAGCGAGGCCGACGGCGGGGTCGCAGCATTTCGGCTTCGAAGCATCGGCGCAGAGGAAGATGTGTCTTTCCCCGCGGCCCACGCCGGCGGCGCGTGCCGCGGCTTCCAATTCGGGGTCGATGGCCATGATGGATGGAAGCATCCAGATGGCCGGGCGCGAGTCGAGTGCCGGGTCGCTTGGATTCGGATTGATTTCTTGGGGAGAGGCTGTCAAGGTCCGCCCGTCATGTTTCTGGCTTCTTACCATTCGTGAGAAAGGCCGCGCTGCTTCAGCGCGGCCCGTGAAGTTGTGTCCCGCTTGAAGGGACCATTTCCATCCCGGGGCGTGTGCTGCCCGCGAGGGATGCCCGTGCCCGGTTCTCCCGAATCGTTCGTTAGCCATTTTTGTTTCCATGACCTCTTCCGGATTTTCCCGGGAAGCGGACGCCGTGACCCTTGCTGCCATTGCCGGTGGCAAGACGTGGACCGCCACGTCCATCCGCAACCCCTTCTTCAGAAAGCACTGCCGCGAGCTGAACAAGACCATGATCTGTCTGCCGCCGAAGTCGCCGGTGCATCTCCGCGGCGCGTGCAGCCGCTTGTTCCAAGTGGTGGCGCTGCACAGCGATCTGCTGCATGTGGCGCATCCGCTGGTGGATGATATCGTGCCGGCCCTGATCCGCGTGGCGCGCTACGCCCGGTTTTGGATCCGGGAGCCGGAGTGCTGGGACTGTGCGGCGGAGGTGCCGCCGGATGAACAGTGGAGCGGTCTCTTGCGACATCTGTTTGCCGAGTATTCCGTGCCGCGCTTCTTCGATTCCGCGTGGCGGGTGGCGGGAAGAGCGAAGTACTTGGAACGCGATTGGTTCTGCCACATCGCGCGGGGCGGGAGCTGGCGGAAGGCGGAGCATATGCCACCATCGATCACCGCGAAGGCACTGCATCATGCGATGTCCGCGCCCGGGGATCTGACCGTCCGGCAGGCGCTGCGCTGGGGACAGCTGAGCGCGATCGGGGGCTCGCAGGAGTTGGTGGAGCAGGTGCTGGCCAGTCCCATGGTGCGCGATCTCTCGAACGACGCGACGTGGTCGCGGCTGTTCGTGAAGCTGGAGGCCGCGCGCGAATTCGATCCGCGGGAGTTCGGGGTGATCGCCGATCTTCTGTTAGAGTTGCAACGGCAGGATGAGTGGAAGCGGGCGGCGCTGCTGGTGGCGGAGCCGCTGGCCTCGCTACGCAGCCACTGCTATCGCCGTTGGCGCGAGCTGCAGCGCATGGCCGCGGAGGAAGGTGTGCATTTCCGGGATTCGGATCTCTTCCGGCAGGGCCTGAGGACGGATCTCCTGAATGTTGCCCGCGCCTCGTGGAATCCGATGCCGGACGTCATGCCCTTCGAGTTGCGGAGCCGGGGTCATTCCTCGCGATGGACGATCCGGGAGCGCCTGACCCAGGCGCAATTGCTGCGGGAGGGCAGGCTGCTGCGGCATTGTGTGGGTTGGTATTGGCGGCGCTGCAAGGCGGGGCGCTCGGCGATCTTTTCGCTGGCGGAGTGGCGCGAAGTTGAAGCGGGAGAGAAGGAATTCCCGCGGGTCACGATCGAGGTCGACAAGGCCTCGCGGCGAATTGTGCAGATCCGCGCGCGATGGAACAACCGGGCGCGCGTGGTGGAGCAGGAGCTGATCGCGAAGTGGGCCGCGGCCAACGGGCTGGGGATCGCGGTGTGAAACAGAAAGGCCGGGAGATCACTCCCGGCCTTTCTTGGCCTGCGATGGTGTGGTGTTGCCAAGAGCTTCAATGGGAGGCGGAAGCGGTGGCATGGGTCTCGGGGCATCCCGCTTTTTCTTCCACGCTGCCGGTCTCCAGGAGCGACTTGATTCCGGCGATGATCGACGGCCAGCCATTCGAGACGCGGTCGCGGACCGGGCTGACTTCCTGGAAGTCATCGTGAGTGATCGTGAGTTGCATGAGTCCAGGCCCTTCGTTGGCGAGGTCGATCTTGAAGGTCACCCTCGAGGGTGGTTCCCCGAAGCCGATGTGGCCAAAGGTGAAGACGACCTCCTGCTCCGGCACGCACTTCAGGATCTTGCCTTGCCATGCCAAGTCGCCATCGGGATCACGGCTTTCAATGGCCTCGCCCTCCTTCCAGGTGGAGGTATGGCGGCAGCCGAACCAGTATTGCTGGATGAAGTCGGGGTTGGTGAGTGCCTCCCAGAGTTTGGCGGGAGTGGTGCGGATGGTGGTGACGTAGACGAGTTTCGGAGTGCTCATGGCTGATGGTTTTGTTCGAGGTTGCGTTTCAGTTCGGCGAGGGTGTCGAGACGCTGCACTTCGAATTTCCCGATCCAGCGGACGCCGATCTCGTGGATCGGGACCGGATTGAGGTAGTGCAGCTTCTCTCTCCCGCGGCGCACGGTGGCGACGAGCTTGGCGGCCTCGAGAATCCCGAGGTGCTTGGTCACCGCCTGGCGGGTCATGTCGAGCCCGTCGCACAGTTCGCCGAGCGTCTGTCCGTTGCGGGCGTGGAGCCGGTCCAGCAAGGCGCGCCGGCTTTCGTCGGCCAGAGCTTTGAAGACTTCGTCCATCTGGGTGAACAATAGGCAACCAAACGGTTGCGTGTCAACCGGAGATTTTAGTGCGCCATTTTTGGAGCATGCGCAGCATCGAGTCATCCGTGGTCAAGGAGGCCATTTCGTCCAAGGGCACCCAGCGCAGATCGTGGGACTCGTCACTTACGATGTAGGTCGTACTTCCGGTGGGCCGCAGCACGTATCGGACATCGTAGTGCCAGTGTTCCGGGATGCCCTTGCGTTCCGGGATGAGGTGGATGTCGAGGTCGAAGATGGCGGTATCCGTCACCTCGAAATCCTCCAGGCCGGATTCCTCGCGTGCCTCCTTGAGGGCGACGGCGGGGACATCGGGGTCGCCATCGGCGTGGCCGCCGAGCTGGAGCCAGGCATCGAGCTTGCGGTGATGGGTGAGGAGGATTTTGTGACCGCTGGCATCGACGATCCATGCGGAGCCGGTGACATGGCCTTCGAGGAGGGAGCGCTCGAAGCAATCGGGATTCCCGCGGATGAAGGCGGTGAAGCGATCGATGGTCTCCGTTTCTAACGGATGGGTCTCGCGATAGGCGGCGAGTTGGGCAAGGAGCGGCTGGCGGTGCATGCGGGGAACTTGGGCGGTCGCGGTGGCAAGGCAAGAGTCGCTTGCCTACTCGGCCTGCAGGGCTTGGATGCCTTCTTTCGCGGCGTCCTTGAGTTCATCGTCCGCCTCCAGTGCGAGGAGCTTCTTGTAGGAGGCGAGAGCTTCCTTGTTTTGCTTCGCGGCGCGCTGGGCTTCGGCGAGGTTGAGGAGGACGAGGGGATCGGCCGGGGCCTTGGTGTGGGCGAGGCTGAGCATCTTCATGACCTCCGCGGAGTCGCCTTTGATATCGGCGAGGGCGGCGAGGATATTGTAGGCGAAGGGGTGCTCGGGGTAGGCGGCGATGGTAGCATCGCAGAGTTGCTTGCAGAGCTTTTCGGACTCGGGAGTGGCGGCCTCGAAGAGTGGCGCGGTGTAGCCTTGGATTGACTCCGGGACCATCTGCGCGGCGGGCTCGGGGAGAGGTTTGTTGTCGGCCCATTTCAGATCGGCGGGCTTGTCCTTGCTGATCTTGAGGACGCTCAGGAGGGTCGCCACGGCGGCGGCATCTTGTCCCATCTTGAACTGCACTTGGGCCAAGCCGAAGCCGATATCCAGGCGATGCGGGAAGCGCTTGAAGCCCTCCGTCGTCAGATCGAGTGCCTTCTTGCGGAGGCCGGGATCGAGGTCGCCATTGGTGGCGATGCTGCCGACTTCCTTGCCGGTCTTCGGATCGGTGAGCGAGGGCTCGCCGGGGGCGGCCGGTTTGGTCGAGAGGTTCGGTTGTCCGGCGAAGCGCCACCAGTAGTTCGAGGCGAGCGCGTAGTAGTTCGCGTTGGTGGCCTGGGTCTGTTCGGAATCGGCCAGGAACTTGATCATCGCCTTGTGATCTTCGGCTTTGCGGAGCTTCTGGAACTCATCGCTGAACTCGTCCGCACGGGCGCAAGCGGCGGTGATGATGAGCAGGAAGGTCAACGCTTTCATCCTGCGACCCTAGCGCCCGGGCGCGGACGGGAAAGGAAATGCGACGGGTTTCCGCGGGGAATCGCGGGGAGGGCTTGCCCGGCGGGCATTCCACCGGAGAGTCTGGGGGCATGCCGCCTGCCGTGACCGGAGAGCCAGCTGCGCGCTTTTTCGATCGGGAGCGATTGCAGCCGGATCTGAATCGCGCGTTGCGCGGGACGGTTGCCTTCATGCTGCCGCTGCTGGCGGCCTTGCTCTTCCCGGGGAAGTTCGATCCGGTGTTCGCTTGTCTCGCCGCGCATTCGATCTCCCTGGTGGATGTGCGCGGCGCGTATTCGCTGCGGTTCGGGCTTCATCTGGCGATGAGCGTGATTCTGGCCGGGGCGGTGGCGCTGGGGGTTCTGGGGGCGGGGAATCTCGCGGTGGCGCTGGGCGGTGCGGTGCTCGTCACGGCTTGCGGCGGGGTTTGGCGTCACTTGAGCGCCGACTATGGTCCGGGCCTGGCGGTGTCGTCGGGACTGGTCTATCTGGTGGCGCTGGCTCCGCATGCCGGGCCGGCGGGGGAGGCGCATCCGGCACTGGTGGCGTTGGGCGGTGGATTGCTGGCGGTGTTTTTACAGGTCTTGCTGTGGCCGCTTCATCCCCAGCATCCGCTGCGTCGGGCGGTGGCGGAGACATGGATCGCGCTCGGCGACCTGCTGGCGGCGATGTCGCCGGAGCAGCCGGATCGGGCGGATTCCATCGTGGCGAAGCAAGCGGAGTTCCGCGAAGTTCTGAATCGTTCGCAGGCCGCGCTGACCGCTGCGAAGCGTCCGTCCACCAAGCTGCTGCGGCAGCTCGAGCTGCTCAATCTTGCCGCGGCGCGACTGGCGATCCGTTTGATCGCGCTGCACGCGGCTCTGGAGGCGGCGATGCGGGGTGAAGCATTCCGGCGCCTGGGGCCGGCATTTTTGCCTGCGATCACCTCGCTGGAGAATACGGCGCGGGCGGTGGCGCTGGCCGCTGTATCGCGGCAGGCGTCGCATCTCGCGGCCTTCGATGTGCGGATGGCACGGCTGCAGAACCTGCTGGAGGTACTGCAATCGCAGGTCCGGATCCAGGCGGGCGATGCGGCGCTGGCGGCGCAGGTGCAGGATCTTCTCGGGCAGATTGGGGGGCAATTGCCGATTGTGCGTGCGGCGCTGGATGCGGCGGTGGGGCGGGCCGATGAGCGGTCGGCCTTTTCACTGGAACTCTTCGATTTGCGGACGCTGACGCTGCGGCCTCTGGCGGCCTCGCTCAATCTCAGCCGGAGCGTGGAGCCCGCGCTGATCCGGCACACGCTGCGGATGGTCCTGCTGGTGGTGGCGGGGGTGCTGGTCTTCAAGCTTAGCGGCATCCCGCACGGCTACTGGTTGCCGTTTACGATGCTTGTCGTACTTCAGCCGGATTTCGGGTCCACCCGCAAGCGGGCGGCGGAGCGGGTGCTCGGCACGCTGGCGGGCGGCTTGCTGGCCAGCAGCCTGCTGTGGCTGAAGCCGCCGCTGCCGTTGATCCACGGCGCGGTGGCGTTGATGGTGGCGCTGTTCTCCTACTTCGTGAAGCGCAACTATGCCGTGGCGGTCTTCTTCATCACACTGGTGGTGGTGCTGCTGGTGGAGGCGCATCAACCGGTGACCCTGGCCTTCACGGCCGAGCGGATGGCCTGCACCTTGGGCGGGGGGCTGGCGGCGCTGGCAGCGGCCTTTGCCTTCTGGCCGGTGTGGGAGAGGTCGCGGTTTCCCGCGATCATCGCGGCGGCGCTCGGCGGGAACCGGGCCTATTTCGAGGCGGTGCTCGATCATCTGCGCGACGGGCGTCCGAGCGACGACCCGCTGATGGCCTTGAGAAAGCAGGCGGAGTCCGCGAATGCGGAGGCGTTCTCCTCGCTGCGGCGCATGTCCGCCGAGCCGGAACTGCAGCGCAAGGGACTGGAGGAGGCGGCCGCCTTGGCCAATGGCAACCAGCGCGTGACGAATGCGCTCACGGTGATCGCCGTGCATCTGAATGACATGCGGTCACGGCATCCGGAGATGGTCGAGCGGCTTCGGGAGATTTGCGGGGAGGCGTTCGCGGCTTTGGGCGATCCCCGACAGGCGGGGATGCAGGAAGCGATTGCTTCTTTGGAGTCGTTCCGGCTGCCCGAGGTGGAGGCGGATCACCGTGATGCCACGCGTTTCCGCGAGCCGTGGGTCTTCCCGCAGATCTCGCGAATGATCACGGAACTTAGTGCGATGCTGCTGGCCGCGCGGGCCACCCGGGGCTGAAGTTCCCGCATCGAAACGAAAAAGCCGCCCCGGTTTCCCGGGGCGGCTTTTGAAACTCTTCAGCGGCTTCTGCTATGACGGCCGCTGGAAAGGTGAGGCATTACTTCTTCTTCGCGGCCTTCTTGGCAACTTTCTTTGCTGCCTTTTTTGCCACCTTCGTTGGGGCCTTCTTGGCCACCTTCTTGGCAGCCGGGGCGGACTTGGCGCCTTCGATCGCGGCCTGGGCGGCGGCGAGGCGGGCGACAGGGACGCGGTATGGCGAGCAGGACACGTAGTTCAGGCCGAGCTTGTGGCAGAACTTCACGGAGTCCGGGTCGCCGCCGTGTTCGCCGCAGATGCCGAGCTTGATGTTCGGACGGGTGCTGCGGCCCTTGGTGACGGCCGTTTCCATGAGCTGGCCGACGCCGGTGGTGTCGAGGGTGGCGAAGGGGTTCTTGCTGAACACTTCGCTTTCGATGTACGGCATGAGGAAGGTGCCCATGTCGTCACGGCTGATGCCGAGTGCGGTCTGGGTCAGGTCGTTGGTGCCGAAGCTGAAGAACTCGGCGTTCTTCGCGATCTCATCGGCGGTCAGGGCACCGCGCGGGACTTCGATCATGGTGCCGACCTGGTATTCGAAGGTCACCTTCTTCTCGGCCATGACTTCCTTCGCCACGCGATGGACGATCTCGGCCTGGAGGTCGAATTCCTTCTGGAAGCCGACGAGCGGGATCATGACCTCGGGCTTCACGTCGATCTTCTTCTTCGCCACGTCAGCGGCGGCTTCGAAGATGGCGCGGGCCTGCATCTCGGTGATTTCCGGGTAGGCGATGCCGAGGCGGCAGCCGCGGTGACCGAGCATCGGGTTGAACTCGTGCAGGTCGTGCACGCGCTGGACGATGGTGTCGACCGGGATGCCGGTCTTCTTGGACAGGTCGAGCTGCTGTTCCTTGGTGTGAGGAAGGAATTCGTGGAGCGGCGGGTCCAGGAGGCGGATGGTGGCCGGCAGGCCCTTGAGGGCCTTGAAGATGCCGGTGAAGTCCTCGCGCTGATACGGGAGGAGCTTGGCCAGGGCCTTCTTGCGGTTGTCCAGCGTGGTGGCCAGGATCATCTCGCGCATCGCGTCGATCCGGTCGCCTTCGAAGAACATGTGCTCGGTGCGGGTGAGGCCGATGCCCGTGGCGCCGAAGGCCAGAGCGATGCGGGTCTGCTCCGGCGTGTCGGCATTGGTGCGGACGGCCATCTTGGTGGCTTGTGCGCACCATTCCATGAGCTGCAGGAAGGCTTTGAACTTCTCGGTCTTCTTCGCGACCTTGTCGTTGTCGACGATGCCGGTGATGATTTCCGAAGGAGCGGTCTTCAGCTCGCCGCCGTAGACGGTGCCGGAGGTGCCGTCGATGGAGAGGTAGTCACCTTCCTTGAAGGTTTCACCGGCGACCTTCACGGTCTTCTTGTCGTAATCGATATCGATGGAGGAAGCACCGCAGATACAGACCTTGCCCATCTGGCGGGCGACGAGAGCGGCGTGGGACGAAACACCGCCCTTGGCGGTCAGGATGCCCTCGGCGGCGATCATGCCGCGAAGGTCTTCCGGAGAGGTTTCGTTGCGGACGAGCAGCACGCGCTCACCCCGTTCGGCGGCCGCGGCGGCGCGGTCGGCGTTGAGGTAGATCTTGCCGGAAGCGGCACCGGGGCCGGCCGGGAGACCCTTGGCGAGTTCCTTGGCGTTCTTCGCCTCGGTGATGTCGAAGATCGGGGCGAGGAGCTGGTCGAGCTGGTCGGCCGGGTTGCGCAGGATCGCGGTCTTCCAGTCGATGAGACCTTCCTTGACCATGTCCATGGAGAACTTGAGCGCGGCGGCGGCGGTGCGCTTGCCGTTGCGGGTCTGCAGCATGAACAGCTTGCCTTCCTGCACGGTGAACTCGACGTCCTGCACGTCCTTGAAGTGCTGCTCAAGGATCTTGCGGACCTTCATCAGCTCGGCGAAGGGCTTCGGCATTGCCTTCTTCATGAGGGCGACGGGTTCCGGAGTGCGGACACCGGCGACGACGTCTTCACCCTGCGCGTTCACGAGGAACTCGCCGTAGAATTCGTTGACACCGTTGGCGGGGTTGCGGGTGAAGGCCACGCCGGAACCGGAAGTATTGCCGGTGTTGCCGTAGACCATCGCCTGGACGTTCACCGCCGTGCCCCACTCGGCCGGGATGTTGTACTTGCGGCGATAGACGATCGCGCGGTCGTTCATCCACGAGCTGAACACGGCACCGGCGGCACCGCGGAGCTGCTCCCAGGGATCACTCGGGAAACCATGGCCGGTGCGGTCCTTCACGAGCTGCTTGAAGAGCTTCACGAGCTCCTTCTGGTCGGCGGCGGTCAGGTCGGAATCGACGATGTCCTTGTGATACTTCTTGTGCTTGAAAGTTTCGATGACGACTTCGAAGGGCTCATGCTCTTCGCCTTCGGTCTTCTGCACGCCGAGGACGACGTCGCCGTACATCTGGACGAAGCGGCGGTAGCAATCCCAGGCGAAGCGCTCGTTCTTGGTGGCGGCGGCCAGCGCCTTCACCGTCTCGTCGTTGAGGCCGAGGTTGAGGATGGTGTCCATCATGCCGGGCATCGAGTCGCGGGCACCGGAGCGCACGGCGACGAGCAGCGGCATGCCCTTGGCATCGCCGAACTTGCAGCCCATGATCTTCTCCATGTTCCGGACGCCGGCTTCCATCTGGGCCTGCAGGGAGGCCGGGTAGGTCTTCTTGTGGGCGTAGAAGTAGGTGCAGACCTCGGTGGTGGCGGTGAATCCCGGAGGCACCGGCAGACCGATGCGGGTCATTTCCGCGAGGTTCGCGCCTTTGCCGCCCAGGAGAGGCTTCATCGACCCGTTGCCATCGGCTTTGCCGTTGCCCCAGGTGTAAACGTACTTGGTGCCCTTGGCGGAGGGCGCTTTCTTGGCCGCCTTTTTGGCGGACTTCTTCACGGTAGCCATCTCTTGGTATGCTTGGAGTGGATTGACTTGGGAAAGGCGCGTGGGGTCGACGAAAGATCGCCAAGCCCCCGGGCGCGGACGCGCGAGGCTAGCGACCGGGAATGTCGTGTCAATGAACCAGTTCCGTCTGTCGAACGTGTTGTGCACGACGTCGTTTTGCCCCGCGACGGGTGTAGCAAGGGGAGGTTGCGCGTGGACCAAAGAGAGCCCTCCGTCAGATTTGCCGACTGATTTGCGGAAGGCCGTTCAACCGCAGATAAACGGGATGCACGCAGATGAAGAGGATTGGGACCAGGGTGGATGGGATGTGAAGCGCCCAAGGACGCGCAGGCAGGTTCCGGCGCGCCCGGATATATCCGGAGGCGATTGCAGTTAGAATGGCATTTCGACACCTTGCGTTTCAGAAATTCATCTTTTAGAGTGCGAGGTTGCTATGAAAACATCACTCCGACTCGTTTGTCGTTTCTCGATACTCGCCCTTGCTGGCGGTCTCCTGAGCCAATGTGCCCATGAACCCGTCACGCAAGCGAACGCCTCCAATGCCAGCGGTCGCCAGATCGCTTCCGATTCCCGCGCCGCGCTTCAGGATCTCTATGCCAAGAATCCTTCGGCCCGGCGTCTGGGGAAATCTGCCGCGGGCATTCTCGTCTTCCCGCATATCGTGAAGGGCGGCTTCGTCGTCGGTGCCGAAGGCGGCAATGGCGCGCTGCTCGGCAGCGATGGCAGCGTGCGAGGCTACTACCAGACTGCCGGTGCCTCATGGGGCTTGCAGGCCGGCGTCCAGAAATATGGCTATGCGCTCTTCCTCATGAATTCCCGCGAGGTTGGCAACCTCAACCAAGCCGCCGGCTGGGATGTGGGCAGCAGCCCGAGCGTCGTCGTCGTTGATCGCGGCGCGGCAGCCGAACTCACTGCCAAGTCCGTCGACCGCGGTTCCTATGCTTACATCTTCGACCAGAAAGGTCTGATGGGCGGCATCGGCCTCAAGGGTTCCAAGATCACCCGCATCCATCCGGGGAACTGATTGAGCTTTCCGGTGGAGCTTTGAGATTCCCGCTCCGGCCGCGATCTTTCGCGGCCGGACTCGTTTTTCAGGCTTCCGGCGGATTCGGCGGAGCAAGACCGGGGAATTCAACCGCAGATCGCAGCCGGATGGACGCAGATGAAGAGATGAGATTCCGGAGTTTGGACCGAGCAGTGGTGTTTTCAGGCAAGGGTAAAATCCGGGTCGGCGAGAAGTTTGTTTAGTATGGTGATCATTTTGCGCATGACGGCGGTGAGCGCGACTTTGGCGGGCTTGCCGGCTTGTAGGAGACGTTGGTAAAAGGCTTTCAGGACGGTGTTGGAGTGCGAGGCCGACACCGCCGCCATGTAGAGGACCTTGCGCACCGCCCCCCTGCCGGCTTGGATCTTGCGCTTGCCGCAGGTGGCGCCGCTGTCCTTGGGATGAGGGACGACGCCCGCGAGACAGGCCACGGTCTTGTCGGGCAAGATGCCGAGTTCGGGGAGGTAGGCCAGCAGGGTGTGGGCGAGGACGGGACCTGCCCCCTTGAGCTGGCGGAGCCGTGCGGACTTGGCGGCAAGCACGGGCGAGGCCGCGACGTGGGCGGCGATACCGGCATCGGCCTGGTCGAGCAGGCGCTGTGTCGCGCGGCGCAGCTTGGTGAGGGTTTTGCGAAGGAAGCCCTCGGCGAGCTCGAGGCGGTTGTCGGTATCGGTGATGAGGTCGACGAGGACGCGCCGTGCTTCGAGCATCTGGCGCAGCACGACGGCCGCGGGATCGGGAGCCACCAGGGCCGGGGGCCGGTGAGTGTCGGCGTAGCTTGCGATGAGGCGGGCATCGATGCGGTCGGTCTTGGCGAGGATGCCTCCGGAGAGCGCGAAATAGCGGACGCGGGCGGGCATGACGACCGATACGGGGATCCCGCGTTGGAGGGCGGTGGCGGCCAACAGCTTCTGGTAGCCCGCGGTGGACTCGCAGACGAGGTGGGGAGCTTCCACGCCGGCGATGGCGGTGAAGAGGTCGTCCAGCCCGCGGGCGGAATTGGCGACCTGCAGGTGGGCTTGGCCGGGGATATGGACGTCGAGGCGTGCCTTTGACACGTCGATGCCGATGTGGGTAGGTGTATTGCGGTTCATGTCTCAATCTTGCGATGCGGGTTCAAAGACCCATTCAGTGGTTCGAGCATTGAACCGGGAGCGGAAACGAACGGCCATGAGCTCGGTCACGGACTCGGAGGTCCTGGATGGATTCGGCCTGGACGTTTCCGCCGCGGGCGGGGGAGGCCACCCCCGCCCGCGTTCTCCCGGGGCGGCCGCAATGGGATCACACGAGATGGTCCCTGGCGATCCGCCGCGGGTGGCTTCCTCCGACGAGCTTCGTTCCGGCCCATTCTCGGAAGCCACCCGCGGCGGATCCGGGGTCAATAGCGGCATTTCCAAACATACAGGATGGATAGGATAGATGGGATGTCGGAAAAGGCGGAGGATTTGCATTTCTGAATTCTTGGGATCCATCCGATTCATCCCATCCATCCTGGTGCAGATCCGGCTCGCTCCGTGAGTCCGGCGGGCAAGCGAAAGGCGGGCTTCCTTTTTGGGAAGCCCGCCTTTGCATTTCAGTTTCACATCAGCCTTACGGCGCTTTGTCGAAGCTTAGTCCCGGATCGCCCTGAGGTCCACCGGCTAGCACGAAGTTCAGCTTGTTGTCCGCGGGCAGCTTGATTTCGCCGACCATCTGGGAGTCTTCCGACGCGAGGACCAGCAGGCCCTTTTCGTCGATGCTGAAGGTACCGGTGAGGTCGTTCTTCTGGTCGCCCTTGTTAAAGGTCCAGGTGAACTTCCCGTCGCTCCCGAGCGTCAGCGTCACCTTGCCTTGATCGCCGCGATCACTGACCCAGGTGCCCGGCAGTTTGTCCGTGGGAACAGGTGGTGGTGATTCCTTTTCGACCGCGGGAGCCGGCTCATCGCTGGTGTCCCCGGTGTCCGGCGAGATCGACGATTTGCAGAGATCCCGCAACTGGGCCGCGATGGTGTCCGCCGGCTGCAGTTTCACCGTCTGGTCGAATTGTGCGTGGGCCTGATCGAGATGCGCGCAGACCAGGTAGTGATAGCCCAACAGGAAGTGCACGGAGGCATCGTCCGGCTTGGCCCGCGAGTAGTCCTCGAGCTTGCGGAGTTGGTCGGTGTAGATGCTCTGCGAACTGTAGAGTCCGGTCATCGTCGTCCAATCCCAGCCCGGCCCGGAGGCCAGCACCGGATTCAGCACGCCTGCCGCTTCCCCGTATTTTCCGAGCGCGAAGAGGATCAGCGCCCGGTACTCGTGGATCGCGGTGTCACCGGGCATCGCGGCGATCGACTCGTCCGCCGATTTCAGTGCGGTGAGGTAGTCGCCTTTCTTGAAGGCGGCGCGGGATGCTTCCAAGGCAGCGCCCGATTTTTCCTCGGCACTCTTCTCGGCGGTTTCGTCGCCCGGTGGCATCTTCCCTGCGGAGACCGAGATCGGCTCGCTGTAGTTGATGATCGTGGTATTGCCGCTTTGCACCGGCGGGGCGGGGTAGGGATTCCGGTAGCTCTGATAGCCGGAGTTGTAGATCAGGTTGCCCAGTCCCCAGGCGGCGATGCCCCAAGCCACGCCTTCCGCGAAGTTGTTGCCGTTGTCGACGACCACGTAGCCGGGCCATGGCCGCGGGCGGTAATAGTTGTAGTGGCCGTACCAGCGCTTGTTCCACCCGTAGTTCCAGCTTCCGTGGTGCCAGCCGTGGCTTTGGTTCGCGTTCCACCAGGGCCGGTTGCCCCAGTAGTTGGGGCGGTAGCCCCAGTTGACGTTTTTCCGGAAGTTGTTGTTGATGTTAATATTAACGTTGTTGCCGATGTTGACATTGCCGCCGGGCCGGCCGGGGCGGTTCCAATTGCCCCAGTTTCCCCAATTGTTGCCCCAGTTCGGTTTGTTGCCCGGGCGGTTGTTGCCGCCGAAGTTCGGGCGGTTGATCACGGGACGGTTGTTGATGATCGTGTTACCGCCGCCGGGGCGCACGACCGTGTTGCCGCCGCCCGGGCGGATGATGTTGTTGTTATTTCCGCCCCCGGGACGGATGACGTTGTTGTTGTTGCCACCGCCCGGCCGGTTGCCCGGCTTGGGATAGTTCACGTTGCCCGGCTTCGTGTTGGGCCGGTCGGGTAGGGGCATCGGGCGGACGTTGCCGCCGCCACCGGGGCGTTGCGTGCCGCCGCCCCCACCTCCGGGCCGTTGCACTCCGCCGCCGCCGGCACCGGGGCGGTTCTCGCCGCCACCACCGCCGGGGCGCTGCACCCCACCGCCGCCGGCACCCGGCCGGGTTCCCGGTTGCGGGGCTGGCTTTGTGTTCCCACCGCCGCCGCCAGGTCGTTGAACTCCGCCCCCGCCGGCTCCAGGCCTTGTCGCGGGTTTCGGTTTCGGCTGTGGCCTCGCGGCGGGTCGTGTCTGCGGCTTCTGTGCCGGGCGGTTCATCTTCGAGCCGGTCATCGGGCTGCGCTGCACCTGCCGGGCTCCGCCGCCACCCCCGCCGCCGCGCGCGCCTCCTCCTCCACCGCCGCCGCGGCCATGTCCACCACCGCCTCCGCCCCCACGGGCATCGACATCCAGGGTAATGAGGGAACAGATCACCGTCGTGACCACCAATGGAGTGAGCTTTTTCATGATCTAGGGAAGTTAAAGGGTTATTGCTTTTCGGGACTCTCCTCTTCGGGCGTGGCCGCCATCGGCTCGGTATCGCTGTCCGCATCGGGAGCCCGCCGCACGAAGCGCAATTCAAGATCCGGCTGGGCCCCGCCGCCCATCACGCGGTCGGTGGATTTCCACACGAGGGTATCCTCGCCATCGAAACTGAGTCTCTGCGTCGCCGCATTGGTTTCAGCATCCGCGGTGATCCCGCTGGTCCGGATCAGCCACTCGCTGCCTGTCCGCGTCCATTGGCCGGAGGCATTCCCGCCCGCGCTGTCGAAGGTCCACCAGAAGATCGAGGAACATGCCGGGTTCCAGCCGATGCGGATGCTCGTCGTCTGGACATCGTCGTCGCCGTCGGTGGTCAAAGCTTCGCCGAGAAGGAAGTTCCCGCTGTCATCCAGATCCATGGAGAGTTCCATGCGCAGGTCATCGGCCTCGAAGCACCAATCGCCGGCCAAGCCCGCCAGAGGCTTGAGGTGTTCCGAGGGTGGCGTGACTTCCAGTTGATCCCGCGTGCTGGCGATCAGCCAGCTGCCGTCCGCCTGTTTGACCTGCGTGGCCGAGTAGGCGATCGACTTCACCGGCTCGCTTTCCTTCGCCGTGGTGAAATGCAGCACCCCGTCCTCGATCGCCACTCCCGGCGCGATCATCCGCAGCGAGGAGGCTTCCAGCGCCACCTGCGGCACCTCGTCGCCGTCGTCTTCGAAGATTTCCTTGTAGCGCGCCTCGATCTCGTCCCGCCCGCGCACCGCATCGCCGTCGCGGGTGATCATCTCCCCGGTCGGCAGGAACAGCGCCGCCACCCCCGCGGCATCTTTCTTGTTGAAGGCTTCCACGAATTTCGCGGCCGACTTGCCCAGCGACTCGACGTCCGCATCCGCCGGCTCATCCGTGGTTTCGGCGGCGACCGCCGGATCAGCCACCTTTTCCTGGGCAGGGCAGGGGAGGGCGAGGGGAGCGATGAACAGCAGCGTGGCCGGAAGCCAGCCCGGCCGGAAGAATCGGGTTCTCATGATATGGATCGGTTGATAATGAAAGAGTGGTCGGAATTCGTGGGAATGGCAGGATCACTAGTTAGAGTGGCGTGGCGAAATCGGCCAGCGATTGTGCTATCCCAAAAGCGCAATTCTGCGTATTTACGATGCTCCGAATTCCTTGATCGGCCATGCCTGTGATCCACTTCGAGACCGATGAACCCGGCCAGCTTGCCGAACTCGCGGCGCGCGCCGGCTGGGAGCTCCGCTGCATACAGAGCGAGCCCGGTGGCTTCCGCGGTGCTTGCGACATCGCCACCTTTCCGGAGCTCCGCATCTGTCTCGGCAATTTCTCCCCGGCACTGCGCATCCACGGCCAAGTCCCCGAAGGCTGGCGGGCCGTAACGATGGCGGATGCCGGCGCTTCCTTCCGCGGTCGCACGCTCGGCAATGGCTCCCTCTGCTACATCGCCCCCGGCGATCCCGCCTTCTGGCAAACCCCTGGGGATCACGCTGCGGATACCGTCATGGTCGAGGCGGCGACCTTGGATCGAGCGGTGCGGGCCGCGGTCGGTCGATCCCTCGCGGAAACCATGCCGCACACCGCGGTCCTGGCGATTTCCCCAGAGTACTTGGGCCCGCTGCGCCGGCTCCTGCGCGCCCTCGTTTCAGAGGCCGCCCGCCCCGGATCGGAGGGTTCTTGCGAGATCCTTTCCGGCGCGCTGGTCCGCTCCCTGGCCGCCCTGCTCAGCGGGCCCGAGGCAGGTCAACGCCATGCCGTGCATCCGAATCCGGAGGCATGCCACGTGGCCGCCGCCCTGGTGCTGATCGGGGAGAATCTCCACCGCACCGTCAGCTTGCACGAACTCTGCCAAAGCACGGCAGTCTGCCCGCGCACGCTTCAGACGAGCTTCGTCCACCAGACCGGCGTCGGTCCCACGCGTTTCGCCCGCGAGTTCCGCCTCCATCGCGTCCGCACCCGTCTCCGCGGTGCCTGCCGGAGGACCGATTCCGTCAAGCAGATCGCCATCGAGCACGGCTTCCGCCACCTCGGGCATTTCTCCCACGACTACTCGGTTCTCTTCGGGGAGTTGCCCTCGGAGACTTTGTGCCGGGAGTAGCGCCGTCTCACCCCGCCTTCCGTCGGAACATCACCGAGGCGCAGCCGATCGTGCAAAAGCCGATCGCGGCCAGCGGCACGATCAGGGCGAGCACCCGCTCCGCCGAGGCGTCCTTCAAGAAGACTTCCTTCACAATCTCGACGAAGTGTCGCACCGGATTCGGCCAGGTCAGCATCTGCAACCATTTCGGCATGTTCTCCACGGGCGAGGCGAAGCCGGAGAGCATCATCGCCGGCATCATGAACGAGAAAGCTCCCAGGAATGCCTGCTGCTGCGTGCTGCACACCGAGGAAATGAGCAGCCCGACTCCTACCAGCGAAAGCGCATAGAAGAACATCCCCAGGTAGAGCAGCAGCAGGCTGCCACGGAATGGCACATCGTAGATGAAGACCGCCGCCAAGAGGATCAGCGTCGCTTGGAAGAAGGCCACCAGGATCGCCGGGACGCCCTTCCCGATCATCACCATCTCCGGCGTTAGCGGCGAGACCATCAATTGGTCGAAGGTGCCCTGCTCGCGTTCCCGTGCCACCGATAGGGCGGTTAGAATCAGCGCCCCGATGGTGGTGATGACCGCCACCAGGTTCGGGAGCAAGAAGTTCTTGAAATCGAGGTTCGGGTTGAACCAGTAGCGCGTGATCGTCTCCGAAGGGATCGTCCGTCCCTGTTCTGCCGCGCGATCCTTCATGAAGGTCTCGGTGATCGTCTGCAGGTAGCTCATCGCGATCTGCGCGCCATTCGAGCGCCGCCCGTCGAGCAGGACCTGCACCGGCCCGGTCTCGCCCGCGGCGATCTTGCGCGAGAAGTCTTCCGGGATGCTGACGGCCAGCATCGCCGAGCGCGACTCGATCGATTCCGCGAGCTCCTCCTGCGAGTGGACCGGGATGACCTCGGTGAAGGCGCCGCACTGGGCGAAGCGCTGCACCAGTTCGTTTGCCGTTTCACCGGTATCGCGGTTGTAGATGGCGATGGAGGCGTTTTTCACCTCCAGGGTCGCCGCGTTCGGGAAGAGCAAGGTCTGCAAGATCACCGGCATGATCAGCAGGGCGCGGCTCGAAGGGTTGCCGACGATCGACTGGAGTTCCTTGATGACCAAGGCGCGGATGCGATGGAAGAAGTTCATGGCGGGGTCGGGTTACTCCATCCTCCTTTTCGTAAGCTTCGCGGTCAGCCCCAGGAAAAAGGCCGAGGATGCCATCAGGCACAGGATGTCCGGCATCAGGACTTTCCACGGCGTGCCCACTTGGAAGATCGTCTGGATCGACGAGACGAAGTAGCGCGCCGGGATGAGGTGGGTCACCCCGCGCAGGAAGGCCGGCATACTGGAGATCTCGTAGATGAAGCCGGAGAGCATCATCGCCGGCAGGAAGGCCGCGTTGAGGGCCGCTTGCGCCGCGTTGAACTGGTTCTTCGTCCCGGTCGAGATCGCCAGCCCGATCCCCAGGACGCTGAGCAGGAAAAAGCTGCCCACCACAAAGAGCGCCAGCGCGGATCCCCGGAACGGCACTCCCATGATAAAGCGCGCCGCCATCACGCACATTGCCAGCGATACCATCCCCAGCACATAGTAGGGGATGATCTTGCTCAGCAGCAGCTCCG
Organism: Luteolibacter sp. Populi; assembly: GCF_040801775.1. Taxonomy (GTDB): domain Bacteria; phylum Verrucomicrobiota; class Verrucomicrobiia; order Verrucomicrobiales; family Akkermansiaceae; genus Haloferula. The sequence goes on from NZ_CP161812.1 coordinate 4,597,273, forward strand.
CGCGCGTCACCGGCGAGGCCAGCAGCGCCTCCATCGTCCCGCGTTCCCATTCGCGCGCGACCACCAGCGAGGTCAGCAGGGCACCGATCACGGTCATGATCACGGTGATCGATCCCGGGATCAGGAAGTTCCTGCTCGCCGCCGAGGGGTTGTACCAATACCGCGGCTCCAGCGCGATCTCCCGCTTCATCTCCTCGCCGCGGTCTTCCGCCCGCTGCAGCATCCAAGTCTGCCACACGCCGTTGATGTACGCGCTCACGAACTGCGCGGTGTTCGGCTCCGAGCCATCCGCCACCACTTGCAGCGGTGCCGTGTCGGAGGTCTGCTTCATCCGCCGCGAGAAGTCTTCCGGAATGATGACGAAGCCGCGGATCTCCGAATTCGTGATGTCCTCTTCCAGCGACTTCCGATCCTGATAGCGCCGGATATCCATCGAGGGTGTCCCTTGCAGCGCCTTGGCAAAACCTTCCGCCTCGGTCCCCGAAGCCTCGTTCATCAGGCCGATCCTCAGCACCGGCGTGTCGAGGTTGATGCCGTAGCCGAAGACGAAGATGAGCACCAGTGGCAGCACGAAGGCGATCAGGTTGCTGCTCGGATCCCGGAAGATCTGCAGCGTCTCCTTCCAGCACAGGGCCTTCAATCTCCGAAGCGAGAAGCCCACGGCGGCCCTTTCATTGGAGGTCCGATGTTCGCCTTTCATTTCCCGGCCTCCTTCCCGGTCACGAGTTCGATGAACGCATCCTCCATGGTCGGATCCGGATTCTCCTTCGTCGCCACGCTTTCCTTTAATTGGTCCGGCGTCCCGTTCGCGATCAATTGCCCGCGGAAGACCAGGCCGATGCGGTCGCAGTACTCCGCCTCGTCCATGAAGTGGGTGGTCACCATGATCGTGACCCCGCGCTCCACCAGGCCGTTGATGTGGGTCCAGAATTCCCGGCGGGTCACAGGGTCCACGCCTGATGTCGGCTCGTCCAGAAAGAGGATGTCCGGCTCGTGCATGACCGAGCAGGCGAGCGCCAGCCGCTGCTTGTAGCCCAGCGAGAGGGATTCGGTCTTCGCGTTCAGGAAGGGCTTCAGGTGGAAGATCTCCGCCATCTCCTGCATCTTCTCGCGCTGCTTCTTCCCCTGCAGCCCGTAGATCCCGGAGAAGAACTCCAGATTCTGCATGACCGTCAGGCTTCCGTACAAAGAGAACTTTTGGGCCATGTAGCCCAGCTTCTGCCGTGCCTGGCTGCCGCTGTGGCGCAGGTCCAGGCCGACGACCTTTGCCGTGCCCGCGGTGGGAACGAGCAGCCCGCACATCATCTTGAAGGTCGTCGATTTCCCCGCGCCGTTCGGACCGAGCAGGCCGTAGATCTCCCCGCGCGTTACTTGGAAGGTCACGTCGTCGGTGGCCTTGAAGTCGCCGAATTGCTTGGTCAGGTGCTCCGCCTCGATCACCGTCTTGCCATCCTGCTCGATCTGGTGGGTGTGCTGCGCCAGCACCGATTCGCCGGAGGGCCCGCCGCCTAACAGGTCGATGAAGGCGTCCTCGAAGCGCGGCTTCACCTCCACCCACTCCGCGCCCTCCGCCGCGCCGATCTCCTTCGGATCGAAGCGCCCGCTGCCCTTGCGGAAGGTCAGCCGCAGGCTGTGCCCTTGGATGGTCCCGTCGCTGATCTCCGGTCGCGACAGTGCTTTGGTGAGCAGGCGCCGTTTTTGCTCTCCCGGCTCCCGCAGTTGGAAGCAGCGCCCGGCCAAGGGGGCCGCGATTTCCTGGGGCGTGCCGGTGAAAAGCAGCTTGCCCTCGTTCAATACCACCGTCGTGCCGCACAGCTCCGCCTCGTCCAGATACGCCGTGCTCCACACCACCCCGATCCCCTGGCTTACCAGGTCCTCCACCATGCCCCACAGCTCGCGCCGCGAGATCGGATCGACGCCCACGCCCGGCTCGTCCAGCAGCAGCAGCTTCGGCTTGCCCAGGAGCGCGCAGGCCAGCCCCAGCTTTTGCTTCATCCCGCCCGAGAGCTTCCCCGCGAATCGCCCCGTGAAGCGCTTCAGGTCGGTGAAGGTCAGCAAGCGCTCGAAGGATTCCTCGCGCTCCTTCCCCGTCACATGCCGCAGATCCGCCTGCAGCGTGAGATTCTCCATCACCGTCAGGTCCTCGTACAGGCCGAACTTCTGCGGCATGTAGCCGACCTCGCCGCGGATCGCCGCTGCATCCGTGATCGGATCGTGCCCGAGCGTCGAAATCTTCCCGTGGTCCGGCTCCATCAGCCCCGCGATCAAGCGCAGCAGCGTCGTCTTGCCTGCCCCGTCCGGTCCCACCAGTCCTGTGATCACCCCGGTCCGCACCTCCCCTGACACCGCATCCAGCGCCGGCATCTCCATCCCCTTGAAGGTCTTGGTGACCTCCTCGAAGCGGATCACCACCTCGTCTGTCTTTTCATCCGGCATGCGACGTGGGGCGTTCAGCCTTTCAACGATTACTCCTTGGTGTGCCCGTCCAAGCTCACCCGCACCGGCATCCCCTGCCGCAGGGACCCGTCCGAATCCTCCACCACCACCCGCATCCGGTAGACCAGTGAAGTCCGCAGTTCCTTGGTCTCCACCGACTTCGGGGTGAACTCCGCCTTCGGCGAAACAAATCCCACCGTCCCGTTGAACGGCTTGTCCGGGCTGCCGTCGGTGAAGACCTTCACCTTCGTCCCGCTCGGGAATTTGCCGAGTTCCGGCTCGTGCACATAGGCCCGCACCCAGACCGGCTTCTCCAGCGAGAGCGAAAGGACCGTCGGTCCTGCCTGCACGATCGATCCGGGCTCCAGGGCCCGGGTGATGACCACGCCGTCCGAGGGGCTCTTCAATTCCGTATCCTGAAGCGTGATCTCCGCCGTCTTCACCGCCGCCGCGGCCTTCACGACCGCTGCGTCCGCTGCGCCCACCGCTGCTTCCGCGGCTCCGACCCCGGCTTCCGCCGCGGCGATTTCTTCCACACGGAAGCCCGACTCCAGTTGCCTGAGGTTTGCCTCGGACACTTTCATCCGTTGCTGCGCCTCGTGATAGGCGGCCTCCGCGTTCTCGAAATTCTGTCGCGAGACCCCGTTCGTTTTCACCAGCGCCGATTGCCGCGCGAAGGCCCGGTCCGCGTTTTCCATCGTCACCCGTGCCTCCGCCATGCTCGCCCGCGCCTGCTCGACCTCCTCGGTGCGATAGCCCGCCCGCTTGAGATCCGCATCCGCCTTGGCCTGTGCCAGGCTCGCCTTCGATTGTGCGAGCGAGGCAACCGCCTGTGTGTGCGTCGCCTTCGCTTGATCCAGTTCGCGTTGGTAGGGCTCGCCGTCGATGCGTGCGAGGAGTTCGCCCGCTTTCACGGCATCGCCCTCGTCCTTCAGGATTTCCGCGATTCGTCCCGAAACCCGGAAGCCGAGGTCGACGCCGCGGATGTCGACATTGCCGTGCAGCACCAGCGGGTCTTCCGCGGGGTGTTGCTTCTTGTAAAAGTACCACCCGCCGCCGCCGAGCACGGCCACGAGCAGGATCACCGGTATCGCCTTCTTCATGGTCTTGTTCCTTTGAGTCCTCCGCAGATCAGGTCCACGTGTTGATCGAGAATTCCCGCGATGGCCGCGACATGGTCATGGTCGAGTTTCGCGACCCCCAGCCGCCGCAAGAGCGTTGCCCGCGCCAGCGTGAAGGCCAGCACTTGGCCAAACATCGCGTGGGTGCGGAATACCACTTCGGTCGATGCGGGATCCTCCCCGGTGGCGATGCCCACGGCCCGCGCGAAGAGTTCGTGCAGGGGCCTCAGCGCGCCTTGATAGAGCAGGTCGAAATTCTCGCTCGGTGCCGCCTGCTCGCGCAGCATCACCAGCCGGATCTTCTCGAATTCCCCGCCCTCGAGTTGCTCGCCGAGCAGGGTCCGCAGCATTCGCTTGATGATCCCGGTGGCGATCTCCGGCGTCATGCGTCCGTCCTTTAGAATCTCCCGCGAGTCCTCCGCCACCCGCCCGAAGACGGCTCTCAGATACTCGCCGATCCCCTCCAGCACCGCCGCGTAGAGCTTCTCCTTGTTCCCGAAGTAGTAGGCGATCGCCGCCACATTCTGCCCGGCTTCGTCCGCGATCTCCCGCACCGAGGCGTTTTCGTAACCCTTCGCGCCGAACATCTTCAGCGCCGCCAGCAGCAGACGCCGCCGAGCCTGCTCGCCTTTGTTCGGGCTCACGGCAAAGAGTTCACGCTCCACGGGCGAAAAATTGGACGGTCGTCCAATAAAGTCAAACGATCGTCCAATTTTATTTGGAATCGGTGTGAATTCCGGGTGAATCTGAAACTTTCCCCCATTCGCTCGCGGATCAGGGGAGGGAACTTAGAAGATCCTCCTTCGGCTTCCTTTGTGGAAAAATGCCATATCCGCAGTCTTGCATCGGCCCGCGCCCCATGCCATGGCCGGGCCATGAAACCGGCGGTCCTAGGCCTTCTCCTCTCGTTCTTCGGTGCCTTGCCCGGAGTTGCCAGCCTTTTACCCGAGGATTGGGCTATCCAGCAGCTGGACGAGGCAGGAGTGAGCAGCGAGTGGTATTTCAACCCGGGTCTTGGCGATGACCTTCGCATTCTCGTGAAGGGCAACTCCAACAACAACAGCAACCCTCGCCGTTTCTTGACAGGAGGTCCGCCGGATTGGATCTCCGGACCTGATATCGCTACGCCCGGCCTCAACAAGGCGGGGGTCTACGTGAGCACGGGACCGGATAGCGGGATTCTCGTGGCTCCGCATTTGGAAGGTGGCACGCTTCGCCTCAAAGCTCTCGTGTTCAACGGCGGGTCCGTGGGAGTGGAAGGAATTGATTCGGGTGCCTATGTGACCGGCGGAATTACCGGCATCAGCGTGGCCGTGGATAGTGCCAACCGCTTCCACGTCGCTTATTCGTTCAATACCACCAATGCCCCGGCCAACGAGTGCATTCGCTATGCCCGGCGTGACGGCACCAATTCGTGGACGGTTGCCAAAATCCTGGGGTCCGCCACTCCACCACAGGCCAGACCGGAACTTGCCATTGGGGTAGACATTATCGGCACCGCGGTAATCCCGCCTGTCGCTGGCTCCGATGTGGCTGCCATTTATTTCACCACCCTTGCCCTGCACCGGATGGAAACAGTGAAACAGACCGGGCAGCCTCTGGCGCTTGCCCAGCCTAGCCAGCCGCACCCGGCCGCGAACGGGCTTGTGACGGGCTCTTTGGCTGGCTTCCGCTCCGGGGCGGCGGAGCGGGTCTTCTATTTCCATCTTTACGACAACGGCGCGAATTCGAAGAAAATTTCCCTCTCGCGCATGGACAATGGTGCCGGAAGGCAAGAGCTCCAGGTGGTCAATCCGATCGGGGCTCTCCAGAATCCAGCTTTGCCTCAGCGGATCATGCTCGCTTCGCGGCCCTCTGGCACGGGCGATGCGAAGCCTCGCATTGCTTGGTTTGATGCGAGAGCCCGGAAGGTCCACTACTTGAAGCCGAACTCCAGTCCGGGCACAGATTTTCCTTATGTGGTTGGCAATCCCGTAGCCCTCACGGGTGCCCACGACTCGGAGAACCTCCAAGGATTCCGCTTCGGTGCCGACGACAAGCCCTACCTCCTTTTGCGGCGAACCTACGGGAATGGCACCACGGACGGCTTCGCCGCTTTCCCCAACGACGAGTTCGACATGGATGGGAACGGCCGCGCCGAGATCGTCGACGAGGCGCTCGGCTCCCCGAAGGCGGTGATCCAATGCCTGCCCTTGGGGGCCGTGGTATCGGGTTCGGCCCTCCTGCCTGCAGGCCGGTTTAAATTCCTCTTTCCCACCAGCGGCTCCTCTGCTCCCGGTGTCGCGAAACTGGACAGCCCTGGCAAAAACTTGCGCATCGAAGTCGAGGTCTCCACGAACGCTACCACTTGGACCAAGTTGACGGCATTCAATAGCGTCACCTTCACCCAGACCGCCGTGACGGGAACCAATCCGAACCAAATCCGGACTTATGCGGCGGTTCTGCCCGAGCCGGCACCCGGGGATTTGAGCAAGCGATTCGCGCGTTTGATTGTTACGCGGATCAACTACCCGTATTGATCCGCGCGTGACCGGATCATTCTCTCCATGGAGGGGAGAAATCCGCGGCATGATGAACGACACGATGGCGGGGGAAAGCCGGGAACAACGCGAGCGCCGCTGGGTCGAAGCCTTCTGGGCCGGCCAGGCGGAGGCGCTTGATCTGATCTTGAGCGGCCACCCCGTCGAGCGCGTGCTCGACCGCATCGCGCGCCGGATTGAGGAAGCTTCGGCCGATGGGGCGCTGTGCTCGATCTTCCTGGCCGATGCCGAAGGCACCCGCCTGACCCTCGCTGCCGCGCCGGGCTTGCCGGAAGAATACCGGCACGCGACGCGGGAAATGCCGATTTTGGAAGGCTGCGGGTCCTGCGGCAGCGCGGCGGCCCTGCGCAAGATGGTGGTCGTCGAGGATATCACGACCCATCCCGACTGGGCTTCGGCCCGCGAGTTGGTGCTGCGCCACGGCCTGCGGGCCTGCTGGTCGGTGCCGGTCTTCTCCGCGGCCGGCGACCTGATCGGCACAATGGGTATCTACTACCGCGAGAACCGCTTGCCGGAGGCGGACGAGCGTTTGCGGGTGGAGTCCGCGGCCAAGCTGATCGGCCTGGCGATCGAAAGGGGCCGCGCCGCCGACAAGATGCGGGCTGACGAAACCCTGCTCCGGATCGCCGGCCAGAACGCGCGTCTGGGCGGCTGGACGGTCGATCTGCCGGAAGGGCGGATCACATGGTCCGCAGAAGTGTGCGCGATCCATGACGTGCCGCCGGGTCACATTCCGGGATTTCGCGAGGCCTTCGATTACTACGCGCCGGATGCGCGGCCTGCGATCCGCGCGGCCTTCGAGAGCTGTGCGAAGGCGGGCACGCCCTTTGACGAAGAGTTGCCGATGATCACCGCTACCGGGCGTCTGATCCAGGTCCGCTCGATCGGGGAGGCGGTCCGGGACGGGGAGGGGCGGATCATCCGGATTCAGGGTGCCTGCCAGGATCTCACGGCACGGCGCGAAGCGGAGGAAGCAGGCCTCCGTGTCAACGAGCGCCTGACCCATACCTTGGAAAGCCTCACGGAAGGCTTCCTCCTGCTGGCTCCCGATTGGCGCTACTCTTATTTGAACCGGGAGGCGGAGCGCATGCTGCAGCGCGACCGTGCGAGCTTGCTCGGCAAGGTGATGTGGGACGAGTTTCCCGAAACGCAGGGCAGCCACTTCGAGCACGAATTGCGCCGCGCGGTGGAGGAAGGCCGGCCCGTCGATTTCGAGAATTTTTACCCGCCGCTCCAGACCTGGTTCGAGATCCGGGCCCTGCCGGTGGACGATGGCCTGGCGCTGTATTTCCGCGACATCACGGCGCTGCGAAAATCGCGCGAGCAGGTGACGCTGCTGGCCGAGTGCGTCTCGCGGATCGCGGATATCGTGATCATCACCGAGGCCGATCCCATCGATGAGCCGGGACCGCGCATCCTCTTCGTGAACGATGCCTTCACCGAAGGCACGGGCTACACCGCGGAAGAGGCCCTGGGCCGTTCCCCGCGCTTCCTGCAGGGGCCGAAGACCCAGCGCGGCGAATTGGACCGGATCCGCCTGGCGATCAAGAAGGGCGAGCCGGTCCGCGCGGAGCTGATCAATTATAAGAAGAACGGCCAGGAGATGTGGCTGGAGATCGACGTGGTGCCGGTGAAGGACGCCACCGGCGGCACGGCCTATCTGGTGGCGGTGCAACGGGACGTCACCGCGCGCAAGCATGCCGAGGAGGAGTCGCGCCTGCGGGAGGAACGCTACGTGCGCCAGCGCAATTCCCTGATCACCCTGGCGGGTATCCAGCCCCTGCAGATGCAGGATACGGCGGCGGCTTTCCGGCGCATCAATGAGGCCCACGCCCGGGCGCTCGGGGTTTCGCGGGTCGGCATCTGGTTATACGAAGACGACCGCAGTCTGCTGCGTTGCGCGGACCTCTTCGAGACGGACGAGCGCCGTCACAGCTCGGGCTTGGAACTCCATGCCGCGGATTGCCCGGGCTATCTCGCCGCGCTCGAGGACATGGACGTGATCGCGGCCGACGACGCCCGCACCGACCCGCGAACCCGGGATTTCGCCGAGAGCTATTTGCGACCCGTGGGCATTTACTCGATGATGGACGCGCCGATCAGCGTCGCGGGCAACATCGTAGGCGTGATGTGCAGCGAGCAGACCGGCGCGCCGCGCACTTGGACCGGCGATGAGAAAACCTTCGCGGCCTCCGTGGCGAATCTCGTCGCGCTGGCCTTGGAAGGCGGTGACCGGCATCGCGCGGAGAGTGCCGTGCAGGAGATCCGCCAGCGCTTCGAAATCGTCGCCGGCGCGACCAACGATGCCGTCTGGGACTGGGACCTCGGCTTGGACGAACTGTGGTGGAACGAAGGCTTCGAAAAACTCTTCGGCTACCGTCGCGAGGAGATCGAGCGTAGCTCGCGCTCCTGGACCAGCCGCATCCACCCCGATGACGAGGAGCGGGTGATCACGGGAATCCGCGGCACCATCGATGGCACGGGGGACCACTGGAGCTCTGAATTCCGCTTCCGCCGCGCCGATGGAACTTACGCCTACGTTCTCGACCGCGGCGTCGTCATGCGGGATTCGGCCGGCCGCGGGATCCGCATGGTGGGCGGGATGAGTGACCTGAGTTCCCGCAAGCAGGCGGAACTCGACCTCGCCCGCTTGAACCGCGCGCTCAAGATGCTCAGCGCCTGCAACGAGGCGGTGACCCGTGCCGAAGGCGAGATCGAGTTGCTGAACGAAATCTGCCGGATGGCCGTGGCGACCGGCGGCTATCGCATGGCCTGGGTCGGTTACGCACGACATGATGCCGACCATTGGATCGAGCCGCTGGCTTTTGCCGGCGTGGAGAACGGTTACCTCGCCGAGATCCGGCTCACCTGGGACGGGAATTCTCCAACCGGACAAGGACCCGCGGGCCGGACCATCCGCGGCGGGGAAGCCGTCGTGTGCCGCGATATCGAAGACGAGTCGGCGATGATCGCATGGCTGCCCCAGGCCCGGGAGCGCGGCTATCGGGGCGTGATTTGCCTGCCCCTGCGCGATGGAGAGCGTGTCTTCGGCCTGCTCAGCCTCCACGCCTCCGAGGTCTTCGATGTGCGGGCGGACGAGATCAAGCTGCTGCAGGAACTCGCGGACGACGTGGCCTTCGGCATCGGCACCCTGCGCGCGCGCGAAGAGAGGCGCCGGACCAGCGACATTGTGGTGAAGGTGGCACAGGCGGTATCCAGTGGCACCGGCTCGGAGTTCTTCGACTTGCTGACCCGCAACATGGTCGAGGCGCTGGGCGCGCATGGCGGCTTGGTCGGCCGGCTGAACAAAGAGGATCTCTCGATTACGCCGCTCTCCTTCGTGCTGGGGGGCGAGGTCCAGGAAAACGTGACCTATAGTTTGCACGGCACCCCCTGTGCGAATGTGAGCGATGGCAATGTCTGTGTCTTCGACCGGAACGTCCAGCAGCTCTTCCCGGAGGATCACCTGCTGGTGGTCCTCGGGGTTGAGGCTTACGCGGGAATTCCGCTCCGCGATCGCCACGGCGAGGTGGCGGGGATCATGGTGGTGCTTTTCTCCGCGGCGCTGGAGGAGTCGATGCTGGTCCAATCGACGCTGCAGATCTTCGCCGCCCGTGCTGCGGGCGAGCTGGATCGCCAGCAATCCGACGAGCGGATCCGCGAGCAGGCCTCACTGCTCGACCGCGCGCGGGACGCCATCATGGTGCAGGATCCGGAGCACCGCATCAGCTACTGGAATAAGAGTGCCGAGCGCCTCTACGGCTGGACCAGGGAAGAAGTCGCCGGCCGGCCGGTGGAGGACTTGCTCTACCGTGATACCACGGTGTTCCGGGAGGCCTTCCGGGCAGTGTTGACCACCGGCGAGTGGGTCGGCGAACTTGAGCAGATCGACCGCCTCGGGCGCGAACTGGTGATCGAAGCCCGCTGGACCCTGCTGCGCGGCGCGGAGGACAAGCCGCCGAGCATTCTCTCCATCAATACCGACGTCACCGAGCACAAGAAGCTGGAACAGCAGTTCCTGCGTGCGCAGCGCTTGGAGAGCATCGGCACCCTGGCGGGCGGCATCGCCCATGATCTCAACAACGTGCTGGCCCCGATCAGCATGTCGATCGAGCTGCTGCGCTCCGAGATCAGGAGCGAGCGAGGCGAAGAACTGCTGGCGACCCTCGCGGCGAGCGCCAACCGCGGCGCGGAAATGGTCAATCAGGTCCTCTCCTTCGCGCGCGGCATGGAGGGCCGCCGGGTGGAGCTCCATGCCCGCCGTCTGGTCGAGGACTTGGAGAAAATCGTCCGCGATACGTTCCCGAAGAACATTGTGTTCCGGAGCAATGTGCCGCGGACGCTGATGACATTCCAAGGCGATCCGACCCAACTTCACCAAGTCTTGCTCAACTTGTGCGTGAACGCCCGTGATGCCATGCCGGAGGGCGGGCAAATCACGATTTCCGCGGAGAACGTCAATCTGGACGACCGCTTTGCCGCGTCCGAATCATCGGTGAAGGCCGGACCCCATGTCTTGATCCGCGTGGAAGATACCGGGCACGGCATTCCTGCGGAGCTGCTGGACAAGATCTTCGAGCCCTTTTTCACCACCAAGGCTGCGGGCAAGGGCACCGGCCTGGGATTGTCCACCTCAATGGCGATTGTCCGCAGCCATGGCGGATTCATCCGCGCCGCGAGCAACCCCGGAAACGGCACCTGTTTCCTCATCGTGCTGCCGGCGTCGGGCGAGGAAACCGCCAACGCCGAGGACGGCCACGCCCATCTCCCGCGTGGCAATGGCGAAACCATCCTCGTGGCGGATGACGAACCTTCGATCCGCAGGATCATGGAACAGATGCTTGTCACCTTCGGCTATCGCGTGCTGCTCGCCGGCGATGGTGCGGAGGCGGTGGAGATCTATCGCGAGCAAGGACGTGAAATCTCGGTGGTGATCACCGATATGATGATGCCGGTGCTGGATGGCCTCGCCACGATCCGCCAGCTGACCTGCATCGACCCCGCGGTGAAGATCATCGCGGCCAGCGGCATCAGCAACCAAGAGAAAGCGGCCAAAGAGTCGGGAGCGAACGTGCGCTATTTCATCACAAAGCCCTGCACGGCAGAAACTTTGCTGACGACTTTGAAAGCCACGCTTTCCGAAACCGGTACATAAGCGAAATTGCGTTTCGGTGCCACCCCACGCGATCAAGTGAATCTTCAAACTGGACAGCACCCCTAGAGCGCCGACCTTTGCTCCGCTCCTTGTCTGCTGATCTGCCTGCTGATGCCCCGCTACCCTGCTGAATCTCCGAACCTGCTGATCGTGGATGATGACTCCACGATCCAACGCCTCCTTGTCATGGCCGCGAAGGATCACGGCTGGCGCCCGCAGGCCGCCGGCAGCGGTCAAGAGGCGCTGGATGCGGCGAATGAGGCCACCGAGGCTGTAGTGCTCGACCACGGCCTGCCGGACATGGACGGCATTTCCACGCTGGTGCGCCTGCGCGAGCAGCACCCGGATCTGCCGGTGATCATGCTGACCGGCTTCAATGATGCGGAGACGGCCGTGAAAGCCCTGCGTGCAGGGGCAGCGGATTACCTGACCAAGCCGTTTGAATTGAAACGTCTCTTCGATCTGCTGCGCGAGCAACGCCGCGAAAAGCGGGACGAACCGTCCGCGGCACCTGCCCGGAAAGCGCTCGCTCCGGCAGACAAGCCGGCTGGCATGCAGAGCGCGAGCCCGCGGGTGCGCGAGTTGCTGCGCCGCTTGGAAAAGGCCGCGGCCTTGGACAGCACCATCCTCCTCACCGGCGAGAGCGGCACCGGCAAGACCTACTTCGCCCGCGAGATCCACCGCCTCAGCCCGCGCGCCGCGGAAGAATTCATCACCGTAAGCTGCCCCGCGCTGCCGCGGGAATTGCTGGAGTCCGAGCTGTTCGGCCACGAGAAGGGTGCCTTCACCGGTGCCACCGCCTCGCGTGCAGGTCGTTTCGAAGCCGCCTCGAAGGGCACCTTGTTCCTGGACGAGATCGGGGATCTCCCGCAGGAACTCCAGCCCAAGCTGCTCAACGTGCTTCAGGACAGGGAGTTTTTCCGGGTCGGCGGGAACAAGCTGTTCAAGACCGGCACCCGGGTCATCGCCGCGACCAACGTCGATCTCCGGTCGCGCGTGGAAACGGGCAGTTTCCGCGAGGATCTCTACTACCGCCTCAATATCATCGAGCTCCACATCCCGCCCTTGCGGGAGCGCAGGGAGGACCTGCCGGCCATGGCGGCGGAAATCCTCAAGCGCATCGCCAGCCGCCGCAGCGCGGCCGAGTGGAAGCTTTCGGAAGCCGCCAGCGCCGCCATCCTCGGCTACGATTGGCCGGGCAATGTCCGCCAGCTTGAGAACGTGCTGGAACGCGCCACCGCCTTTACCGAAGACGCCGTGCTCAGCGACAAGGACCTGCTGCCCCTCTTGGAATCCAACCGCAGCAACCTGGTGGGGGGCAAGGCCCGCCCGATGACCCTACAGGAACTGGAGCGCGACGCCTTCATCCAGACCTACCAACTCAGCGGCGGCAACAAAGCCAAGACCGCCCGCGCCCTCGGCATCTCGGAGCGTTCCGTCTATAACCTCATCGAGCGCCACGGCTTGAAGTGAGGGACCGGGGGGCTCCCTCCGGCGGCCATGACAGGGGCTAGCTTCGTTCAGAAACGATGGGGACTCGCGGGCGCCCGATTTCCACCGTGATTTGGCCCCGCGCGCCCGCAGTTCCGGCAGGGCCAGCCTGCATGATATTCAGGGTTTCTTGAACAACTTGCAGGGTTGAATGCCAAGTTTCTAGCTGGGGAAATTGCTAAATTGCCGACATTTCCTTGAACGTAAGCATTTCACGCGATGTCGTTATAGTTGGCATGGCGGATGCCGAGCGGCTTCTGTTCTCTGGGGGAGAACAGGGGCCACGGAGCTCCGCCATCCACTTACAACCAATCCGCCGGGGCATCGGAATTTCCCACGGGAAATCCGCCCCGGCGGGGAGGTGGGCCGGGCTCTCCCCGGAGCGCGAAACTCCCTCGCGACCCCACCATGCCACGGCTCCGTCCTAGCCCCGCCACCTCCTCTGCCCTGCGACCGGAAACCGCCTCGCCCGGATTGAGGGTGATCGACGAAGGGTCCCGCCAAGCCGTGGCACCCGTCCGCCGTCCGGCGCTCCGTTGGGAAGCGCTCAGCCCGATGCCCCTCACCGGTCCATCGGATTTGGCTGACGCGGATTTCTTTGAAGACAGCTTCCTGCCTTCGCGGCAATTCGACCACGAAGACAGGATGCCGGTGCTGCCGCGCTTCGTGCCGCTTGATTTGGAGTCTGTTACGGCCACGGGCGATCCTTGGGCGATCCGCTCGGGCTTCGACTTCCTGCGAATCTACCTCCCTGAGATCAGCATCTCGATCGGCTTGATAGCCGCCTCCGGCGTGCTGGGCGGGAGGATCTCCAGTCGCTTTGCCGGCGGCGCGCTTGGCCTGGAAGTCCTAGCCATCTACCTGGGCATCCTCACGCTCTGCCTCGTCTTCGTCTGTAGCTCGGCCACGGGCGCTCCCTCGGTCCGTAACAAGGGGCGGATGAAAAACCTCCTCCTCGGCTGCTTCCTGATCTTCGGCACCCATCTGCTCGCCCACAGCCTGCTGGTGGTGGCAAGGTGAGCCTCCGAGTGGCACTACGAGCTTCAGTCATTTAAGAAAGTTGAATGATTTTCAGAAAGCCTGAAATTATTGCAGGTTTTACAATCAATCTCGTTTCACTAATGCGTTACTCGGATGAGTGTAAATTATTGATAGTAAGCAAAATTGAATTTTTTTCCCGCCTTGGCACGGAGGATGCCATTGTATAGATGTTCTCTGGGGGGAGAACAAACTAGGGGCCTGAGAAACCCCGCTGTCCAATACAACCAACCCGCCGGGTGTGTGATCTCCTAGGAGGTCCCCCCGGCGGGAGTTGTATTGGTCATCCTTCGGCAGAGCCCTGTCGCCCGCCGGAATGCGGATGGGTCAAAAAGACCGCCCCGCCCGCCTGCGATCCCCGGATCACTCGAAAAACGTGTCCTCGTGCCTGTAGGGCGGCGCGCAGCAGCACAGCATCCTCACCCCGCCCTCCGACCGGATCTGGTGCCACGCCCCCGCCGGAATCAGGATTCCGTCTCCCGGCCCCACTTCCCGCAGTTCGCCGTCGATTTCCATTGTCCCGCGTCCCTCGAGCAGGAAGTAGAATTCCTCGCTCTCGCCGTGCCAGTGGCGCTGGGTCGCCCCGCCCGCCGGGATTCTGGCCTCCGCCAAGCTCTGCATCTTCACCGGTGCATTCGCCAGATCCAGAATACTCCGGATCGTCGAGCCGTCCTTGGTGGTGAAGGGGACTTGGGATTCAAGCGCGCGGATTTCCATGCACGACTAGTGTCACCTCGGCCAGCCGTGTCCAAGTCCGGCCTTGTCTCTCTTCCCGATCCGCCCGGTGGTGATTGGCATTTCTTCTCACTCCCCCAAGAACACAAGCTCTTCCGCCAGCTTGTTCAGCGAGAGCCTGGCGACCGGCAGCGCTTCCGCCAGATCTCCGAACAGCCTCCGCGGCGCATCCTGCGGCGCGCTGCGATTGTCCGCCGCATCGCGGAACGCCCGCCGCGCGAAGTCCTCGTAGAAGCCCACGCCCGGTGCCCCGCGCCGCTGGCAGCGCCGCGATAGGAAACCTGGGAAAAGCCCCGTGAGCACCAGAAACTGATTCCCCGCCTCCAACTGCAGGTGAAAGCGCATCCGTCCGTGCGCGGATTCCAGGATCGCCACGAAATCCGCGGCATGGGTCAGACCGGCGGGTAGGCTCCGCAAGGGATCGCCAGTGTCGCTGGCCAACCGCTGCACCATCACCCCCGCCACGTAGTCCGCCATCCCGGGATCGGCGATTCCCGCTTCCAGGAAAGAATGCCGGACGAGCACGTAAAAATAGAAGGCGGGGGACACGCTCAGCGCCGCCGTGGAATCGAGCAGCGCCCGCAGAACCTCTTTCAGGTCGAGCATCTCGCGCAGCGCTTCCGGGTCTTCCCAGAGCGTCCAGAAATGTCGCCGTTCACCCCCTGGCGACAAGGCGTGGCTGAGAAACGCGAAGTCGGCCGGGGTGAAGCGGTCGCGACTTGACGGAATCCAAGTGCTCATCGTCCCATGCGATAGCAATCCGGGGCCCGAATGGCGATAAGAATTTGACAAAGGTTAAACACATGCCCGGAAATCCTTGATTTTATTACATAAACGTCTTGACAGAAAGGTGCGGATTGGGCTTGCGCGGGACTCTCCCGGTCTCTACATCGGCGGTTCCCTGCGCCGTGCGTAGGGGAAACTACCGACAAGCAACCATGACCCGGACCCAAAGATCCGTGGCCCTGGCCATCGCCGGAGCCTTAATGCTACCATCCTGCGCCACGCAGGCCACCGCGTCCAGCCGCCCCAACGGCCAGACGGAGTGGGAAGTATCGACCGTCCAGCACGGCCGGGCTTCCTGGTATGGAACCCGCTGCAACGGCGGGACTCGCACCGCGAGTGGCGAGCGTCTCAGCAATGGTGCTGCGACCGCCGCTCACAAGACCCTTCCAATGGGGACGAACGTGCGCGTGACCAACCTTGCCAATGGCAAGTCCGAGATTGTCCGCATCACCGACCGCGGCCCTTACACCAAGGGTCGTGTCATCGATGTGACCGAAGGAGTCGCGCAACGCCTGGGATTCTTTTCCCGTGGAGTCGTTTCCGTGAAGGTCGAGGTGCTGAAGAAAGCCGAGGACTGATTTAGTCCCCGGACCAACTGTTCCCCTCCTTAAAAAGATCGCCCTCTTCCGGCTCCCGCTGGAAGAGGGCGATTTGTTTGAATGTGGCGGAGGGCGGGATTGCTGTCCGCAGCCTCCGTGTTTAGGCTTTGGGCATGGTGAGTGTTTCCGAGATCGAGGCCCAAGCGATGAATCTGCCCGACGCCGAGCGGGCCATCTTGGCGGCCCGCCTGCTGGAATCTCTCCCCGCGATGCTCTCGGACGATGACCAAGGAATCGGCGAGGCGATGCGCCGCGATGCGGAGATGGATCTGGATCCATCCAAAGGGATGACATTGGACGAACTGAGATCTTCGCTCGGGCGCTAGGTCGTGTTGATTAATTTAAATCTGTACGACTGTTTGAATGGTCGCTTCATTCCTTGGAATGGCATCCGGAACAACAAGGAAGGCGATCACGGCGGAAATTTGGAACAAGCTCGAACCGCTTGTTAGACAAGCCAAGCACTCGGCTGCCGGCTCTCCCGCGATGCAATCCGACCGGGACTTCATAGAAGCGGTTTTATGGATTGCACGGACCGGCAGCCCCTGGCGCGACCTCCCGGCGCAGATGGGCCATTGGAATCACGTATACGTCCGCTTCCGCACTTGGGAGAGGCGGGGTGTGTGGAAGCGGCTTTGGCAATCCCTCCAGGAGGAGGTCTTTGCCGATGCCCGCCACCTCTTCATCGACTCCACCTCGGTAAGGGCTCACCAACATGCCGCCGGGGCACCCAAAAAAACGGCGGCGACCAAGCTCTGGGACGCTCTCGCGGCGGATTGACCACCAAGATCCACGCCGCATGCGTGGACGAGATCTCCAGCGTCGGTTTGATCCTGAGTCCCGGACAAAGCGCGGATTGCAGCAACTTCGGCGAACTTTTCGCGAGCTTGGACAAGGACAACGTGCTGGAGGCCGCCGCCCTGGACAAAGGCTACGACAGCAACGCAATCCGCGAACGGCTTGCGGAGGACGGGATCAAGCCGGTGATCCCGCCGAAATCCAACCGCAAGGAAGCAATCCCGTATGATCGGGAGATCTACCGGCAGCGCAACCGCGTGGAACGCTTCTTCAACCGGATCAAGCACTTCAGGAGAATCGCCACGCGCTACGAGAAGTATGCCTGCACCTTCCTCGCGATGGTCCACCTCACGGCCGCGTTCCTATACCTCAGATAAATTCATCAACACGACCTAGTCTCCAAAGCCGAGACCACGGAGGAAGAACTCGGGCCCGGTGCCTTCTTCACGGAAGAGCGGATTTTCAGCGCTTCGGGAGCTAGCACTTCGACTTATACCATTGTTGATTCCGGCGGCTCGCGGATAACCGTGAATCCGGACATGACGGCCTCCACGTCGATGCGCACCACGGATCTATTCGACGGCCAATCGGTTCTCACGGAGACCACCGGGTGGGTCGAAGATTTCAGCGATCCAACCGACCCGGTCATTTCGGTAAGGACCAGAACCGTTACAAGATCCAACGAGCGCGGCGAAGTTGTCGCCAGGACGGTCCAACACCACCGGTCATCTGAAGATAGCGAGGGCGAAACCGTCGAGCAAATGCTGGCGGCCGATCTCGATGGATTCGGTCGCGTCACACGGGCACTTCATCTTTCCGACACCACACCCGGCGGCACTTTGGAGACTTCCCGGGAATTCGATTGCTGCGGGCTGGCGAAGGACGTGGACCAGTTCGGGGTCGCTACCTATTTCACCTATGACGAGCTCGGGCGGCAGACCAAGATGAACAGTTTGGGGGTGACCACCGAAACCCGTTACCAAGGGCTCGTCACCAGCGTTCACCGCTATCCGGAGGGTTTGGTTGCCGGGGTGCTCTCCAAGACCAGCCAAGCCGCGCCATCGAACGAGATTTCCCGACGGGTAAGCAATTTGCGGGGCGAGACGGTTTCCGAATGGGCTCGCTCGGGGAGTGATGCCGCGCTGCGCGAGACGGTGATCACAACCGGGTTCAATCCGGGAGGCGGGATCGGCCGCCGGGTGACCACACATCCCCCTCAGACGGCAGCGGAGATCACCGCCAGCATCCAACCTGAGAGCGTGGTGGACTATTTCCTAGACGGCAGCACCGCCAGCGAGTCGGGAAATCTCGGGCCTGCGATTTCCTACTCCTATGAGACGGATGCGATTGGCTTGGTCTCGAAACAATCCTCTGTCGAGGGGGCGAATTTGAGGGAGACGGTGGCGACGGTTTCCGATTGGGCCGGCCGGACCGTGCGGATGGTCTACGCCAGCGATGCCGATGGCGACAGCGAGTTGGATTACGCGGAGTTTGGATACAATGCCTCGGGCCAACTTGTCCGCGAGACCGATCCGGACGGGCTGACCAAGCTCTACGCCTACAACAACCTCGGTGAGCGCACCACGACGGCCGTTGATCTCAACGGCAATGGCGCGATCAATCCCGGTGTCGACCGGGTAACCCTTACCGAGAAGTCTCTCCACGCGACCGAGGACAAATTCGAGACTGTCACCCAAGAGGTTTAAAGAAGGCCAGACCTCCGGGTCTATGGGTGTGGTGGCCAGCCGCATCCACGAAAGCTTTGATGGCTTGTCGTTCGAGCAGAGCGACTACCCGGACGAACTCGCCACGACCTCCCGGTCGGAGAAAGCCTACCTCGGCGCAGGGGAGTGGACCGTGACCACTTGGAATCCCGATGGCACCCGGGAGATCGGGACCTATTCCGGAGGCATGCTCGTTCAAACCCGCAATACAGATTCGGGGGGCAATCAGCTTTACACGGTGACCCCGACCTACGACGGCTTGAATCGCCAGGAGACCTCCACGGATTCAAGGAACGGCATCACGACTCTTGGCTACGTCGATGCGCTTCTCGATTTGGTCGAGTCCACGCAAGACCCGGACGGCAACCTCACCGCGGTCACCTACGATGCGCGAAACCGCAGCACCTTGGTGGATGCTCCGGACACCCAGGATCAGAGCGGAGGCAGTCTCTCCAACGACACCGCGACCGCTTATTTCACCGATGGCAAGGTGAAGGACATTTCCGGAGGGCAGGCGTATCATCGCACCTACACCTACGACTACGCAGGACGCTTGAAGACCCTCACCACCTACGGGACCGCGACCGCGGTCACCCGCTGGATCTATGACCCCGCCCGCGGCTGGTTGACCGGGAAGCGCTACAACAGCCCGACGGAAGGCTCCGGAGCAGGACCCGGCTACGCCTACACCGCTGCCGGCCGCTTGAAAACCCAGACCCAGGTGCGTCTGGTCGCCGGGAATCCTCTGGTCACCACCTATCACTACGGGACGGCGGACAACAGCAGCCCGGAATTGCTCGATGGCGTTTCTCATTCCGACGGCACACCCGGCTACTCCGTCGTGAGTAGGGATCTCTTCGGCCGTCCGGAGGAGATCGCTGACGCAGCCGCGGGCACCCGGAATATCTCCTACTACGACTATGGTCCGGAGTCCATCTCGAGCGTCACCGGAACCGGGCTTCACTCGGGGACTACCGCTTTGAACGAGTATGACGATCTCGGTCGCCTCGCAGCCATCGGCCACTTGCATGCCGCCTCCGGATTCAGCCAGAGCGTGGCATACGGCCACGACGGGGCGGGGAGACTCGCCAAGGTCGTCGCGCACGGCGTCACCGCCAGCTACCGCTTCGATCCCGTGAACCAACAAGTTTCACAGCTTGGATTCAGCGAGCGCAGGGGCTCAGGTGCTTTTGGAGGAGATTCCGGTGCCGACACCGCCCCCTCGCGGCCGGTGTTGCAGAATACCCGGCGCTATGACAGCCTCGGGCGATTGAAGGGGACCACTTGGCATTCGGCATCGACCGGCCAGGCATCGAAGCCGCTGGCCCACTGGGGCTATGGCTACAACGGGCTCGGGCAGCGGACCGCCGCCAGCGATCTCGCCGGGGATTCGTGGCTCTATGGCTACAATGCCGCGGGCGAGGTGACCAAGGCGGACAAGAAGAAGGCCGGCAGCACCGATCTCTACCCGGGCCGCCAGTTCCGCTACGCCTACGATGGCATCGGAAATCGCACCGCCGCGGAATCGGGCGGGGATTCCAGCGGCAGCGGCAGGCGCTCGATTGGATATACGCCGAACGCCCTGAACCAGTATGGGACCATCACTCATCCCGGCAGTTTCGATGTCACGGCGCGCGCCCCTTTGGCGGCTTCGCCGACCGTGGACGGGCAGCCCGCGGACGAACTTGGCACCTACTTCCGGAAGGAACTGAGCGTCTCAAATGCAACGGGCCCGGTGTGGAAGGAAGTCGAGGTCTCGGACGGCACGCAGACCGTCGCAGGCTTCCACTTCGTGCCCAAGGCTTCGGTAGGACCCATTTACGACGAGGACGGCAATCTAAAGGACGACGGCCGGTGGACCTACACTTGGGACGCTAGCAACCGCTTGGTCGGGATCGTGCGGTCCTCCCTTGCCCCGGGCACACCCTACCTGCGGGTGGAATACACCTACGACTATCTGGACCGGCGGATCGGAGAGCGGCGCTTCAATTCGCTCTCCTCGTCCACACCGGACGCCGCGACGATCTGGCTCTACGAAGGCTGGAACTGCATCGCGGAGTTGGACGGTTCCTGGGACCTGCGCCGCGAATACGTCTGGGGCCGCGACTTGAGCGGCTCTTTACAGGGCGCTGGCGGTACCGGCGGACTGCTTTGGATGCGGGATGGTCCGAGCGACAAGCTCCATTTCTGCGCCTTTGATGGGAACGGCAATGTGACGAACTTGATTGGAGAGGATGGAGCCTTTCTTACGGCGAGTTACGAATATTCGCCTTTCGGTGAGGTGATGAAGATCACTGGAAACTACGCGGCGATCAATCCAGTAGGTTTCTCGACGAGATTTCACGATAAGGAGACCGGACTGTGTTACTACGGATATCGTTATTTGGATCCGGCTGCGGGAAGATGGCTGAGCAAAGATCCGATGCACGAGCTTGCTGGACCCAATCTTTATGCCCTGATTGGAAACGACTCCGTTGGAGAAGTTGACATGTGGGGACTTCTTCAAGCCCCTCAAATGCCAGATCTTCAGACCATTATGGACGGGGCAAAAGTTGTCGTGCCTGCTGGAGGGGCTCTTGTGACCGGAGCCGCTTCTGCGCCAGGAGCTGTTCTTGCTCTTGGCGCAGTAACCGTGGGTGCGGGAGTCGCGACAGCATTCGAGGTGGAAGCCGCTGTAGATGCGGCTTCTCAACTTGAGCAAATCAAAAGACAGTCGGAAGAGCTACGGCGTCGACTTAATTCGGGTGATTTGATTTACCGCGCTATGCTGGAGGATTCCGCCTATCGAATTCACCCCGCGACTGGTAACACCGCAGACCACTTGGGAGTAAGGCCGCCTTGGGAGGGTCCTCCCCCGCGACCGAATGGATATGACGTAATAACAAAGGGAGGGATGGTGCATCCGCTTGGTGCAGATGGAAAATTTCAAGGAATGTCGACCGCCCCAAGCCTTGTCGCTCTGATGGTCAACATACCTTTCCGCGTTCCTTTGGAATATTTTCCGGAAGGCCATAGTGGGAAGTCGCGGAAAGGAAAACCTGTAAGCATATACGCAATGTCCCGTAGGCTCATCCCTCCTACACTGTATGCGTCGTATGATAATTCGGCGCATGTCACGGTCGCTCCTGCATTTTGCATGGATTATAATTCCTATCAAAGAACCCTTTGGGCTACCAAATTTTTATGGTTTAGAATAACGCCTGAAAAAGGAGAGGCGCCAGCATCGGAATCGTGGTGATTGGCTTGAAATTAAAAAATCAAATCATAAGTGCATGCAAGATTTGACATCAGAAATGGTCCGATTTGTTGGGCTTCGCTTTGTGAAATCCGATCCGTCTTTAGACGACCTTTTAAGCTTGGCTATTTTGTTGAAGGCAGCCGGGTTGCATAAAAAAGAAGTGGTTGCAGAATTTGAGGCCGCTAGACGTGAAATCCCGGAGGACGATGTGGAACTGGATGACAGGTATGTGGAAGCGCTAGACTTTGTTGTCGGCTTTTGTAGTTCCCACGCGAGGATTTTTCCAGATGATGACGATGAGGTCACTCCCGATTCGATGAGGTCAGTCCTTTGAAAAATGAACGTACGAGCCAGCCAATGGCATTGGCGGTGCCAACCCATTTGAAAATTGAAGTTCCGGCAGCTTCTCGACTACGAACCCTCTTTGAACCGCACCCCTTGCCGGACTCCGGGCAACGCGGTTACTCGCGCATTCGCCGCTGGCTTCACCCCTTCATTCGCCCCTTGATGCCGCTGTTTTCACGAGGAAAGATCGCCTACCTTCAACACCCAAGCACAAGCCCCTCCGCCCATGTGCTTTTCCCTGATTCCCAACGTGAGAGTTTTCGGTATGGATGCGACCGCCGCTAACGATGTCGCCGCCGAGGCGGCGTTTTCGGCCTCCCCTTCAAGCGGGCATTTGGGATGAGTGTCGCGTCTTGAACCGTGCCGCCGCCTCGATGCCTTCCTCGAAGCGGTCGGTAAACCGGCCTTCTCCTCTCAATTCAGCGCCGTGACCTGCTTCCAGTTGATGTTGCTCTCGGAAATTTCTTCGAGCAGGGAGCGGACTTCCGCATCCGCGATCTTGAGATCGGGCATGGCCTCCCAATTGAAGCGCGGGTCTTCGCTGCCGTCCTTGAAGGGCATGCTGACCAGCACGTAGGCCCACTTCTGGGCTTGGCCTTTCTTGAGCCGGTCCCGCATGTCCACCAGCGTCCGGGTCTTGTGGCTTTCGGTGATCGTTTCGTTGCCGACGAAAAAGTAGTAGGTGAGCATCTTGAGCTCCACCTCGATCCGCTCGCCAACTTTTCCTGCCGTGATGTTCTGCTTTGAGAGCAGGCGCCTCGTCGGGACCATTCCCAGGTTCGGAACTTCGATGTCCGATTTCTCCGAGGCGTAAACCTTGTGACCCTGAGCCTCCATGCACCGTTCCGGGCGGTGAATGGAGTTCGCGAGATCCTGCCCGGAGAGAACGATCGAAAGTTCGGCCCGGTCTTCGATCAAGCCTCCGAAAAGGGAGTCCCGCGAGCGTAGCAGGGTGCAGGTGGCCTTGGAGAAAACCGTGTCGCTGGCCAGGGACGTGATCTCCTTCTCGCTGGGTACCTGGGAGGTGGTCGTCCAATCGCCGACTTCCTTCGGAATCTCCAGATTCATGGCCGACTCCGTGACATGGAAAGGCGGTAGCACGTAGATCGAAGACATGCCTGCTGCCAGGACCGCCGCCAGAATGAGGGATCGCTTCAGGGCCATGGGGTTCAGCTTGCTGGGGCTTCGCGGGCGACCACGTGGCGCACGGCCTTTTTCTTCGGCTTCCGCCACGGCAGGCCTTGCTCGAGGATCGAGTGGACCAGCAGCAGCAGGCACAGGGAGATCGGATAGAAGATGAGCAGCCCGGACCAATCGTGCCAGGTCTTGCGGGCGAATTCCGGGCTCCCGTATTCGCCGATCACGAAGATCGAGGTGAGGCGCAGCATGTTCCCGAAGATGGCCAGCGGGAACGCGGAGAGCAGCAGGATGGCCTTTTTCCAGAGGCTGACCTTGGCGAGGTAAGCCCATACGGACGAGATCATGATCAGGGCCATCAGGGAGCGGATGCCGCCGCAGCCTTCGTCGATCTCCAAGGGTTCCCAGCTTCGGGTCGCCGAAAAGATCTTGGTGCCGCTGACGAAGACATCCACGCCGAACAGCTCGGCCCCCCACTTGGCCAGTTGGGTGGACATCAGCTGCAACTTGACGGTGGCCTGTTGGAACTCCGGCATCGGAACGGCCAGCCACAGGAAGAAAAGCGGGAAGAGGAGCAGGCGCGAGACCTGCCAGCCCCAGAAATAGAGGGCGGCGCCCCAGAGGATCATCGGCAGGCCGCCGATCGCGAGACGAGGCTGGCCGCAGCGGTGGGAGGCCACGAAGAAGAGAATGCCGAGCACCACCATCGGCATGCCGAGCAGGGAGCCGCGGCCTTCCCGGGCGAGGCGCACCAGATTCTTCCACTGCCAGCCGATCAGGCCGACCATGATGATCGGGACCATGAAACCGTGCTCGTAGCGCGTCTCCTTATTCCAAGCACTATTGAGCCAGTAGAAGGGCGAGACGTTCCCGCCGATGCCGAAACCGCCGACCACCGCATAGTAAATGGCGACGATCCCGGCGCAGATCGCGGGCCCTGGCCAGGCGGGCATCGCGCTCCCTTTTGGCTCCGGGGGTGTTGGAAGGGTGGGACTTTCCATCTTTCTTCGGGATGCAGGGTTGCCGATCCGCGCGCAGGTGTCAACAATCCCGGCCCGCCGCCGCCCTGCATGAAACTAATCAGTGGAACCGCCCACCGCGCCCTCGCCGAGCGCATCGCCGAAACCCTCGGTGAACCGCTTGCCGATGTCCATGTCACCGCCTTTCCGGACGGTGAGACCTTCGTCAAAATCAACGAGAACATCCGCGGCGACGACGTCTTCATCGTCCAGCCGAGTTGTCCTCCGACGAATCACAACATCATGGAGCTCCTGATCATGGTGGATGCGGCGCGGCGCGCGAGTGCCGGCCGGATCACCGCCGTGATGCCCTTCTTCGGCTACGCCCGCCAGGACCGCAAGGACCAGCCGCGGGTCCCGATCACCGCCAAGCTGGTGGCGAACCTGCTCACCTCCGCAGGCGTCGGCCGGGTCCTGACCATGGACCTGCACGCCCCGCAGATCCAAGGTTTCTTCGATATCCCCGTCGATCATCTCTACGCCAAACCGGCCCTGATCCACTACCTGCGCGAGCGCCATCCCGATGCCTCGAACATCACCGTGGTCTCGCCGGACGTGGGCGGGGTGAAGATGGCGCGGGCCTACGCCGACGCCCTCGGCGCGGATCTCGCGATCGTCGCCAAGCACCGGATCAGCGCCACCCGGGTGGAGGCGATGAACGTGATCGGCGACGTGGAAGGCCGCGACGTGATCCTGGTGGATGACATGACCGAGACTGCCGGCACCCTGACCGCCGCTGCCGAGATCCTGAGCCGCCATGGGGCCAAGCGGATTTTCGCAGGGGTATCCCATGCAGTGCTGGGTGATCTGGGCCGCCAGCGCATCAATGATTCGGCGATCGAGGAGATCATTACCACCGATTCCGTCCCGCAGGCCTGCGGCGACAAGGTCCGGGCAGTGGGCATCGCACCGCTTCTTGGGGAGGCAATTCGACGCATTCATGGGGGCCAATCGGTGACTTCGCTGTTTGAGGTCTAATTGGCTGATGGTCAGTCAATTACACGGAAATGTGCAAGCAAAGCGCTTTTATGAGTCTTGGTCCTGCGGTTTGATGTCGTTTGGCCGGAACTTGAAAGGAGCCCGAACAAAATTTTGACAAATCCCGGGCGGGCCGTTACAGACCCCGCCCCCGGCAGCGGAACCCCGCTCCCCGGCCACCAATCCCACGCCTTTTTTCCGCCATGGCCAAGAAGCACGTCCTTAAAGCCGAACCGCGTCTCCGCACCGGTTCCGGAGTCCTCAAGCAAATGCGCCGCGAGGGCTGGGTGCCCTCCGTGATCTACGGTCGCGGTGCTGAAAACAAGAACCTGAAGGTCAATGCAAAGGCCTTCGACGAGCTGTTGGCCCACGCCACCTCGGAAAACATTCTCATCAACCTCGACCTCGACGGTGCCAGCCAGCTCGCCTTCCTCAAGGCGGTGCAGCATCACCCTCTCGACGGCAAGCCGCTGCACGTGGACTTCCTGGCGATCGACGAGAAGACGGAAATCACCGCCCACATCCCGGTTCACCTTCTCGGCGAGCCTGTCGGCGTGAAGGCCGGTGGGATGCTGGAGCAGATGAGCCACACCCTGGAAGTGCGTTGCGCTGCCTCCGTGCTTCCTGAAGTGCTGGAGTTCGATGTGACCCATCTTGACGAAGGCGACTCGCTGCACATCGGCGATGTGACGCTTCCGGCCGGTGTCGTCGCGACGCATGCCGCGGATGTTGTGATCGCCCACCTTGCGAAGACCGCAGCCGCGGTTTCCGAAGGCGCGACCGCCGCCGCTTGATCCGCGTTTTTCTTTTGCAGAAGCCCGGTCCGCGTGAGCGGCCCGGGCTTTTGTTTGGTGAAGCTTAGAGCATGGAGCTTGGAGATCAGAGTTGTAACCTGGCACTTTTCCCTTGGAACTTTCTTCCATCCCCTTGGTCGTCGGCCTCGGCAATCCGGGGCGGCAGTATGAAGGCACGCGGCATAACGCGGGTTTCATGGTGCTCGACCGGATGGCGGCGGAGGCGGGGGTGGCCTTCAAGTCGGAACCGAAGTGGCAGAGCCATGTGGTGAAGCTGCCGGGGTCGGGGGTGCTGCTGGTGAAACCGCAGTGCTTCATGAACCTGAGCGGGCGACCGGTGCGGCAGATTGCGGCGTTTCACAAGTGGACGCCGGAGAACATCCTGGTCGTCTATGACGATGCGGCGCTGCCGCTGGGCAAGCTGCGCTTCCGCGAGAAGGGCAGCGCCGGCGGGCACAATGGCATCAAGTCGCTGATCGAGCATTTCGGCGGGGACGGGTTCCCGCGGCTGAAGTTCGGAATCGGCGGCACGGAGGGGGAGAACATGGTCGGCCACGTGCTTGGAAACTTCCGCGTGGAGGAGCGGGAACTGCTTGAAAACACGCTTGCAAGGGCAGTCTCGGCTGTGCAGCTTGCGCTCTCCCAAGGCCTAGGCACGGCCGCGAATTTTTACAACAGCAGCAACGGAACACCCTAACAGACTCCCATACAGATGAGCAGCAGGAAATACGAAGGACTGATTATCCTCAATACCAAGACCACCGAAGGCAGCGTCGACGAACTCGTCAGCGCGGTCGGCAAGGAGATCGAATCCGAAGGTGCGAAGCTGGACGAGGTCCAGCAGATCGGCCGCCGCAAGTTCGCTTACAACTCGCGCCACCTGGAGAGCGGTCACTACGTGAACTACTTCTTCAAGGCCGAGCCGGATGCGATCGTGCGCATCCAGGAGAAGCTCAAGCTGAACGGCCACGTGCACTTGCAGCACTTCCAACGGGTCGCTTGATTTCCGCGAAGTTTGCTGTTCATTGGAACTGCACTTGCATGTCGTCTTCCGTCTTTCTAGTCTGACCCGCGATGGCCAATCTCAATAAAGTCATGCTCCTCGGCAACCTGACGCGGGATCCCGAGGTGCGTTACACGCCGAAGGGGACCGCGGTCGGAGACCTCGGCCTGGCGGTGAACCGCCGGGTTTCCGATGGCAATGGCAATTGGTCGGACGAGGTGACCTTCGTGGACGTGACCGTCTGGGGCACGAACGCGGAGAACGCGCAGAAGTACCTGACCAAGGGCCGCGGCGTCTTCATCGAAGGCCGCCTGCAGATGGACACCTGGGAGGACAAGCAGTCCGGCCAGAAGCGCAGCAAGCTCAAGGTCGTCGCCGAGGTGCTCCAGTTCCTGCCGGACGGCAAGGGCGGGGCGACGCCGCCTCAGGGTGGCGGCGGCGGTGGCGGCTCCACGCAGCGCGGCAGCAGCGCCGAGCCCGGCTATCAGGGCGGCGGCGGCAACGGTGGTGGCCAGCGCTCCGGCCCGCCGCAGGGCGGTTCGGCCGCCGAGCCCGGGGATTACCGGGATGAAGAGGACGATATTCCGTTCTGATTTGGAAAGGCCGGGCTGGTGCCCGGCTTTTTCGTTTGGTCTTCCATGGACCCGGTCTCGCCTCACGAGCGCCTTGGGGTGGGCTAGGAGCCGACCTCAAGCTCGATCCATCTCGGCAGGGGTTCATGCCAGAACGGCTCGTAGAAGACCTGCCCCGGATTGAGAATACCGGCAAAATAGCTGAAAGTGCTCTTGGCGGTGATCAGCGTGTCCGCCATCACGAGATGGTGGAAGGTCATGAAAGGGCATTCGTCCAGATGCAGTTCGCAGGGCACCTCGAGTCTTTCGGCGAGATCGAAGTCCGTGCGGCTTCCCTCCGACATGAGGTGGATTCTGACCGGTTTGTTCTCGGGATTGGTACATTTTGGCAAGATCCCGCGGAGAAACCGTTCCACATCGGGATTCCGGGTGACCCTTGCCTGGTGCCGCGCCTCCAAGGCATCGCCGCGGCGGACATGGATCGCCACGTTCCATTCGTCCGGCGAAAACCAGGACGCCGGGGGCTTGGGGTTATCGTGATACTTGTCCCGGAAGATCCAATCGATCAGGCCCATCTCGCGGCCCGTTACTTCCCGGTAACACCACCGGTAGGCCTTGGCGGGTTGATCTTGGATTTCGTCCAGGCCTAAGTTGAAGAAGGTCTCCCATTCCCGGTCCCACGCCTGTGGATCGTACCCGCGGGGGCGATGCCCGACATTGCGGAAAGGTGTGTGGATATAGGTGCGCTGATAGACGCAGGAGGCTGTCATCACGGAGACATAGCGCATCGCCATCGATCCCGCGCCCTCGCCGGGACTGACGCAGGTGATGCAGGGAGCATTGCCGGCGAGGGGAATTTTGTTGGCAAACTCCGCCCGGGCGGCGGCGGCGCGCTTGGCATCCATCGTCGTCCGGCGATTTTAGAAATACACGGTTTCGCTCTTTGGATTCGCCCAGGTCGCGTATTCGATATCGACTGGCAGCAACATCGAGCGGGCGTCCACCGGGATGAAACTCAGAGTCCCTCCGGGAGCCAGATGCGGGTACATCGCGGCGAGTTGGAACCACTCGTCGAAGCCGTAGTCCGGCCAGTTGGCGAACTTCATCGGGCGTTCGCCGTAACCGGGGATGTTCGCGGTCAGGGGCAGCGAGCCGTGCCGCCAATGCCAGATGAAGGTTTCGATCAGCTTTCTCACCGGGATCGAGCCCCCGCGCGCGCCGAAATGACCACCGAGAATCGGCCGGTAGCGGACCTCCTTGCTGGTGTCGGCATTGTAGTAGCCCGGCACCCGCCACAGCGAGAGACCGAGCCGATTCATTAGCTCCGTGCGCTCGATGTCCCCGCTCACCTGGCCGATTCGGTCGCTATCGATCACCGTGACGAGGGTACCGGCTTCCTCCAAGGCGAGGAAGCGCCAGAAGCCCCCCGGGCAATAGCGGATCGAGGGGCTCCTCATGAGATGGACCTCCCAACCGGCCCCGATCAGTTCCGGGATCAAGAAATCAAGATCCGCCGCCAGATAGATGCGGAAGCTCGCTTCGGGGTGCCGCTTCATTGCATCGGGACCATAGAGGAAGATCGGGTCGATATAACAATCCCAGGGCGAGAAGCGTTTCACGAGCCCCAGCCGCCGCGCATCGATCAAGAGGTCTCGGGTGGGGACCGGCAAATCGGGGTCGCCGCCGTTCACGTGTTTCCAAAAAAGCGTGACGCTTACTACGTGTTTCTCGGGGCTTTCGTGAGCATCGTTCCCCTTTCCATCTGGGCGGTGGATCTCCTTGACCTCGAACCACTCGGCGAACTCCTCGCGTTCCGCGGTGGTAACCCCGGCCTCGAAGGCCTCGATCATGCTATCATCCAGCAGTGGAAAAATATCGGTCCAACTCACGGAAATGGCTTGTCATACCCGCTCCCGCCATGTCAATGCTGTTAACAGAAACAGTACCCAGCCACCATGGATTCCAACTCCTCCCTTCCTTCCGATTCCCGCCGGGACTTTGTGAAAAAGTCCCTCGCCGCTTCCATCATCGCCGCGCAGCCGACCATCCTCGCTGGACTCATCCGGGCTCAGGGAGGCGGCGGAGGCGGTAACAACTCTTGGGATACGACAAGTTGGGATACCACAGGTGGAGAGACTGGAGGTTGGGATACCACTGTCGAAACTACTGAAGTAGATACTACCCTACGAGAAAAATATGTTATTGTAGGCGCGCCAGCCGCAGATACTGCTTTTCTCGATGGGTATAGTAAGTTAGATTTTCCGGTTGTTGTAGGAGCCGGCGTCCCCGCAGTCACGTTGCGATTGGCTGCATGGATCGAACCCATTGCAGGTTCTAGCTACACAAAGGTTAAAGTGCGTTGTAAAGCGCAAGGATTCGGTGGAGGTCAAAACATCTCTACCGGAGAAGTATATCTTGAGGGGGAAAAAGCCGATGAATACGCAGAAGATTTCTCCGCCGTCAACGACGATACCTCTCCTGCTCCCGCGGTTGGCTCAGCAACTTGGAGCATTCCGGACGGTACAATTGCCTACCATATGGATGTGAGTTTAATAGCCTTAAGGGATGATCCAACCGCGCCGCCTGAGACTTGGTTCAAGACTAAGATTCTCCGGTGCACAGGTAAGTTGGAGATCGAGAAATTCATACATAACCCCCTTCCTACTTCGGCGGGAAAATGGAATATTGAAGAGGAGTTGGAGCTTGTTTTGCAAATCATGCCGGAAACAGTATAATGATTGTATCAGCCACACGCAAGACCCTGACGTTTCTGATCGCTGTCAGTTCCATTGCTGTGCTTGCCCTGATCTTTCGGCTTAAATTCGGAGATGCAAATAAAGATGAGTCGTTTTCGTATATCACTTCTCATTCTCAAAAGGGCAAATCCCGTGATTTTCGACCCAAGTCGATAGGCCCGTTGCAGAAGACAATCCGAGAAGCGCCCGATCCCAGTCGAAATCAAATTAGCGAATGGCAAAAAGAGACGTCTATAAAGCGGTTGGGGCCGTTGGCAGATTTTCGAGATAGTAGCTATAATACCGAAAAATTTTCTACATTCTCTTTCGATGGCAAACTCACTTTGGAAAGTATCGTTGAAGCCGGGTTGTCGAGCTACGAGGCAAACGAAATACAAAAGATCGTAGATTCACATCGTGCGAAAATGAAGGAGTTGATTCTGACGTCTATGTCAGCCAACAACGATCTTCCAAATGGAGTCTCCGCGTCCTTCATTATAGATGACTTCTCAGGTCAAGGGGAATCGGAATTCCGGAATTTTATTGATAAAGTTGATCAATCGATAGGCGTGGAAAAGCGCAAGCGCCTCATGAGCGGGTTTTCGGTTGTAGGGGCATACTTTAACTATGGTTATTCAAGAACAATTATTAATTTATTGGAAAAAACTCCAAATGAGGAGCCGACCCAGTCCGTGCGAGTGGAAATTATTAAATTAGACCCTGCCTCTTCGCGACCGATCGGAAGGAGTACAACATATCTTTCTGATTTTAACTCGGTTTTCGATGGTTTGTTGAACGATTTCGTCAATCCTCCATAGAAAGTGGAATCAAAAAGTTTGATCAGTAGGTTCAGTGGTTGGCTGCGTGTTTCGAATGCCAAGATCGGTTCCCGGAAGAGTTTCCGAGAATAAAAGATTGGTGATGAGTTCAAAGAATTTCTGTTTTCACGACTTCAAGCAAGCAACTAGATGGCTGTTAATATTATTCATGATGGTATAATATATTCCTTGCGGCCCTGCCTGCGCTGGATGAACAAGCGCTTTTGCGACCTTTCCAAGCATGTGCCCTTAGGAGAGAATTTGCACATGGTATGAGGCGATGGTTTTACGCTCCAGCGAGATGGACTGCGGCAGGAGTTGCCATCTTGGTGATGGCACTGGTATGGACGGTCAATAATTCTGGAGAAACGAAAGGCGGATCAGGAGAACTGGCTGGGGATGGCCAGCCCGGCAGGTTAAAAGGAAGCATTGCCGAACGGTCGGCAATGCTCCGTAAGGCCCGCGAGTCCAAGGCCGCCGAAAAGGCGGACGTCTTGCTGTCCCTGTACAAGCGGTGGGACGAAGCAGAAGGCAGCCTGAAGGGCCAAGTCTTGTTGGATGTGCGGCAGCAAATCGCGCGCGATGCGGTGGTACATCTGGGCGGCCACGACCTGTTGCTGAAATTTCTCGAGTTTCTTGAAGCGGAGGGTCAGGGAGATCTGAGAGAGTGGGTGCTTTCGGAGGGTCTGAGGGAGCTCTTCTCCTCGCCGGAGCGAGGAGAAGCAGCGCGGGAGTGGCTGGTAGACTTGGAGGTTGCGAAACTCCAGGAATCGATGAGCTTCACGGCGGGCCAGACTTTTCAAGGACCCGGATTCAAGGCCTATCTCGATTCGTTTGAGAGTATCCATTCCCAATCGCGGTTGCTGGGCGGGTATTTTTCTGAGATGGCCAAGCAGGATCCATCCGGGGCGGTTAAGGGGTTTCTGGCGACGAAGCCAGCCAAGGTAGACTTCACGGCGATGAAATACGTGATGGCGGCGGTTCCGGCTGGATCCGATTTCGTTTCGATCTCCGCGATGGTTCCCCCGGACAGTCAAGCTCTGGCCAAGACTTCGCGGCGGGCGCTTCTCGGGGCATGGGCGGCATCGGCACCGCAGGAGGCGGGCGACTACATTCTAGGAAATACCAAGCTGGTGCATGCCGATCAACTCGGGCCGGTGGTGGAGCAATGGATGCAGATCGATGCGACCGCGGCAGCGGCTTGGGTGCAGGGCCTTGCGCCAGGAGACCATCGGGACATTGCGATGGCAAGCCAGTCCAAGCAGCTCGCCGCCGGCGATCCGGCTCAAGCGTGGCCGGTGGCGATGGCCGTGGCCGACAAGAAGCGGCGCGAGGAAGCCATGCACGAAGTACACCGCCTGTGGATGAAGACCGATCCCAAGACCGCGGATGCGGCGTGGAAGGAGATGCGTGGTGAGAAGAAATGACAAGGCATGACGGGTGCCCGCCGCAGAGGCAATGACCCTTCATGAAACCCGCCGCTGTTAGGCCTCAATTTCAATGATTCGAATCGCCATTTCTTCCGATGCCAAAGGGCACGGCAATTCCGCGACGCTGATTGCCAGCATTCTCCGCCGCACCGAGCAGCCGGTGCAGGTGCGCTGCTGGTGCCGGGGTTACTTGCCGGAGTCCTTCGAGAGCGGCGCTCTGAAGGTCGAGTTCTTTCCGGCCGAGGAGGAAGTGACCGGACGCTATCCCGGTCATGTGCCTCAGGCGGTCTTCGACCGGCTGCGGATCATCCGGGACGGGGTGGATTGGGAGCGTTGCCTGATCATGGATCACGACATGATTGCCCTCTGCGATCTCGCCCCCTATTTCGCGGAGAACTTCGAGGGGAATTTGCTCATGGGCCGGCTCTTCGGCCCCGGCAACACTTTGGGCGTGCAGATGAAACAGCGGGGGGGCTTGCCCGAAGGGTGGAAGCACGCGGAGAGTCATCCCTACTTCTTTATGGGGCCGATGATGAATCTGGCCGCGATGCGGAGCGAGGGGATCTGGGACAAGCTACTCGAAGCGCATGCTGCCATCGGCCAGGACGAGCAGCTCTCGCTTACCGCAGCTTGCGGCGGGCGGACGAAAGGCGTAAGCAAGCGATGGAACATCGTTCCCCAATGGGATGGTCTGGCGTCCGCGGTCATTCCCCGCAGCGGGCGGGCGGAGGTTGGCGGCATCCCGTTCCTGAACGGCATTCCGGAGGGGATCATTCACTGGACGGGCGGCTCCAAGCCATGGCAGCGCGGCACGAAAGTCTGGCGGTCCGATCTCTGGGAGAGCGAGAGGACCTCGTGGGAACACCTGCGGGCCGGCATTTGGGAGAAGCCCGTGGCGATCGAGGTAGAACCGGAGGACGGCACCGGCGTGCGTGCCTTGGCCCGGCGGGGCTGGCGGGTGGAGGTTTTCGGAGAGAGGTTCTCGGGCGGCGAGCCGCGCTTGGACGAGAGAGACGAGCCGCATCCGGACGTAATCCTGGGGAATGGCGGTCCGGCCCGCTTCCGGACCTTGCTCGAACAGCGCGATTTCCCGGTGGAGATCGTTCGTTTCGGCTCCGGCACGCGTCCTGGCGAATGGTTGGAATCGGTGACTCCCCTGCCGGAGTATGTCGCGCTGAGGGGGCCCGTCGACGAGGGCGAGGTGCGCCGCCTGCGGAGCCTCGGTTATTGGCACGAGACGAGGCTCCAGTCGATCCAGTGGCCCGGCGGCGGTCCCGCCCCCCGCGTGCTTGAATACCGGGGTGACCTGCCGGTTCTGGCCGCGGGAGCGGGTGAGGATGTGTATTTGAAGCTCGGAGAAGCAGCCGAGGGCCTAGATCCGTTGCCCGCCGCTTCCGCCGCCGCTCAAGCAGCGGAAACCGTCGAGTGGCCATGGCAGATCTCAGAGACTTCGGAGGCGTTTTTAAACCGCCTCGCGGAAGAAGTGGGTGATGCCGGCCGGTCCTGGTCGATTCTTGAACTGGGTAGCGGGCAAGGAACTGCCGTGCTGGCGGAGTGCTTTCCAGAATCGCAGATCGTTTCGCTTGAGCACCACGCCGCGTGGTTCGTCTCCTGCCGCGGCAACCTGCGCGGGTACCGCCATGTGGAGTTGCGGCATGCGCCGCTCGACGGAACCTTGCCGTGGTATGACTGCCGCGGGATCGACTTCGAGCCGGTGGACCTTTTGTTCGTGACCTGTCCGACCGGAACTCTTGCGAAAGCGGTGAGAGGTGGTGCACCGGCCCTGCGACGCTATCTGAAAGCAGGCGGAAGGGTGGTGCTCGACGGGATGGACGAGAAGGAGAAAGGCGTGATTTTGTCCCGATGGTTGGAAACCGGCGGGATGCGGGTCGAGTACCAGACGGAGGCGTGCGTCTCGCTCATCGGGGATTCGCTGCCGGATTTTCATCCCGCATGTGCCATCCCAACCCTTCAAGGAATTGCGGAAAAAATCTACGTCATCTCTCTGCCGGAACGCGAGGACCGGCGGGAAATCCTCCGCAGAAACTGGCAGCCGCAGGATCTGGAGTTTGAAGTTGTGGAGGGCGTAAGGCCCGATCCGGCCGAGATCCGCTGGGAAGAAATGAAGGGCATGGAGGCCTATGGGTCGGCCGAAAATCTCCGCGGGGAGTACATTCCCGGTGCCGTGGGTTGCAAGAGGGCCGGGATCAATGCCTTGAAAAACTTCCTCGATAGCCGGGCGAATACCGCGCTGATCTGTCAGGACGATTGCCTCTGGAAGCCGGACGCGCCCCGGATCATCGGGCGCGCATTGCGCGAACTGCCGGAGGACTGGGATCTGGTCTATTTCTCCGCATCCAGCCGGGATAAAAACCTGCCCTACTCTCCCCATCTGGTGCGGCTGGGTGGCGCGCGCTACTGCAATGCGATCTTGTGGAACCGCGCCTCGGCGAAGCGGCTGCTGCCGGAGCTCGAGAATGCCGACTGCGAGTGGGACCTCTTCATGCAGCGGTCCCATGCTTGGTTGCAGACTTACTGCGTCGTGCCGATGCCCGCGTATCAGGGCAAGTCCCGTTCGGATATCGTCCAGGGAATCGTCCAACCGCCCAACCGCTGAGAAGTGAAGACGGCGGTTCTTTTCCACGGTCTGGTGCAGCGGAGCCTCCGGCATGTGATAGGGTCGATCCGCGAGTGCCTGCTGGACCCTCTGGCGGCACGCGGGGAACTGCGAGTCTTCCATCACACGTGGCGGCTTCCCTATTTGGACAACCCGCGAGCCGGCGAATCCGGCCCGGCGATGGATGTCGGAGAAATCAATCGTTGGCTTCCGGAGTCGGAGGGTGAAGCCGACGACGAGGAAGAATTCGTGCGGACGATCGATTGGAGCGACGCGTTTGCGGACAATCCGATGAGGCACCA
Organism: Luteolibacter sp. Populi; assembly: GCF_040801775.1. GTDB lineage: Bacteria > Verrucomicrobiota > Verrucomicrobiia > Verrucomicrobiales > Akkermansiaceae > Haloferula. Next base: position 4,632,684 of record NZ_CP161812.1, read on the forward strand.
TGGAGTCACGGGAGCCGGGGCGGATGCTTCGCTGCGAAATCTGGTGCTGGCGGTCCACTCGGCGGAGAGAGTCTTCGACCGTTTTGCCATGAGCGGCTACGAGGCGGATGTGGTGGTCCTTAGCCGGGCCGATCTCCAGTTCACCCGTGGAGTGGTGGTGCCGGATCCGACGCCCGAATGGACAGTGTTCGTCCCATCGTTTCACGGCTGGGGCGGGCTGAATGATCGGTTTGCTTTCGGATCGCCGCTGGCCATGGAGATCTATGCAAGGCGCAGCGCATTCGTGGAAGGCTGGCTGTTAAGTCCGGGCCGCAGGAATCCCGAGTGGGTTTTGAAGCGGTGGCTGAAGTGGCGGCGGATGGAAGTTCGAATGATTGAGTTTCCATTCCGGCGAGTAAGGGCGGATGGGTCTGTTTTTCCGCTGGATCAGCAATTGGGATGAGGCTCCCTGATGCTCCCGGAGAAGGGTGGGCTTTCAGCCCGCGTTGCCTGTCTGCGCCCTACATGGGGCTCGCGCCCCATGCTGGTATGGTGACGGGCCTGTGGGCCTGAAGAGTGATGCCGGTCACTGGGCTTCTTTTACCGGTGCTGGGGTTGCGATGGTCTCTTCGACCTTTTTGGCGGAACCGCCTTCGACATCGATGGCGACGACCAGGGATCCGCTGAGGGCGGGGGCGTCGGGTTTGGCGGTGGGTGAGGCGGCGGTGATGTTGAGGGTGAGGCGGTCGCCTTGCCACTTGGAGGGGATGGACTGGTAGCTGGTGAGGGTGCCTTTTTCAGCGTCGGCGGGCTTGGGGAGTTTGAGGTATTTCCAGCCTTCGGTGGCGCGGACGAAGGCCCAGGCTTCGAATTTCTGGTCATTTCCGACGGCGAAGGCGGCGGCATCGCCGGCGGGGCTCCAGAGGACGCTGCCTTCCTTGATTTGGCCGGTCTTCAGGTCGTCTTCGACGGCCAGGGTGAGGAAGAGTTTTCCGGAGGGGCCTTCGAGGCGGATGGTGTCGGCCTTGTCGGGGTTTCGGTCGACGAGGAGGACGAGGTCTCCTTTTGGCGAGGGGAAGCGGAGGGGGGCTGCCTGGGTGGCGAAGGCGGAGCAGATGAGGAGGCAGGGGATGATGGTGCGGAATGGGAGCATTTGGGAATGTGGCATGGTTTGGGGGTGGGGGCAACTTGTTGGGTGGAACGGAAATTGGGCGATTGAGGGATTGGGTTTTGGGATTCAGAGGGTTGGGTGATTGAAGGAGCGAACGAAACGCGGAGGCGCGGAGGTCGCGGAGAGGGGCGCGGGGGGAAGGCGGAAAGGCGAACATCGAACATCGAACGTCCAAGTTTGAAAGGGGAAGGCAGGAAGATGAGATTGGGGCGCGAGACGCACCCTCTCCTTGAGGCTGCGCGGTGGAGAGGCGGAATCGGGGATTCGTAGGGTGAGGAGGGTACTTCCGCCGGCCCTCCGGGGCGGGATGCGGGTGCTGGGTTATCCGACGCGCCTCCGGCGCTGGGAGGGGACCGTGCGGGTCGGACGGTGGGTCGGCAGGGAGGGACCATTCACCGCACAGGGGATTGCCCCGTTTTTGAAAACGAAGTGCGGGGCTCTCTCCGCTGCGCTCCGGTTGTGCGGACCACCTTTCCGACGCAGCTCCGGCGCTGGGAGGGGGACCGGTATTTGGGGGATAGGCAGGGGGCCCCCTCCTTGGGATGTCCGCTTCCGGTGCCGGGGGCCGGTCTATCCTTCGCGGGCTTGAGAGGGCGGCGATGAGGTTTGCGGCATTCTCCCGTTCTTCACGGCAGCGAGCTGCCTGCCGAAGGCGGTGACGAGTCCTGCCCGTTACCCACAACTTTTCATTTTAAAGACTCGCCACGCCTGCGCGAGGGTCCGCAGCTTTGCGAGGCCCCGCCACAGCACTTCGGGGCCGGGTTCCCCGTCGCTCTTCCTGCCAAGGAATCCGCCCAGCCTCGCGATCATCCGCACCGCTTCGCCGGTCGCCGGCGGCCGTTCCGGCGGCGGCCCGCCGCCCGCCGCGTGCACCGGGAGCACCTCCCATTCGTCGCGCTCCAGCCAGCCTTCCACGGGGAGCCCCGGGCTGATCCGCGCCTGCCAAACCAGGGACAGCAGGTGCACCGCTACGACCATGTCCAGCGCGATGAAGGCCTTGAGCTTCTCCGCCGCGCGCACCTGCCGGCTTTCCACCCGGCAGCCGGTCTTGAGCACGCGGTGGAAGTCCTCGATCCGCCAGCGCAGGGCATACCAGCCGACCAGCCGCGCGGCGTCGCCGGCGTCCGCGACGGGTTCGGTCGTCAGCAACTGCCAGCACACCGGCTCCACGCCCGGCGGCGGGTCGATCTCCCGGACTTCCAGCGCCCACAGTTCCAGGCTTTCCGACAGCCCGAGGTGTTTCTTCTTGTTGGCGGGCACCGCCAGACGGACCCGCCCGGCCCGCACCGCGAGGGTGGCCTTGCGCGCCTTGAGCCCTTGCTTTCCTCGCGGCAGGTCGACCACGAGGGTGGCCGTCACCGGCAGCGCGGCGGGGGTCTGCCACAACGGCGTGCCGCCGTCCTCAAGCTTGCGGTCGTGCTGGCTGCGCACCAGCAATCCGGCTCCGCCGCCGCGTTGCGCGCGGGTTTGCTGGCAGGCGGCGAGCAGTTCGTAGATGTCGGCCTCGCGGTCGGCGACCGACAGCACCGCGCGCGTGCCGCCGAGGTCTTCCCACAGCCGCTGCGCCTCGTGCCAGCCGCCGACCCAGCGGTGGCTTTCCTTTTCTTCCAAGGGCTGGCGGTTGCGCTTGCCGGCGGGCTCGCCGGCACCGCGGGGTTGCCGGGCGTAGACAAGGGCCGAGGCGAGGCCGTGGACCGCGCCGTCCGTGCCGACCACGAGCTGGCCGTGGACGAAAAGGCCGGGGGAGCGATCCTTGCCATGGCCGGCGGTGGGGCCCAGGCCTTCCTTGCTACGATGGTTGTCGTAATTGAGCGCGGTGGTGTCCTGCAAGACCAGCAGCGCGGTTCCCTCGTCCCCAGCCCGCAGCCGATCCAGCATCGCGGCGCGGTGGGCGGCGAGGATCGCCCCGCAGTTGACCTCGGGCTGGTCGAAGAGCCGGTAGCAGGCCTTGGTGCCGGACCAGTCGCCGCAAGCGGCGGGAACCGGGGCGGTGGGATTTCGTGCGAAGTCGGAGGCCACACGCACAAAGCGTCGGCTGCGGCGAGGGTCGCCGCAATCCAAGGTTGCAAATTCGGTTCCAGCCCAGGAGAGGGCGGCTTGCGGGTCGGGAGGATTGAGGTCGGAAGAATCGAGGTCCATCCGCGAAGCTGATGTAAACAGTCGTTTAGTACCAGCGCGATTTAAGTACGACCTCGAAAAGTTGTGGGTAACGGGCAGGACGAGTCTCCGCACTCCAGGGCGGCGGGGCCGCGGGGGGAGATGAGCCCGCGGGTTTCCGGGGGCAGTTTGGGACCGTTCGGCCGCACAGGGATTGCCCCGTTTTTGAAAACGAAGTGCGGGGCTATCTCCGCTGCGCTCCGGTTGTGCGGACCACCTTTTCTAGCCGTGCCGGAGGAGGGCGGTCTTGATGGATTGGGCGCGCCTTAGGGCCTCGTCGGTGTCGGAGCCTAGGAAGTTGGCGTGGCCCATTTTGCGGCGGCCCATGGCGCGGCGCTTGCCGTAGAGGTGGAGGAAGGCGGAGCTGTCGGCGAAGAGGGGGGTCCAGTCGGGGGGCTCGGTTTCGCCGGGCCACATGTCGCCGAGGAGATTGAGCATGACGACGGGGGAGAGGAGGCGGGTGGAGCCGGCGGGGAGGCCGCAGATGACGCGGACCTGCTGCTCGAATTGCGAGGTGGCGCAGGCGTCGAGGGTGTGGTGGCCGGAGTTGTGGGGGCGGGGGGCCATCTCGTTGACCAGCAGCGAGCCATTCGAGAGGTAGAAGAATTCGACGCCCATGATGCCGCGGTAGTCGAGGGCTTCGGCGACTTCGCAGGCGATGACCTTGGCCTCCGCGGCGACGGCGGGGCTGACGCGGCCGGGGACGATGGAGAGGTCGAGGATGTGGTGGCGGTGACGGTTCTCGGCGGGATCGTAGACGGCCATCGAGCCATCGGCCGAGCGGGCGACCATGACGGAGAGCTCCATTTCGAAGGGGATGAAGGCTTCCAGCACGGCGCGCTCGGTGGCGAAGGAGGTCCAGACCTCGGCGGGGTCTTCTCCGCCTTCCAGCTTGAGCTGGCCCTTGCCATCGTAGCCGAAGGCGGCGGTTTTCAGGACGGCGGGGGTGCCGATCTGCTGGATCGCGGCGGCCAATTCCTCGGCGGAGGCGACGACGGCGAAGGGGGCGCAGGGGATGCCATTGGCCTTGAGGAAGGCTTTTTCCCGCTCGCGGTGCTGGCAGATGGCGACGGCATTCGGGGAGGGGTGAAGCTGGATCCGGGCGGCGACGGCCTCGAGCGTTTCGCGCGGGATGTTCTCGAATTCGACGGTGGCGACGGCGGCCTTGGTGACGAAGGTTTCCAGCGCTTCGGGGGAGTCGAAGGGTGCGTCGATGGATTCGTCCGCGACGACGATGGCGGGGGCTTCGAGGCCGCCGGTCCAGACGAGGGTGCGGTAGCCCATGCGGCGGGCTTCCATGCAGAACATGCGGCCAAGCTGGCCGCCACCGAGGATGCCGAGGACGGAGCCGGGCGGGATGACAGGAGACGCGTTTTTCACGGGCTCGATTGAGGGGCGCGAAGGAGAACCACGGAATACACGGAATACACGGAAAAAAGACGGGAGGGCAGGTGCCGAGTGATCAGTGAGCGGTGATCAGTGGAAGAGAATGGGGGGCGCGAGACGCACCCTCTCCTTGTTAGCCGAGGGGGGGGAGTTGGGCGGACTTGACGGTGTCGTTTTGCTTTTGGCGGAAGGCCTGGAGCTTTTCGAGGAGGGCGGGGTCGTTGTTGGCGAGCATCGCTACCGCGAAGAGGGCGGCGTTGATGGCGCCGGCCTTGCCGATGGCGAAGGTGGCGGTGGGGATGCCGCCAGGCATCTGGACGATGGAGAGCAGGGAGTCCATGCCCTTGAGGGCGTGGGACTCGACCGGGACGCCGAGGACGGGGAGATTGGTGATGGCGGCGGTCATGCCGGGGAGGTGGGCGGCACCGCCGGCCCCGGCGATGATGCATTTCAGGCCGCGGCCGCGGGCTTCGGTGGCGTAGGAGAAGAGCTTGTCGGGGGTGCGGTGGGCGCTGACGACTTCCGCTTCCCAGGTGACCCCGAAGTCCTTCAGGGTCCGGGCGGCATGCTCCATGGTCGGCCAATCCGAGGTGCTGCCCATGATGATTCCGACAAGCGGCGCTGACATGGCCGAGAGACTCAAGACGGCAAGACTCAAGACGCAAGACTTGAATTCCCGGAGGGGCGGGATGCCGCAGAACCCGCTCTTGAGTCTTGAGTCTTGCGGTCTTGGGTCCTTTGCTCCCGGCGCTCATGCTGAAGGAAGCCATCCAGGAAGTCCGCGTTTTCGCACCCGCCACGGTCGCCAATGTCGCTTGCGGCTACGACGTGCTCGGGTTCGCCATTGACGCGCCCGGGGACGAGATCGTTGTCCGTCATTGCGACAAGCCCGGCCTGCACATTACCGCGATTACCGGGGACGACGGGAAGCTGCCCAAGAATCCGGAGAAGAATACGGCCGGGGTGGCGGCGCTGGACCTGCTGCGGCACTTGGGGATGACGGATCGCGGGATCCAGATGGAGATTCACAAGAAGATGCCTTTCGGTTCGGGGCTCGGCTCGTCCGCGGCTTCGGCGGTGGCGGGTGCCTTCGCGGTGAACCGGTTGATCGGCGAGCCGCTTTCGAAGAAGCAGCTACTGCCCTTCGCGATGGCCGGGGAGGCCTCGGCGGACGGTGCCTGGCACGCGGACAACGTGGGGCCCTGCCTGCTGGGCGGGATCGTTTTCATCCGCTCGAATGACGAGCTCGACGTGGCGCAATTGCCCGCGCCGAAGAATCTCTGGGCCGCGGTGGTTCACCCGGACATCGAGATTCTGACGAAGGTGGCGCGTGAGATTCTCCCGAAGGACATTCCGCTGGTGAATGCGACGCAGCAGATCGGCAATCTCGGTGGATTGCTGTGCGGCATCATCCAGGAAGATTACGGCCTGATCTCGCGCTCGATCCACGATGTGATCGCCGAGCCGCGGCGGCAGAAGCTGATCCCGGAATTCTACCGGGCGAAGCGGGCTGCGCTGGGTGCGGGTGCGCTGGGGTTTTCGATTTCGGGTGCGGGGCCGAGTGTTTTCGCGCTCTGCGAGGGCGAGGAGATTGCGCGGAAGGTCGGAGAGGCGATCTCGAAAGTCTTCTCGTCGATCCCGCTGGGGAATCAGGTTTACGTTTCGAAGATCAATCCCCACGGAGTGCACGTGGTGGAGGAGAAAAGTTCCAAGTGAGAAGTGCCAGGAAACGGTCTAGAATCAGAACAATATGAAATTCCTCTTCATCCTCGCCTTGGTGCCTTTCTTCGCATCCTGCGTCCCGAACGCTGCCAAAAGCGTGACCCGCGACGCTGGAGACGACGAGACACTGCGGAGTTATGCGATCCTGCGGCCGAAGTGGCCGGATCCGATGGATCGCCCGGCGAGGTTTGCCTCGGTGCAAACCAGCGTGGCCCAGGGCGGGTCCCAGAGCCGCGGGGTTCATGGCACGGCCCTTTCCGATCTCGGCAACCTGGGCCTCGTCTTGAATCCGGGTCCGTGTTCGATCCGGGTTCACTCAGGCAAACCTCCCTACACGTCTTACGGGCAGCTGGACTTCGAGGCGCGCCAAGGGAAGATCTACCGCTTCGTCGCGAAGACCGACCCCACGGCGCTGGGACGGGACATGACCCATGATTGGGAAGTCTATGAAGAGGACACCGGGAAGGTGATCCTGAAGAGGGAGGCGAAGGTGACGCTTTCGCCCACGATCACGCCGATCCTTTTCTGAGCGTGTGATGTCTGCCGTTGTCAGCGGTGCGGGTTCGATTTGAAGGAAGCAGTGTGGTATAAGAAGTTAGAACCGAGAGGTGCCAAGTGGCGGAAAACGCGCTAGAGTCGAATTGCATGAAGCGGAAATTCAACGTCGTGATCGAACGGGATGCGGAAGGCTGGCTTGTGGCGAGCGTTCCCTCGCTACATGGTTGCTACACCCAAGCGCGCTCCTTCGACGAATTGGATGTCCGTATCAGGGAGGCGATCGCCCTTTGCTTGGAAGATGGCGACGTTCCGGTGTGAGCCGTCTCCCGGCCCCCCTTGCAGGGGGACATGATGTGGCGGGCTATGACCCGGGGTTGCGCGTTGTTTACCCCGCGCTATCTCCCTGCCGCCTCTTCGAGGCTCTGGAAGCTCCGGCTCCCGGCAGTGAAATCACGGCAGCGGCGTCTGCTCGACGCGGAAGAACTTCTTTCCGGGCTCCGGAACGAATGCGGCTTTTCGCCAGGTGTCGTCACCGGGAAGCGGGGCGGCATATTGGGTCCAGCCGCCGAGGGTGGGGGATGAGGTGAGGGTGTAGGTCGCGCCGGGAGGAGTTTTGTAGAAGATCTGCTTTCCCGTGAATCCCTCACGCATGAGGAGCTGTGGCGCTTCCAGCGGCCGGGCCGGGTTGCGGGTGTTCCATTGGAACTGAAGGATGGTGAACTCCGAGGGTTGGAGGAGGGCGATGCCGACCTCCATTTTCACAACGTGGGCATTGATGTCCGCTTGGGTCATCGTCTGGCCGAGGCTGCAGCGCACGTAGAAGGACTCCGCCGGAGTGTTGCCGGGGAAGCCGCCGTTTTGATCGACGTATTGGAGGAAGGTCTGGGCCGTGGTGACCAGCTCCGTCCACAGGGTGCTGTCGTTCAAACGGTTGTCGGAGAGCGTTCCCATGCGCTCGATGTTGGTTTTGATCCAGTCCGTGGTCCGCTGGATGGGGATGTAGCGGTTCTCCGGATTTCCTCCGTCGAGGTGCCGGGCTGAGTATGGGATGATCGGGCCGCCGGTGGTGAATTGCCGGATCACGCAGACGTAGACGTCGGTGACGATGGTGCTGGTGTTGTTGTTCAACACCGGTGACATGCTGGTTGCGACGAGGGGGAGCTGATTTCCGGCTGGCGCGCCCCAGATCCATTGGTCGGGCTCGATGTCATTGGTCAGCCATGCCGCCGCCATCTGGCCGCTGGCTCCGAAGGTGGCGGGGGTTCCGTTGATGCTGGCGGTCAGGTAGGGATAGTAGAGGACGAGTTCCTTGGAGCCGGGTGGGATATTCTGGGTCACCCATTGGGCCATCAGGGTGGGGGTGGTCATGCCGGGGGGCGGATCGATGATCATCATGGCGCGCCGCTTCGACAGTTCGGCCTTCCAGATCGCCAATGCGGGCTTGATCTCCGCGGTCGGGAGGAGGGTGATCTCCGGACATAGGAGGATGCCGAAATCCCGCACCAAGGGGAGGGCGTAAAGTCCGGTCATCGCCGCCGGATCGCCGAAGAGGGCGGTGGAGAGCGGACCGTCGGGATTGACCCGGATCACGTTCAATTTCAGCACTCCCTGTGCAAAATAGCGCCGCGCTTGGAGTTCGGCGGGCCAATCGGTCGGGGTTGCGGTGCCGTAGAGATCCCTGAATTCTCCCAAGCTCACCTGGACCGGCGAGCCCACCGGTCCTTTTGCAAAACGCCCGATGATCGCGGCGGCCACCGGTTGTTGTTCGAAGGCTTCGGCTGTGACGGTGGCGAGGCAGAATGCGAGGACGGCGGTGCGGAGGATGGTTCGCATCCTGAGTTAATACACCATTCCGTCGTAGGGGCTTCAGAAAACTGCGCGGTGCGGAGGGACGATTGACTGCTTTTGTCATCGACTCCCGCACCCGCAGGTTTCGGAATCCCCGCGGCTTCGCGCCGCGGGAGCCCTATCCGACACCGGACCAATGCTCTACCATTCCACCAACAACCCCGCACACCGGGTCGATCTCAAGGAAGCGATCCTGCGCTCTCTGCCGCCGGACAACGGGCTCTACATGCCGGACGCGCTGCCGGTGCTGGGGCCGGAATTTTGGGCGATCTGGCGGGAGCTGACTTTCCAGGAGATCGGCTATGCGGTGGCGCAGGCGTTTTTCCAAGAGGACGTGCCGGCCGCGGATCTGAAGGAAATTGTGGAGGGCACGCTGGCCTTCGATGCGCCGCTGGTGACGCTGGCGCCGGGTGATCACATCCTGGAGCTCTTCCATGGACCGACGCTTGCTTTCAAGGATTTCGGCGCGCGCTTCATGGCGCGGCTGATGGCGTGGCTGGTGCGCGGCGACAATCGCGAGCTGACGGTGCTGGTAGCGACATCGGGGGATACCGGCGGTGCGGTCGCTTCGGCCTTCCACAAGGTGCCGGGGACGCGGGTGATCATCCTGTATCCGCAGGGCAAGGTGTCGGGTTTGCAGGAGAAGCAGCTGACGACGCTGGGGGAGAACATCACGGCGATCGAGATCGACGGGACCTTCGACGACTGCCAGCGGCTGGTGAAGTCCGCCTTCCTGGACCGCGAACTGGCCGAGCGGCTCAATCTGACCTCGGCGAATTCGATCAATCTTTCCCGCTTGGTCCCGCAGAGCTTCTACTACATCCATAGTGCCCGGCAGCTTCCGGAGGGAGTGCAGCCGGTGTTCGTGGTTCCATCGGGGAATTTCGGGAACATCACCGCCGGCTTGCTGGCCATGCAGCTCGGGCTGCCGGTGAAGAAGTTCCTGGCGGCGACGAATGCCAACGACGTGGTGCCGGCCTATCTGAAGAGCGGCGACTACCAGCCGCGTCCGAGCATCGCGACGATCTCGAATGCGATGGACGTCGGTGCGCCCTCGAATTTCGCGCGGATGCAGGCGCTGTTTGGAAATTCGTGGGAAGGCATGCGCGGGAAGATCGAAGGCATGGCCTTTACCGACGGCCAGACGCGCGCGGCGATCCGCGAGGTGAAGTCGCTCTTCGATTACGAGATCGATCCGCACGGGGCGGTCGGCTGGCTGGCGGCGCGGAAGTGGCGGGCGGTGAATCCGGGGAATTCGACGATCACGTTGGAGACCGCGCATCCCTCGAAATTCCTGGATGTGATGGAGGAGGAGATCGGGAAGGGGAGTGTCGAGATTCCGGAGCGGCTGGCGATCCTGGCGGATCGGGAGAAGGTGGCCGGGCGGCTGCCGGCGGATGAAGCGGCTTTCAAAGCCTGGCTGGCCGGGTAAGATCGCCGGGCATGGAAGATCTCACCCGGGTGCTCAATGCGATGGCGTCCGGGGACGAGTCCGGGTCGGAGCAATTGATGGCGTCGATCTACGCGGAACTGCGGCGCATGGCGGCGGGCAAGATGGCGGGCGAGCGGTCGGACCATACCTTGCAACCGACGGCGCTGGTGAATGAGGCGTATCTGCGCTTGGCCGGCGGGGCGGGAGACTGGGCGAGCCGGCGACATTTCTTCGGCGCGGCATCGGAGGCGATGCGGCGGATTCTGGTGGAGAATGCGCGCCGCCGGGCAGCGCAGAAGCGGGCGGGGGATCGCACGCTTTTGGACGAGGAGGTTCATGACTTGCCGCAGGATGAGAAGCTTCTCCAGGTCCACGAGGTGCTGGACGAACTGGAGGCGCAAGATCCGTTGAAGGCGAAGATCGTGAAGATGAGGTTCTTTGTCGGGCTGGGCCATGAGGAGATTGCGGCGTTGCTTGAGCTCAACGAGAAGACGGTGCGGCGGCATTGGGAGCTGGCACGGGTGTGGTTGTTCCGGGCGGTCCGGGATGGGGGGTGACTTCGCCGGATTATTGCCGTTTCGGTTTGTTTTTGGCCCGGGAATCTAGGAAATGGCCATGAATGCGATGAGCCACTCCCCTGATCCGGTCATCCAGATTTTCAACGAGGCGCTCAAGCTGGAGGTTCCGGAGCGTGCTGCCTACCTGAAGCGGGTCTGTGCTTCCGAGGTCGAGCTGTGGCAACGGGTGGAGGGCTTGTTGCGGGCGCATGAAAGTGCCAGGGGATTTTTGGTTGAGCCGGTGATCTTCCTCCACGCGGGAGAGGCTCCGAAGGCGTCGGCGGGCGAGGGGCCGGGAGACCGCGTGGGCAACTACAAATTGATCGAGCAGATCGGGGAGGGTGGCTGCGGTGTGGTCTTCCTGGCGGAGCAGGAGGAACCGGTGCGGAGACAGGTCGCGCTGAAGATCGTCAAGCCGGGCATGGATACGCGCAGTGTGATCGCGCAATTCGAGTCCGAGCGGCAGGCACTGGCTCTGATGGAGCATCCCCACATCGCCCAAGTGCTTGACGCCGGAGCGACGGCCGCGGGTCGGCCCTACTTCGTGATGGAACTGGTGCGCGGGACCAAGATTACCGACTACTGCGACCGCCATTTGCTGGGCACGCGGGCGCGCCTGGAACTCTTCGTGCAGGTGTGCCACGCGGTCCAGCATGCGCATCAGAAGGGGATCATCCATCGCGACATCAAGCCTTCGAACATTCTGGTCGGCACAGGCGGTGAAGGCAGGCCTCTGCCGAAGGTGATCGATTTCGGGATCGCGAAGGCCACGACGGGCCAGCGTCTGACGGACAAGACTTGCTTCACGGCTTTCGAGATGTTGATCGGAACGCCGGCATACATGAGTCCGGAGCAGGCGGCCCTCAAGAGCGCGGACGTGGATACCCGCACCGATATCTACAGTCTCGGCGTGCTGCTCTACGAACTGTTGACCGGCGAGACGCCCTTCGAAGTGCGGGATTTGTTCGAGGCGGGGCTGGAGGAAGTACGCAGGGATATTTTGAGCAAGGAGCCGATCCGGCCATCCTCCCGCTTGAAGAGCATGCAGGCTGCGGAACTGGCCGGAGCGGCACGGGGCAGGCAGACGGAGCCTCCGCGGCTGATCCGGCTCATCCGCGGGGATCTCGACTGGATCGTCATGAAAGCCTTGGAGAAGGATCGTGCGCGGCGCTATCCGACGGCCAACGCACTGGCAGCGGATGTGCAGCGTCACTTGGACGATGAGCCGGTCATTGCCCGACCACCGAGCGCGGGTTACCGGCTCGGCAAGTTGATTTCCCGCAACCGGCTTTTGATGGGGAGTTCCGCGGCGATTGTCGTCCTGCTGGCCGGCAGCTTGGCGGTCATGTCCTCCCTGTTCGCGAAGGAGCAGGCGGCTCACCGGCAGGCGGAGATCGAAAAGCGCAGCGCCCAAGTGGAAGCGGCGAAGAGCACGGAGGTGAGCAGTTTTCTGGGCGAGATGCTTGCGAGCGTCTCACCATCGGTGGCGATGGGGCGGGACACCGCGATCCTGCGGGAGCTCCTGGCTCGAACCGATCAGGACATCAGCGTGGATCTGGCCAATCAACCGGAGGTGGAGTCCGTGCTGCGGTTGGTGCTCGGGAATTCCTATCGCGAGATCGGCGATTTGCAGTCGGCTGAGCGGATGCTGCGGAGGGCGCTGGAACTCCGTCAGGCGGCTTCGCCTCCGGATCGTCGCGGCCTCGCCATTGCCGCGAACCTGCTGGGCTACGTCCTGCTCCGGCAAGGCCGCCACGAAGAGGCCGAGCGCCAATTGCAGTTATCGCTCGACCTGTGGCGGGGCCTCGGGACCGGGGAAGTGCGGGAGTCAGTGTTGGCGCTGGAGAACTTCGCCATGCTTCGCTCACGGCAGGACCGCCCGGGCGAGGCCGAACCGCTGATGCGGCAGGTTCTTAGATGGCGGCAGCAGAACATGAAGCCGGATCATCGGGACATCTCCAGCGCGCTGAACAATTTGGGAACCATCATTTACGCTTCCAAGAAACTTTCTGAAGCCGAGCAGATATTCCGCGAAGTGCTGGAGGTGAAGCAGCGGCGGGATGGAGATGATCACCCGGGCCTGGTGACGGCCTTGCAGAATCTTGCCACGGTAACTTCCGATCAAGGGAGGCGCGATGAGGCGAAGGATCTTCTCTCCCGGGCCGTGGCCTTGTATCGGAAGCGCTTCCATCCGGGTCATCCCCAGAGGCTCGCCGCGACCCTCAAACTCGGGAACATGCATCGCGAGGCCGGCGAGTTGGCGGCGGCGGAGCCCATGTATCGCGAGGTGATGAGCAATGGCCGCCGCAAGGAGAACGACTATAACCCGACGGTCGCCACCGCGCTCCAAGGGCTCGTCGCCACGCTCGGCGGCCAAGGGAAACGCATGGAGGCAGAGGCCCTGCTCGACAGCATCCTGACGCCGGAATTCTCGAAATCGCCCAAGTGTGTGCCGGTGCTGGACGTGCGGGTGGATTTCCTGGCTCGGGCCGGCCGCTGGAGGGAAGCCGCCATGCACGCGGCGAGCCTCGTCGAACTTGAGCCGGAGAAGCATGAGCACTATCACACGTTGGCACCGCTCCTCGTGGCGGAAGGAAGGGTCGGGGATTACCAGAAGCTCTGCGTGGAGATCCTCAGGCGCTTCAGCGGTCCGAACGACATCTTCATCGCGGACCGGATGGCCAAGGACTGCCTGATCCGGCCCTCAGCCGTGGAGGATCTAACGCCGGTGGCAAGGATGGCGGAGACCGTCCTCAAGGAAGGGGAGGGCTATGATGCGTTGCCTCTTTTCCGGGTCTGCAAGGCGCTTTCAGATTACCGCCAAGGGCAATTTGCCGCCGCGATTTCCCTAACGGAAAAAGTCGGGGATTCCCTTCCGCACGCCGAGGTCGGGGCGCTGGCGGTCCGGGCCATGGCTTTGCGGCGCTTGAATCAGCCGGAGCTTGCGCGTGCCTCTCTCGCGCAAGGCAGCGCCGTATTCGGATCGAAGCTGCCCAAGCTCGAAGGGGGAGATCTGGGGCAAGATTGGCGGGACTGGATCATCGTACGCGAACTGCTGGAGGAGGCCCGTGCCCTGATTGATGACGGGGAAGGAAGGAGTGGTGACGAGCGGTGATGGCGTCGCGGCCGATGGATCCTGCCGGTTGCCTGTCATGGCAGAAACGAGTTTTACCATCTGCAGTCTTCAAGCACACCTGATCCATGAGCGAAATCACCGTGATATTGGCCTCCGTCCAGAAAGGACAGCCGGAAGCGGCCGAGGAGTTGCTCGAGCTGGTCTACGAAGAGTTGCGCCGGTTGGCGGCTTTCAGGATGGCGCAGCAAGCTCCCGGCCAGACACTGCAGCCGACGGCCTTGGTCCACGAGGCTTGGATCAAGCTGGTGGGTTCGGACAAGACGAGCTTTCAGGATCGCGCGCACTTCTTCGCGGCGGCGGCGGAGGCGATGCGTCATATTTTGATTGACCGTGCCCGCCGCAAGCTGGCCAAGAGACATGGCGGCGGCCTCGAGAGAGGGGCCTTGGAGGAGTATGAATTGATTGCCCCGATCTCCGACCAGCAGATGCTGGATCTTCACGAGGCCCTGGACCAATTCGCACGGGAACATCCGATTCAGGCGGAGGTGGTGAAGCTACGCTTCTTCGTGGGGATGACCAATGAGGAGATCGGGCAGCTTTTGGCCATCTCCTTGTCCACGGTGAAGAACTACTGGAATTTTTCCCGAGCATGGCTGTTCCGGGAGATGGAGGGGGGGAGCTAGCGATGTTGTCATGCCAGCTCCCGCCCGGGCTCACTTGTCCGTGGGGACCGGGACGCGCTTCCAGAATTCGTCGAAGGCGATCGCGTCGAAGAAGGCGGTGACCTCCACCATCTTTCCGTCGCGCATCTTCATGAACCAGGCGTAGGTGTTGCGGTAGGGCTTGCCGTCGAGGGCGGTGGCTTCGGCGTCGAAGAGCGCGATGACCGTGTCGCCGTCGGCGTGCAAGCTGCGGATGGTCGGGAAGAGCGGCTTGGTCAGGCGGGCATTGAAGGGCTTGATCACGGTGCCGATAAACTCGTCACGGGTCGGATACTTCTTCGCGACAATGGAATTGCCCGCAATGGTCCAAGTGGCATCCTCGGCAAGCAGCTCGAAGGGGCCGCCCGTTCCGGCGCGCCAACGGGTGAAGGCGGCTTGGACGAGCTGCCGGTTCGATTCGGGGCTGCCCTTGGTTTCAGCGGCATTCATGGCGGTGGTTCCCGAGAGCCATGCGATGGCGAGCGTCAGGACGATGGTCAGTCTTGCGACGGGAGAGTGCATCTTCAGGAGTTGTTCGGGTGCTGGTTAAAATTTGATTACCGCCCTGCCGACGATGTCACCCGCCCGCAGCAGTTCGAGGTTCTCGTTGACGTCCTGGAGGCGGACCGTCTTGACCGTGTGGCGGATCTTCCCTTCCGCCGCGAGCGCCATGATTTCGCTGAGGTCGTTGTAGTTGCCCCAGAAAGAGCCGTGATAGGTGTACTCCCGCGCCACGAAGGGGAATAGCGGGATATCGATCTGGTCGCCCACGAGGCCAACCGAGGAGTAGTGGCCGGCGACCCCCAGAAGCTCGAAGCCGGTGCGGATCATCTCCGCGGCTCCGGCGCAGTCGATGACGGCGTCGAGCTCACCCTTTCCGATGGTGTTGTTGAGTTCCTTGCGGAGGTCGGCGGTGGCTTTGCCCTTGGTGCTGATGACGTGGTCGGCTCCGTATTCCTTCGCGACAGCCAGCTTGTCGGGATGGCGCGCGAAAGCGACTACGGTGGCACCGGCCCCGAGAAGCTTGGCATACTGGACGGCGTAGGCCCCGAGCCCGCCGATGCCGAATACGCCGAGCACCCGATTGGGGCCAAGGGCACCTGCATCGCGGAGCTTCTTGATGCCACGGTAAGGAGTCAGGCCAGCATCGGTGAGCGGAGCCAGTTCCTCGGCTTTCAGGCGCTTGTCGACCTTGATGAGGTAGCGGGAGGGAACGGGCACGAACTCCGAGTAGCCGCCGTAAGGACCGAAGCCCGGCCATTGCCCGTGGCTGCAAATTTGGGTATTGCCCACTTGGCAGTGACGGCAGGTGCCATCGCCCCAGCCGCCGACGACGACCACTTGGTCACCCTCCTCGAAGCCGGCGGACCGGGGAACCAAGCCGCCGATCTTGTGAACGGTGCCCGCGATCTCGTGGCCCGGCGTGAGGGGAAAGGTCGAGGGGGCGTATTTCCGGAAGTAGCCGTCGAGCAATTGGACGTCGGTGCGGCACATCCCGGCGGCGGTGACTTTGACGAGGATCTCGTCCGGCTTCATCACGGGCTCCGGAACTTCTTCGAGAACGAGGGGCTGGTGGTATTCATGCATGCGTGCGGCGATCATGGTGGTGCTTTCTTTTCAGGTTGGAGGAATGATGTGGAATCGGTCGAACTCGGCGGGGTTTCGAGTGCCGCCGGTCAGTAGAACGAGATTCCGGGGAGGAATGGCCAAGCGGCCGGGATTTTTTTTGGCCGCCTGCGGGCCTGGAGGGGCGGGCGCGGAAAAAACTTTCTTTCTCCTGTCCGTTTTCCCGGCAGTTTCGCGCATGTGGGGTCATGATGGACACGCATGACGATATCTTTGCCGTGGCGCGCGAACTCCCGCCTGCCGAGCGCCGTTCCTATTTGGATGCGGCCTGCGACTCGCCGGAACAGCGGGCACGGGTCGAAGCGCTGCTGGGCGATGCCGAGGAGGCGGATGGGTTTTTCGCGGTGCTTGAGCCGCCGGTCGCCCCGGAGATTGCGGAGAAGGCCGGAGATGTGATCGGGCGCTACAAGCTGCTGCAGAAGATCGGGGAAGGGGGTTTCGGCGTGGTGTTCATGGCGGAGCAGCGCGAGCCGATCGTCCGCCGGGTGGCGCTGAAGATCATCAAGGCCGGGATGGACACGCGGCAGGTGATCGCGCGTTTCGAGGCGGAGCGGCAGGCGCTGGCGATGATGGAACACCCGGGGATCGCGAAGGTCTTCGATGCGGGATCGACCTCGGCCGGGCGGCCTTACTTCGTGATGGAGCTGGTGCGCGGGCTGGCGATCACCATGTTCTGCGATCAGCAGAAGTACGATACGCAGAAGAGGATCGCGCTCTTCATGAGCGTCTGCGCGGCGGTGCAGCACGCGCACCAGAAGGGCATCATCCACCGCGACCTCAAGCCGTCCAATATCATCGTCGGCCTCGATGGCGATGCGGCGGTGGTGAAGGTCATCGACTTCGGGATTGCCAAGGCGACGCAGCAGCAGCTGACCGACATGACGCTGTTCACGCGCTTCGAGCAATTCGTCGGCACGCCGCTCTACATCTCGCCGGAGCAGGCGAGCCTTTCGGCGATCGATATCGATACGCGCTCGGACATCTACAGCATGGGCGTGCTGCTCTACGAGCTTCTAACAGGGAAGCCGCCGATCGACGCGAGCGAGCTGATGGCCGCGGGCTTCGACGAGATGCGGCGGATCATCCGCGAGAAGGAAGTGCCGAAGCCCTCGACCCGTTTCGGCACGATCGGCGATGAGGAGCGGCGGACGATCGCCCAGGCGCGCCACACCGAGCCGAAGCTCCTCAGCTTCGTGATCCGCGGCGAGCTCGACTGGATCGTGCTGAAGGCGCTGGCGAAGGACCGCAGCCGCCGCTACGGCACGGCCACCGCGCTGCGCGAGGACCTGGAGCGCTTCCTGCGCAATGAGCCGGTGAAGGCCGCCGCGCCGAGCCGGACCTATCAGATGCGGAAGTTCCTGGTCCGGCACCGGGCGGCGGCGGCGATGGTGGCGCTGCTTCTAACAGCGATGGTCGCGGGCACCGTGGTTTCTGCCATGCAGGCGGTCCGTGCGAAGCGCGCCGAGGCTGCGGTGAAGGCGAGCTTGGCCGATGTGGAGCGTGCCCGCCGGGATGCCGAGGATGTCACCCGCTTCCTGGCCGATGTTTTCCGCAGCGCGGATCCTCGGGATGGGAGTTCGGTGACCTTGGCGGAGACGCTGGGTAGGGCGACCGGACGTTTGGACACTGAATTCGTGGATCAGCCCGACCGCCGTGCCCACATCCAGTTGGCCTTGGGCGCGGGCTACTACGGTCTCGGGCTCTATGGGGAGGCGGCAAAGCTTCAACAGGACGCCTATTGGTATTTCGAGAAGGAGTATGGCGAGGCGGATGCCCGCACGCTGGCCGCCATGGACGACCTCGGCCTGACCTACTCCTCGGACAACAAGCCGGGGTATGCCCATATGTATCAGGAAAGGGTCCTGCGGATCCGCCGCGAGACGAACGGGCCGAACTCGCTCGCGACGCTGTCCGCGATGCATCGCCTCGCGACTTCCTACGATGGGACTTGGGACAGGGAGGATGCGAAGCGGTTGCGCATCGAGGTCTTCGGGAAGTACAAGGATATCCTTGGTCCGGATGCCCCGGAGACCTTGGGGGCGATGCAGAATCTCGCGATCTCCTATGAGGCGACGGGTAATCCGCAGATGGCGCTCAATCTGCGGGAGGAGGTATGGAGCAAGCTTCGCGAGCAGGGCAAAGCCGAGTCACCGGAAGGAATCCGGGCCATGGGCAATCTCGCGATCTCGTATGGTCTGGCCGGACGGAATGGCGAGGCCCTGAGCTTGCTTGAATCCGCGCTTGCCGGGAGTCGCAAGGTCTTCGGGGCCGAGCATCCGAACAGCCAGCGCTGGATGAATCAACTGGCGGATGCCCATGCTGCGGCCGGGCGCTCCGGCGAGGCGCTGCCCCTGCGGCAGGAGGCGGCGCGGGCACGCGGCAATTCGCTGAAGATCGGCAGCGGTCCGAAGGAGTTGCGGGATCTCGCGGGAGCCGCCACTTCCTATGAGAACGCGGGTCTGCCCGAGGAGGGTGCCAAGCTGCGCGAGGAGATCGCGCGGCGTGCGGAGGTGGAGATTCCGGTAAACGCCGACTTCCAGTATGTGCATCTCCTGACGGCGCGGGTCGAGGCGCGGGCACGCGCGGGCCGCTGGAAGGATGCGGCGGCGGACGAGGAGCGGCTGATCAGCTTCGGCCCGGAAAGCGGCCTCTACCTCAGGCTGGCCGCGCTGCTGCTGCGAAGCGGCGATCATGCGGCCTATCAGCAGATGTGCGAGCGCTGCATCGCCGATTTCGGCAAGTCGCCGAACCTGCAAGATACCGAGCGGATGTCGAAGATTTGCTGGCTGATGCCCGATCTCGCCATCGACAAGGAGCAGGCCAGATCGTGGAGCACGCTGGCGATGCAGCTCGATGGCTATTCGAAGACGTGGGCGAAGTTGAACATGGGGATGGCGGAGTATCGATGCGGGAACCATGCCGCGGCAGAAGCCATGCTGGGTGAATGTCTCTCGTCTTCTGTGGTCGGGGGCGATTGCGGGGCCAGTGCCCATGCCTTTCTGGCGATGACGCTTCATCGATTGCAGCGTGATGGCGAGGCGCGTGAATCGCTGGCCACGGCGGGCCGTTTGCTCGGTGAGACTTTTGGCCAAGCGGATGGCATGCCGCAGAAGGTTGCGACAGGGCAGTGGGATGAT
Organism: Luteolibacter sp. Populi; assembly: GCF_040801775.1. Lineage (GTDB taxonomy): Bacteria > Verrucomicrobiota > Verrucomicrobiia > Verrucomicrobiales > Akkermansiaceae > Haloferula. Next base: position 4,651,974 of record NZ_CP161812.1, read on the forward strand.
TGGCTGATCGCGCGCTGCGTCTATCAGGAGGCCGTCCGCTTGCTAGATGACGCGAAGTGAACATTCGATTGCCTCCCGGGCTCCGGTTTGCGCATCGTCCCGGTAGTGGACCTCGACCCCGATCACCAGGCCTTCATAGACGCGGCGATGCTTCCGCTCGGCGACGCGCCCGCATCCCGCGAACTCCTCACCCAGGCCGTCGCCATCGCTGCCCATGCGGGTGGCCCGCCGGTCGATTCCACGGCTGCCACGAGTCGGCTGGCAGTGACGGCCCGCCGCTTCCGGATGCGGCGCTTGCTTGTCCAGGCCCTCATGCTCGGCATCCTCGTTGGCGTCGGGTGGTTCACCCTCGGTGCTCCTGCTTGGCTTCAGTCGATCAAGCGGAACCTCGTCACTTCCCAATCCATCGCGGGTAACATGCCGCGTTCCGTCGAACGGCTCCTGTTCAACGACGATACCGAGGGATTCGTGGAGCAGTGGATGGCCGAAAGGGTCGATTCCGCCGATCATCTGATTGCCTTGGGCGGACCAAGCCACGGGTCGAAGGCGGCCCGATGGAAGGCGGTATGGGGCCAACATCCGGGCGATCCCGCCCACTACCTTGCCTATGCCGTGGCCTATTCCGGCGATCACGGGAAATGGCCCGCGGACTTCGTTCAAACCGGCGAAGAGCTGGATCCGCGCAACGGCTGGTTCCGTTGGCTGAATGCCTCTTCCCGAGTCCCCGATGTCATCAGTCCGGGTTCACGTCCCGTGCGTCTTCGCGGTGGCGCGATGACGGCGGGAGCCCTTGCCGGAATCAAGGATGAGGCACTGCTCGGCGAACTGTTTGGCGATTGGGACCGTGCCCTCGCAATGCCTGTTTGGGACGACTATGTCACGAAGCTCCGCGACCTGCGGATGAGCAGATGGCCGCCGGCGGAGGACTATCCCGATCATCTTCTTTCCTATTACTTCTCCTACTCTCATCCGGAAGATCGGAGCATCGCCTGGCAGGCGATCCGGAGATCTGGAGAATTGCTGCCGGTGGCCGCCCGCCACTTCGCCGCGAAAGGCGACCGGCCTGCCTTGGACGCGGTCGCGGAGCGCTTCCTCGGAACGCTCCGGGCCTTCGCCGCATTTCCCCAGCCGAACCTCGGCCAATCCGAGACGGTGGAAGACTCGGCCGTGAAGGTCAGCAGACAGATTGCCGATGCTTACGGCGTCTTGGGAGCGCCTGACCAAGCATCGCGTTTCCGGGACTTGGCGGACCGCTTGGACCAGAGGGTGACCAAACGTTTGCGAAATCCCAAGGATGCCTTGGAGGAAAGGCGTGGAAGCACCTTGGCGAGAATGTCCAACCCGGCCCGGATCACGCCGGTCTCCGAAGATGATCTGCGTGGTGGACGCTTGGCGGAATATGCGGCGACCGAGCGATTGGCGTTGCAGGGTGTCGCGCTGTTCCTGCTGCTGGTGCTGCCCTTCATGTTGCTCGCCGTGCTGCGCGAGCGGCGGGCCACCCGCGTTCTCGGAGATCGTCTGGCCGGCGTGCTGGAGTGGTCGGACCACGCGTGGATCTTTTTGTTAGGGCTGCTGGGGCCCGGCTCGGTTTACTGGGTTTCATTGCGCTTGCCGTGGCTCGGGTTCCGCGATTTCTCGCTCACCGGGATCCAATTCGCCGTGATGTTCGCGGTCGCCACGGGCTTGGCTCTCTCGGTTGTCTTGTGCAGCCTTGAGGCGACCCGCTGGCGTTTGTCGCGCCGCGCTGCGGTGGCCGGCTTCGGTTCCCATGGTTTCAATCCGGGCCGTTGGATCGCAGCGCTCGCGCTGGGCACCATGCCCTACGCCGCGGCGATTCCGCACTTGGAGAAGAAGTGGAAGGTGGATGATGATTGGACCTCCGCCATCATCTGGTCGCCGCTGGCGCTTCCCTTGCTATGGCTGCTCTGTCTGGCTCTCGGGTTCTTTGCCGGCTCGGCTTCGCGCCGCCTGCACCGCTTCACCTTGCTGCGCGCGGCTTCGCCCTTCGTCGCTGCCGCGACTTTGCTTTCGGCCATCGCCATCGCCGCCGTGCATGCGGAGGAAAGGAAGTGGGTCGGCCGCATCCGCTTCGAACAGGTGAATCGGAGCGATGCCGGAGTCTCTAACTTTTCCGGTTCCGAGTTTAGTAGCTACCTCCAGGGGCGTCTTCGCGAAGCCCTCGATGCCGTGAAATAGGCATCGTCCCGATCCGGCAAACATGCAAGGTGGATACAGGGTGGACTCGGCCGAGCCAAAAGCTCAACCGGGCGTGGCTCTCGCCTTGCTTCGCGCCGTATCTTCCGGCCATGGTATCCGCCTTGGATCTTGATGCGGACAAGCAGGCTTTTGTCGATGCGGTGATGCTGCCGCTGGGAGACGATGTGGAACGGCGCGAGATCTTGGAGGAATGCCTAGCAGTGGCAGAGACCTTGCCGCGGGTTCCCAAGGGCGATTTCATCGGTGCCGCAACACGACGCATGCACGCGACTGCGGCTTCCTTCAAGCTGTGTCGACGGGCAGGTCTGGTCGTTGCATTGGCCGCGATTCTTGCAGCAGGGTGGTGGGCGGTGGCGGGGCTGCCGGCCTTGCGTTCGTGGGAGCGGGTTTACGTGGCGAACCAGATGAGCGGGAGCATGGGGAGCATGTGCTGCGAGCACGGGAATATTCCGACGTTTCCGCGCTTGGCTAAACGGGCTGAAGTATTCGAGGACGATCCCGGGATGCGCCGTTTCCTATCGGGGATCGGGGAGGACCGGCGGCTGCACCTGATAGGGGGGAGAGCAAAGGACAGGATGCCGCGCGATGGAAGGCGGTCTGGGACCGGTATCCTGATGATCCCCGGCATTATTTCGCTTATGCCGCGGGCTACCACAAGGAGCATAAAGAATGGCTCCCGGATCTGGTGGCAACGGGAGAGAAGCTCGATCCCGGCAACGGCTGGTTCCGGATGATCACCGGCTCGGAAAAAGTGAGGCTCACCATGGGGATTCCACCTTCGCCGAAATTGACCCGGGAAGAAAGGCGGGCACTCGCTGCTGCGCCGCCACCGCCGCCGCCGACCCGGGGGAAGCGGCCGGCAGCTCCGCCGAAGCCGGTTCCGATGATTCTGGATCAGGCAGCATTCGATGACGCTCTCGTGACCTTGGACGCGGCCTTGGCGATGCCGCGCTGGGACGACTATGGTGCGGCGCTCGACCGGATCCGTTTCGAGGCGTCACCGCTTCCAGTGGACTTTGCCGATCACACGATGAGCCAGATGCTTGCTCTCGTTCAAGCAGAGGATTGGACCCGGGGCTGGTCCCATATCAACGCTTATGGAGAAGCTCTTGGCTTGGCAGCGGAGAAAGCCGCGAAGGATGAAGATCGGGTGAATCTGGAGAAGATTGGCAGGACCCTGCATCAACTGGTCGAGCGGCTCTCAAGGATGGATGAGCACTACCTGACCCAAGCGATTGCGCGCAGGGTGCTGGTCAGCGGCTGCAAAGGGCTGGCAAAGGCGTGGCAGAACCTCGGGGAACCGGAGCGGGCGAAACCCTATGAAGAGATCGTGCGCGATCTCGGGCCTTCGCGGTCCCGCGCACCGGTGCCGAGCCCGGCCCCGGATGCCCTGGACTTGGGACAGACGAGCGCCTTCCTGGCGAAGACCATCTTGGGAAGCCGCAAGCCGCATTCGACGCCGGTGAGTGAGGCGGAGGTCCGTGCCGGGCGGATGGCGGAGTATGCGATGTATGAACGCTTCATGATTCATGTTGGGGCGGTGTTCCTGTTCCTCGTGGCGATCTTCCTGGGGATTACGTGGTGGCGCGACCGGCGGAAACTTGGCCTGCTGCCGGAGCGGCTCGCAGGCATGCTGCAATTCAGGGATCATTTGCTGATTCTGGCGCTGGGCTTCGGTCTGCCGGTGGCGGTCTACGCCGCCTCGACACGGGGCGATTATCTTGGAGCGCGGGACTTCGCCTTGGGGGAAGAACGCTTCATTCTGTGGATCCTGCAGATTGTCTCGCTGGGGGTGGCGGTTCTCTTGCTTTCGCTGTCTTTCGCCCGCTGCTGCCTATCGCGGCGTGCCACGATGCTTGCGATGGAGGGGCGTCTCATGGATACACAGGTCTGGATGGCCATTCTCGCCTTGGGAATGATCCCGGTAGGGGCCGTATTGCCGAGAGTGCTTTCGTCCGGCAAATGGATGGAAATGATGTGCTGGAGTAGCGCCGGCTTCATGGCTGGCCTGCCGTTGCTTTGGGTGCTGTATCTTGCGGTTTATCAATTTGCGGGAAATCCAGCCACGAGGCTGCACCGGGCGCTTTTGGTGCGGGGTGTGATTTGGCCGCTATGCCTCGCCATGCTGCTCGCAGTCGCGGCCATTCCCTTGTTGTATGCAGAAGAGAAATCTTGGGTAGCCCGTCTTGACTATGATGCGCTGTCTCCCGAGTTCGATATCTTCAATACCCGTGGGGAGCGGGATGAGGGGAGATGGCTTCAAGGGGATTTGAAGAGGTATTTGGAGAGCATCCGGTGAATCGGGCGGATTCGGCCGCGGACTTCATATTTCCGCGACATGGGTCGTCGAAGTGACATGCTTCCGCCATGGGCCGCGTGCTGTTGTTGTTCCTCTCTCTTGTCCTCCCCCTCGCCGCGCAGGATGGCAAGGCGGACCGGGAGTTCACGGTCAAGTCGCTCGATCGCATCGCCAAGCCGGTGCTGGAATCGCTTGCGGCGGGAAAGCTCAAGGCCCAGATGCCGCTCGGTCCGGGTGAGAAGGGGCGGGCTTCCTATACCTGTCTCGAAGCCTTTGGCCGGACCATGGCCGGGATCTCGCCGTGGCTCGCGCTCGGGCCGGACAAGACGCCGGAAGGACGGCTGCGGGAACGCTACATCTTGCTTTCCCGCCAGGCGCTGGTGATGGCGACGGCACCGGATTCCCCGGACCGCATGAATTTCTCCGAAGGCGGTCAGCCCTTGGTCGATGCCGCCTTTCTCTCGCAGGCGCTGCTGCAGGCTCCCGCGCAATTGTGGGAGCCTCTGAAGGAGGAGGAGAAGGCCAACCTTGCTGACGCGCTGAAGCAGACCCGCAAGATCAAGCCGCCCCAGAACAACTGGCTGCTCTTCTCGGCACTGGTGGAGGCCGCGCTGTGGAAGCTCACCGGCGAGTGTGAGATGCCGCCGATCCAGCGCGCGCTCGAAAAGCACGAGCAGTGGTACCTGGGCGATGGCGTCTATGGCGACGGCCCGGAGTTCCACTGGGATTACTACAATAGCTTCGTGATCCAACCAGCGATGCTGGCCGTGCTGGATGTGTGCCGCGAGAAGAACCACGAGCTGGCTAGCCGCTGGCCGGCGGTGCTCGGGCGGGCGAAGCGATACGCCGCGGTGCAGGAGCGGCTCATTTCTCCGGAGGGCACGTATCCGGTGATGGGGCGGTCGAGCGCGTATCGCTTCGGGGCCTTCCAGCACCTCTCGATGATGGCGCGCCGGGGGGAGCTGCCTCAGGATCTTGAGCCCGCCGCCGTGCGCGGCGCTTTGACCGCGGTGATCAGGAGGACTTTGGCGGCTCCGGATACTTTCGATAAAGAGGGCTGGCTCAGGGTTGGGGCAGTGGGGTATCAGCCATCGATCCGTGAAGGCTATATCTCGACCGGGAGCCTTTATCTTTGTCTGGCCGGGATGCAGCATTTGGGGCTGCGGGCGAATGATCCATTCTGGACGGCGGCTCCGAAGGCTTGGACGCAGAAAAGGATCTGGGCGGGGGAAGATGTGAAGGCCGACCACGCCCACGGCAAGTAGGTGGCTTCAATCCCGCTCGATCACTGCGGTCGTGCGCAGCGTGGCGGCGAGGTCCTTTAGCACCTGCAGGCGCCGCGCGCGTTCGACTTCCTCGCGGATGCCGTCCGCCACTTCCTCGAAAGGCTGGACAGCTGCCTCGCGTACTTCTTCCACCTTCACCAGGTGCAGGGCCTGCTCGTAGAAGAAGACCGGGCTAACCTCGTCCTTGCGAAGCGAGAAGAGCATGGACTCGAAGGGATTGAAGACCCGCTGCTGCTCGATCCAGCCCAAGTCGGTCTCGGCACCGCGCTTTTTGGTGTGGGTCTTGGCGAGGTCCGCAAAGTCCGCGCCATCCAAGGCCCGGCGGCGCAGGTCGAGCATCGCGGCGTAGTCGTCCCACGGATCGGCGCTTTCGGGGAAGCGCACCAGGTGCAGCGCCCGTGCCGAGGGCGGCTGGCGGAAGCGCGCGCGATTTGCTTCGTACCATGCACGAAGATCCTCCTCGGTGAGTTCCGGTAAGTCGCGCCACAGGCCTTCGGTGAAGCGCTCCATCCGCAGCTTGGAAATCGTTTCCGCGCGCAGGGATTCCCGCTGCGCATCGAGCAAGTCCCAAGACGCGCCGTGCTCCCGCCACTGGCGCAGGGTGTCCTCGAAGGCCGAGCGCACTTCTTCCGGCGCCGGGGCTGGCGAGTTCTGCTCCGCTTCCTGGGCAAGCAGGATGCCATCGATGACTTCCTCCTCCGCGAGGGTGCGGAATTCCCCGTCGCGTTCGCAGCAGGAAACCTCGCTGAGCATTTCCGCCTCCGCCTTGAAGCGGGCGAAGGCGTCCTCGATCAACCCGGGATCGGCGGTTTCGCCGTTGATGCGCAGCATGGCTCTCAGCGGTTGGCCGGGGCCGGTGGAGGATTGGAGGCCTCCATGAATGAGGTCCGCGCGTCCTGCATCGCGCGGTATTGCGAGAGCTGGGCGGGCGTCAGGATCGTTGTCAGGCGCGCGAGGCGGTCTTCGGTAGCACCGCGCTTCGAGGCGATCATGTGTTTCTGGACCTCCACAGGATTTTTAAACGCCTCGGGATCGTCGAGGAAGGGAGTCATGTCCTCGAGTGCCGTAAGGTAGCTGCCGCCCATCACGCTCAAGGACTTGGTGATCAGGTCCAGACCCTCCGGCCGCTTTTTCGCCGCCGCCGTGCTGGATTCGATCAGGGCCTGCCGCGCTTGTTCCTTCTGGGAGGGCGAGAGATCGATGCTCCGGACCAGATCGGAGTAGGACTCCGAGGCGCGGGCTTCGATGTCGTTTGCCTTCTCGCGGGCCTTGAAATCTTCGTAAGCGATCAACTGTTCCGGATCGAGGAGCCTCTTCACCTCGCTTTCGAAGATCCGCTCGGAATTGGCAGCCTCGGTCATCACCTCGATCGGGGTTTTGCCCCGCCCTTGGAGGGTTTTGAATCCCTCGCGCAGGCCTTCCTGCAGGGCCTCGATGGCTTTCTCCTGCTCCTCGTCCAAGCCCATGGCCTCCGACCAGCGGTTCAGCTGGGCGCTGCGGGTCTTTTCGCCGGCGCTGGCGTAGGTCTTGTTGAAATTGCGCTCCGCAGAGGCCGTCTTCTGATCGGCCTCCATTTCGCCGCTGCCTCGACCGCTCGCGTTGCGGGGTGCGCGCACCAGCGGGCGCTCCGGATCGTTGCTGCGGTTGCGGGATTTCCCGCCCGCGGACTGCTCCTGCCCGGCTTCCCCGGCGACCGCTTCGGGTGGGGCTCCGGACGGCTTCACCAGCCACCCCAAGGAAAATCCGGCGAGCGCGGCGGCGATGGCGATGACGGTGGGCGGCTTCATGGGCATGTGTATAGCGCCACTGAACGCCGTTTTCGTCCCTTTTCAAGCCTCGCGGATCGCCCGGATCGCCGCGGCCATGTCCGGTGCCTTGAAGGTGGAGGATCCGGCGACCATCGCATTTGCCCCGGATTTTGCGCAGTGTGCGGCGGTCAGCGCGTCGATCCCCCCGTCCACCTCGATGTGGTATTCCAGCCCGCGCTCCTCGCGCAGCTTCGCCGCCGCCTCGATCTTGGGCAGTACTTCGGCCATGAAGGGCTGGCCGCCGAAGCCGGGGACCACGGTCATGCACAGCAGCAGGTCGATCAGTTCGAGGTAGGGCAGGGCGGCCTCGAGCGGGGTCGCCGGATTGAGTGCCAGCCCGGCCTTGCAGCCCGCTGAGCGGATTTTACGCAGCGTGTCGGCCACGTCGTGCTCCGCTTCCACATGGACCGTGATGAGGTCCGATCCGGCCGCCACGAAGCGCGGCAAGTAGTGGTCCGGCCGCGAGACCATCAGGTGGACGTCCAGGAAGATGTCGTTGGTCTCGTGGACCGCCTGCACCATCGCCGGTCCGAAGGAAATGTTGTCCACGAAATGCCCGTCCATGATGTCGAGGTGCAGCCAGTCCGCACCGCTCTGGATCGCCCGGGTGACTTCCTCGCGAACGCGGGAAAAATCGGCGGCAAGCAGGGACGGGGCGATGACTCGGTCACGAAAGGTCGGCGGGATCACGCGGGGAAGGTGAAGTTCCAAGTGAAAAGTTCCAAGTGCCAAGGAGAAGGAAGTTCCAAGTAAGAAGGGCGAAGTTCCAAGAAACTTGGCACTTGCTACTTTTCACTTGGAACTTTCATGGCTTGGCACTTTTCACTTGGAACTTATTCCTCCCTGCGTGGACCCGATCATCGATCTCCCTGGCGACGACTTCTTCATGGGCCAGGCCATGCGCGAGGCGCGGAAGGCCTATGCGGCCACCGAGGTTCCGATCGGCTGCGTGATCGTGCGGGAGGGGCGGATCATTTCCCGGGCTTGGAATCAGGTGGAAACCCTGAAGGACGCCACTGCCCATGCCGAGATGCTGGCCCTGACCGCCGCGCAAAATGCGCTCGGCGACTGGCGTCTGGAGAAATGCACCCTCTACGTGACCAAGGAGCCCTGCCCGATGTGCGCCGGCGCGATCGTCCACTGCCGGCCGGAGCGCGTGGTTTTCGGCTGCCCGGACCCGAAGGCCGGTGCCGCGGGCGGCTGGATCAACCTGCTCGAGGCGAATCCGCCGCTCAATCACCGCTGCGAGGTAACCGCCGGGGTCATGGGCGAGGAATCCCTCGCCATGCTCCAAAGCTTCTTCCGCGAGGCCCGCGAACGGAAGAAGGCGGGGGTGGAAAAGAGCCGGCCCGGCGGTGCGGCTGGCGACTTCTGATTTTCCGCGCGCTGCGGCTTGCCCCTTTCCCGCCGAAGCCGTACAGCTCCGCGCGTGGCCGCTTTGCCGAACATCTTCGCCGTTATCGGCAGCGACGACGGGCGCGTGAAAGAAGAAGCCCTGCGAGAGCACCGCAAACTGACGGGCGGTATCGATGACGGCTTCACTCACGAGATGATCGAGGGCACCGCTGACAATTCGGAAGGTGCTTTCCAGATCTGTCGCTCGGTGGTCGAGGCACTCCAGACCCTGCCTTTCTTCGGCGGCGAGAAAGTCGTCTGGCTGAAGAATGCCAGCTTCCTGGTGGACGATGTCACCGGCCGCGCGGAGCGCACCTTGTCCGGCGTGGACTCCCTGAAGAGCTGCCTGGAGGGAGGGCTAGGCAAGGGCGTGGTATTCCTGCTCAGCGCCACCGGAATCGACAAGCGGAGGGCCTTCTGGAAGTTCCTCGAAAAGAACGCGCACGTGAAGGTCTACGACAAGATCGACACTTCACGCGAGGGCTGGCAGGAGGAAGTCGCCGATCTGGTCGAGAAACGCGCGCGGGATCTCGGCCTGCGCTTCGAGCCGGACGCTCTGGAACTTTTCGTCATGCTTGCTGGCGAGGCGACCCGCCAGATCGGCAATGAACTGGAAAAGATCGACCTCTACCTCGGGCTCGACCGCCGGGAGGTGACGCTGGACGACGTCCGGCGCATGGTCCCGCTCAGCCGCGCGGGCGTGGTCTTCGAGATCGGCAATGCCCTGCAAAGGGGCGACGGCGCCCGGGCGCTTGAACTCGTCGATCAGCAGCTTGAGCGCGGCGAGAACGCGATCGGCCTGATGCGCGCCTCGATCATTCCCACGGTGCGGAATCTCTTCATGGCGAAGGTGCTCGCGGAGAAGCGCCTGCCGATGCGGAATTACAAGGACTTCGCCGCCGCGGTGGACCGCCTGCCCGAGATGGAGCGCATGTGGCTGCCGCAGAAGAAAGCCGGCGGCGTGAATATCTATCCGCTCTTCCTCTGCCTGCGCGGCGCGGAAGCCTTCACGATGGACGGCCTGCGCGGTGCGATGGAGTCGGCGCTGAAAGCGGATCGCTCGCTGGTGACGACGGGCCTAGATCACCGCTTGGTGCTGCACCGGCTGGTGGCGGAGGTGACTTCCGCGGCGCGGAAGCGGTAGGTTCTCTCATTCCTCGTAAAACTCCAGCGGCAGGCCGTCCGGGTCCGCGAAGAAGGTGAAGCGCTTGCCGGTGATCTCGTCCACCCGCACCGGCTCGACGAGTACACCGCATCTCTCCAGCCAGCCCACCGCAGCATCCAGATCCGGCGTCGCGAAGGCCAGGTGCCGCAGGCCGATCGCCTCCGGATACGAGGGCCGCGGCGGCGCGCCGGGGAAGGAAAACAACTCGATCTGCGTCCCGTCCGGCAGCGCGAGATCCAACTTGTACCAGTCCCGTACTTCGCGGTAGGTCTCCTCGATGATCCCGAAGCCCAGCACTTCCGTGTAGAATGCCTTCGAGAGAGGATAGTCCGAGGCGATGATGGCCACGTGATGGATGCCGCGGATCTGCATGGAGGGATGTCAGTCGGGCAGTGCCAGGATGTCCAGAATCTCCCGCCGCGCAATCTGGGTGACCTCGTATTCGAAGCGCGAGAGGGAGGGCGCTTCCGGTGTGATTTCCGTGAGTTCGTCCCGTTGTGCCCAATGCTTTTCGAGGCCGTGGCAGAGAAGCAGTGAGAGCACTCCCAGGATTACCGCGATCGCCTGAGCCGGCAGCAATACGCGGCAGAGCACGAGGCGCTTGAGAAGGTTCCCCGAGCGACTGAACAAGCCGCGGAAGGCCGCCACTATGATCCAACACTCCGGAATCAAGATGACGATGAGCACCGCCATGGTCAAAGCCGTATTGGGCTTCCATGGCAGCAAGGCATGGCCGACTACGGGAATCGCGAGGGCGACCACGAGACACACCAGCCATGCGACCCACTGGAAGCGCCACCGCAGGCCGAGGAAACCCGCCCGCTGCTCCAAGCGACGGCGGGCCACCACCACTGGCAGGACCACCATCAACCAGGTGATGAGAGTAACTCCCACCGCCGGGGTGAGGAATTTCAGCGGAGCGATGCCCCACTCCCGGCATCCGGTCCACGGCAAGCGCGCCAGCACTTGATACGCGATGAAAGGCAATGCCACGCCCCCGCCCAGTATCAGGGCCCAATCCTTCGGGGTCAGCAGCGACACCAGGCGGGCGGAAAGCAGGCGCTGCAATTCACCGCCGCGGAAACGGTAGAGCGCGAGGCAGAGCCCGCAGATCAACAGGGTAGGGCAGAGCACGAACAGGGTCATGCACTTCAAGGCGAACTCATGCTCGGCGAGGCGGCCCGGTGCGAGGCGACCGCGAAGCTCTGGTGGATTGAGTACCTGCTTGCTGACGGTCGGAAGGGCCAGCCCCGCGAGCGCACTCATTTCGCGGGTGAGTTCCTCGCGGGCCGCTGCGTTCGCTTCGCTGGCGGCGTTCCTCTTCTCGTAGTAAGCGTCGTAGCGATCCGCCACAGCCTGCAGGCGGGCGGCGTCGGCGGAGAGTTCCAAGGTTTCCGCCGCCCGGCCCAAGTCCCGATAGCCGCTGCGGAGCAGAACCTGCTTCACGAGGGCGTCGATCATCGTGCTATCGGTCGCGGGCGCGTAGATCGCGATGAAAGAATCCCAATCCGCGATGAGATCGCGCAATCCTTGGGAATCCTTCTCCGCGACCAGCCGCTCGCATTCTGGCCCGACCAAATCGGTCAAATGCCGGACCGGCAGGCTGGCGGCGCGCATGCCTGCCACATACATCACGGTGGGAAGGTGGTTGAAGGCCGAGGTTCTCCGCGGCAATAGCTCCACGCGCCGCCGGAATAGCTCGCCTTGCCGCAGGTCGAAGGAAGGAAGATGCGCCGCCTCCCGGAAGAGGTCCCGCGCCTCCTTCAGCTTGGCCGCGTCCTTCACGTCGTAGCTTTTCGGCTCCTTGGCTTTTACCTGGGCAGGTGTCCTGGGCCGGGCTTCCACGGCCTCTTCCGCCAGGACCCCGGCGGCATAGGCGGCGAACCAAGCGTTGCCGGGATCGATCCGTTTGCCGGTCTCGAGGAAGTTTGGCGGCAGCGCATCGTGCTCGGAACGATAGGCCAGCACGTAGTCGACGTAGTAGTCTGCATTCTGTGGATCGCTATCCCGCAGCGCCTGCCAGCGCTCCGCCCGCGAGCGGCGGGAGAGGTCGCCGAGCAGGAGCAGCCGCTGCGCCGGTGTCAGCCCGCGGGCGAGGAGTTCTTCCGGCGAGGGGCCGGTGCTCGCTGAACCCGGGCCGGACCCTCCCATGGCGGCGAGAAGTTGGACTTGCGGATAGTAGTGCCGCCACTGGAGGAATCCCAGCACTGCCGCGATTCCGGCTGCGATGAGGGCTACGATCCAAAGCGCCGCCCGCCAGCGGCCGGACTTGCCCCTGCGGTCCGCTGCTTCCAGCCGCCCGACTGCCGTCGCGGGAATCTCGCCGCCATCCGCTGCGATGGTGCCTTCCAGCATCTGCCGCGCCGCCATCTCCAGCTCGGGATTATTTGCAAAAGGGTTGAGGGCGGCGGCGATGAAGCGCTCGGCGGGATCGGGCATGATTCTTTATTGGCTGATGATGCTTCGCGGGAAAGTCTCTCAAGGCTTGGTCTCGATGATCTCTAACAACTCTTCCCGCAGCACTTGGGTCACGTCCCATTCGTAGCGGGAAAATGAGGGGTTCTCCGCCGAGAATCGGGAGATCTCATCCTGCCCGAACCAGTGCTTCTCCTCCAGATGATAGAGCGGCATGGCCAGCATCATCAGCACCATGCCCGCGGCGTAAGCGGGTATGACCGCCCGTGCCAGCGTCATCCGCCGCAGCAAGGACTGCTGCCGCGAGAACAGGGCGCGGATCCCGGCGATCAGTGCGTAGAGCAGGAGTATCCCTATCAGACCTGTCGCAATGTTCATTACGATCCCGGCATTGCTTCCCTTTTCCAAGGAGAGCCCGAAAGTCGGCAGCGCCGCCGCCGCGCAGGCCACCGCAGCCCATGGCACCCAGGTCTGCCGCGCCCGGAGACCCGCGGCTCCCGCGCGGCGATTCAATCGCGCCCGCGTGATCAGGACCGGCAGGACCAGCATCAGCGACAGCATGGTCCCGAACTGCGCCGCGGGCACGATGTAGGCACTTGCCGCCAGGCTCCAATCCCGGCCGCCCCAAGGAGTCAGCCGGTAAATCACCAGGTAGTAGAGCGCGGGCAGCATGATCCCGATGCCGATGATCCGCGCGTGATCGCTCACCTTCAATAGTTCTCCCAGGCGAACGGAAAGCCGCCGTGGCAAAGCACTTCCGCGGTAGCTGTAGAGTCCGGCGGCATTCATTGCCAGCGCCAGCACGATCCACGCTGCCAGAGCCAGCACGCGCCCGGCGAAGGCGTGGTCGGCCAGTCGTCCCGCTTGGAGTTCTTCCGCGGGAATCTCCACGGTGCGCAGGGTCTGCTTGGAGAGCATGGGCCAGGACGCGCCACCGAGCACGCTCCCATGCTTCTGCAATTCGGGCAGCGGATCGGGGCGGGATGTTTGCACCCTCTTCCGTTCCTCGAAACGGTCATCGAGCGCTTTCAATCTGGCGGCTTCCTCGGACAATCCAAGGTCCACGGCAGCCTCGTGCATCGCTTTGAGAGAAACCCGGATGTTTGACGTGGCGAGAAGCATATCGATCACCCCGATGCTCTCCGCCCGGATCATGTTTCCGGTGAGGAGATCCCAGTCGCGCCGCAACTGCCTGAATCCCACGCGATCCCCGGCTTTGGCGAGATCCATCGCTTGAATCGCCATCACGTCGCCCAGATATCTGATCCGAAAGTTCGGTGCACTCGTTCCGGCAAGGTAAGAAAAGGGCACGAATTGGTCTGTCGTGTCCGTCCGAGCTGGCAGCAGGGGGATGCGCTTTCGTAGCATCGCGGGCTGGTAGCTGTCGAAGCGCGGCTTGGCGCTTGCTTCGTGCAGCAGGGCCAGCGCTTCATCGCGCTTCGCCGCATCCTTGATCAACTTGAGCTTCACGCCTCCGGGTGAAGTGGTCGTCGCCCTGCTTCCGGGATCGATCGCCTGACGTGCGGACTCCCCCGCGGCGATGGCGATGAACCAGCCATTGTCGGGATCCAGCTTGCGTGCGGTCTCGAGGAAGTCCAACGGCAGAGCACTGTGGTCGCTGAGATGGGCGATGGCATAGTCCGCGAAATAAGCGGCGTTGTCCGGCTCGCTGTCCCACAGGCCCTTAATCCTTGCTGCACGACCAGCCTTTGCCGTGTCCCCGAGCAGCAGCAGGCGCTCCTTCGGTTTGAGATGGCCGGCCAGCATCCTGTCGCTCATCGCGGGGTCGATGTAGAAGGAGCGGATGGAGAGGGTGTTGGCGAGCAGTTGGTAGGCGGGCCACATCGAGATCACCGAAGCCGCGGTCAATCCCAACACCGCGGCCGAGACCCCAGCCGTCAGAAGGTAGAGAGCCGCTTTCCACCGTTTCAGGAATCCCGGACGGTCCCGCTGCTCCAGCGTCGCCGCCGCGATATCTCGCGTATCGCCGGGGCCCGGCGCTGCATTGCGGATGGCTTCTTCCAGTTGGTGCCGCGCCGCGATCGTCAGCTCCGCATTGTCCTCCATGGGACTGATGGCGGCTTGGATGAAACGTTCGGCAGCGTCGGGCATCGCAGCCCTTTAGCAGAGGGAGGCAGGGGAGGGGAATGGTGGTGTTGCGGGTGGTAGCGAATTGGAGCCACAAGGGGCTTGTAATCAATGCTGTAAAATCGTTAGGCCGCCTTTTCCACCGCCCGCTTGCCGAGCGCCATCCGCTGCGCCACGCTCCCGCGTCGCCCATGTCCGATTCCTTCGTCCACCTCCACCTTCACACCGAATATTCCCTCCTCGACGGCATGGCCCGGACCAAGGAGGTGGCGGCGAAAACGAAGGAACTCGGGATGCCGGCGGTGGCGATGACCGACCACGGCAACCTCTTCGGCGCGATCGAGTTTTACCAGGCCTGCAAGAAAGCGGGGATCAAGCCGATCTTCGGCTGCGAGATCTACCTCGCGCCCTTCTCGATGGAGGACAAGAAGGACATCCCCGGACGCAAGCGCGCCTGCCACATGACCCTTCTCGCCGAAACGGACGAGGGCTGGAGCAATCTCCAGAAGCTCGTCTCGCTCGGCCACCTCGAAGGCCTCTACCACGGCAAGCCGCGCGTGGACCGCGAGGCCCTGCGCCGCTTCGCGAAAGGCATCATCTGCCTCACCGGTTGCATTTCCGGCCCGGTGAACGAATGGCTGCTCCTCGGCGATGAGGCGAAGGCCCGCGAGACCATGGCCGAACTGGTGGACATCTTCGGCAAGGAGAACACCTACGTCGAAATCCACATCCACGATCTCGAACCGCAGCGCAAGATCACGCCGGGCCTGCTCAAGCTGGCGAAGGAATTCGACCTCAAACCGGTCGCCGCAAATGACGTCCACTTCCTCAACAAGAACGATCATGACGCGCACGACGTGATGATCTGCATCGGCACCGGTCGCCTGGTGATCGATGAGAACCGGATGCACTACACACCGGAGGTCTACTTCAAGACCGCGGAGGAAATGCGCGCGCTCTTCGCCGAGATCCCCGGTGCCTGCGATGCGACCTTGGAAATCGCGGAGCGCTGCAATGTCTCCCTCAGGCTCGACTCCACCAGCTCCGAGAAGTATCCGCAGTTCGGCACGCCCGATGGCTCGCCGCGCGAGGAATACCTGATGCGCGTTTGCCAGGAAGGCCTGGTAAAGCGCTACGGCGAAGAAAAGGCCGTCCGCGAGGACATCCAGGAGCGCATCAAGTACGAAGTCGGCATCATCAACCAACTCGGCTTCGCTTCCTACTTCCTGATCACCGCGGACTTCATCCAGTGGGCCCGCGATCATGACATTCCCGTCGGACCGGGCCGCGGTTCCGCGGCGGGCTCGCTCGTCGCCTACGCGATGGGCATCACCAATATCTGCCCGCTCGATTTCGGCCTGCTCTTCGAGCGCTTCCTCAATCCCGAGCGCGTCAGCCCGCCCGACGTCGATATCGACTTCTGCCAGAGCCGCCGCCCGGAAGTCATCGACTACGTCCGCCAGAAGTACGGCGAGAAGAGTGTGTCCCACATCATCACCTACGGCACCCTCGGCGCGAAGAGCGTGATCCGGGACGTCGCACGCGTGATGGGCGTGAGCTACGGCGAGGCAGACCGCATCGCCAAGATGATCGAGCCCAAGCCCGGCGTGACCCTGAAGGGCGAGTTCGACTCGAAGCCCGAGCTGAAGGACCTCATCGAAAGCTCCTCCACCTACAAGGACCTCTGGGACTTCGCGACCAAGCTGGAAGGCCTGACCCGCAATGTCGGCATCCACGCCGCCGGCGTCGTGATCGGGGACCGCTCGCTAGATGAGCACGTCCCGCTGACACGCGGCAATGAAGGGGAAGTCGTCACCCAGTACGACATGAATGCGATCACCGAGGTCGGCCTCCTGAAGATGGACTTCCTCGGTCTGAAGAACCTTACCGTGATCCATGATGCGGTGGGGCACATCCGCGTCCACCAGCCGGACTTCGACATCGAAAAGGTCCCGCTCGATGACAAGCCGACCTTCGACATCCTGAACCGCGGCGAGACGATGGGTGTGTTCCAGCTGGAATCCGGCGGCATGGTCGAGACCTGCCGCAAGTACCAGATCGAGAAGATCGACGACATCATCGACCTTCTCGCCCTCTACCGCCCGGGTGCCATGCAGTTCATCGACCAGATGATCGAGGTCAAGAAGGGCCGCAAGAAGCCCTTCTACGAGCACCCCCTGCTCGAGCAGGTCTGCGGCAATACCTACGGGGTCATGATCTATCAGGAGCAGGTGCAGAATGCGGCCAAGGTCCTGGCCGGCTACACGCTCGGCGGTGCCGACCTTCTGCGCCGCGCGATGGGCAAGAAGGATCCGAAGAAGATGGCCGAGGAGCGCTCGAAATTCGTTGAGGGCGCGGGCCGGGTGAACAACATCAACGAGAAGCTCGCCAACGCCATCTTCGAGAAGATCGAGATGTTCGCCGGCTACGGCTTCAACAAATCCCACTCCGCCTGCTACGGCCACATCTCCTACTGGACCGCCTACCTGAAGGCGAATTTCCCGGTCGAGTTCATGGCCGCCCTGCTCTCGAACGAAATCAACAACACCGACAAGATCGGCGTCTTCGTCGCGGAGTGCCACCGCATGGCCATCGAGATCCTGCCGCCGGATCTCAACCGCTCGAAGCTCCGTTTCGCGCCGGAGCAATTGCCGTCCGGGGTCTTCGCGATCCGCTACGGACTCGCCGCGATCAAGAACGTCGGCGAGGGCGCGATGGCGCAGGCAATCGCCGACCGCGAAGCCAAGGGGCACTTCGCCTCGCTCGAGGAATTTTCCAACCGCCTCGACTCGAAGTCGGTCAACAAGCGCATCCTCGAAAACCTGGTGAAGGCCGGTGCCCTCGACTGGACCGGCGATACCCGCGCCCAGATGTTCAACCGCCTGGAGCAGGTGGTCGCCAGTGCTTCCTCCGCCCAGAAGGACCGCGCCTCCGGCCAGGTCTCGCTCTTCGATACCATGGACTTCGCCGCCTCCGCCCCGGCAAGTACGGCAACCGCCGTAGCCGTGGAAGAGTGGACCAAGGACGAACGCCTTGCCCAGGAGAAGGAACTGCTCGGCTTCTACGTTACCGGCCACCCGCTCGATAAATTCCGCGGCGTGCTCGATTCCGACAAGTACATGAGGCTGGGCCTGCTCGATGAGATCGACGTGACCAATCCCCGCGACCGCTTCCCCTTCGCCGGCATGATCCGCACCCTGGAAGCAAAGATCACCAAGAGCGGCAAGCCCTTCGGTGTGATGGTTGTGGAGGACTTCACCGGCTCCGCGGAAGTCGTCATGTGGGGCGAGTCCTTCGTCCCCGCCCGCGATGCCGGGACCCTTGCCCCCGGCAAGGTGATCAAATTCAAAGCCGCGATCCAAGTCGACGACCGCACCGAGTCCCGCCGCCTCACCGGCTACGAGTTGAACGAGCTCAAGCCCCGCGGCAGCTCCGCGACCAAGGGGGCCCTCGAGCTCACCCTCTGGACCGCCCGCCATTCCGAGCGCGACCTCGCCGAGATCCGTAACGCCCTCGCCGCCAATCCCGGCAAGGTGCCCGTCTTCCTCCATTTCCAGAACAGCGCCGGCCGCCGCGCCACGTTGGAGTTGAGCGAGAGTTACCGGGTCAAGCGGACCGACCTCTTGGAGAAGGCCTTGGGACGTTGGATGGACTAGAAAGGCGGATCCATCGGCGCGGGATCATTCTCCCAACAGGGAACGGTCGGTGCCAGGCAGGGACTCCACCCACTTCGCGGCAGCGGCGGGGTCGGCATTGTTCCAGAAGTCGCGAAGCGAGCGCAGGGATGAGGTCCGGAGCGCGGGATCGGCGATGCTGCCGGTGAGACGGATGGCATCATCGAAGAGCTGGTTCTTTGCCAGCGAGCGGGCACCGCGTTCCTGGAACTGATCGCGCAGGCCACCTGCGGGCATGCGCTCGAACCAAGCGATCATTTCCGGGCCGTGGTCATTCATGGCGGACGCGAGCGTGTTCCATGCGCCCTCCGGCAGGGAGTCCTGGCCGGGATTGCGAGCGAGCCAATCCTCGAAGGCGGCTACGGGAGCATGGTTTGCCTGGCCACTGAGAACGGTGAAATCCAGCCGCTTGCGCTCTTCCGGGTCGAGGTTTTCCGCGGTGCCGATTCTATCCAGCGCCGCCTGCGGATCCTTCTCGGCAATGTCCCTGAGCAGGAATTCCTCGGCCTGGCTCGCTTTCCCTTCCGGAGTGGACTCGCGAGCCATCGCTAGCAGCCGCTCGCGAATTTCATCCTGACCGGCGGCCTTCGTGACAAGGGTTGCCAACATGGACTTGCGTTCGTCCTCCTTCAGATAGGGAAGTTCCCGCTCGGCGAGGGCGAGGTCCGACTTCCCAATGTCGTCTAGCAAACGCCAGCGCATTACCCGGCGATGCTCCGCAATGGCGGGGGGCAGGTCCTCGCGGCGGAGGAAAGCGAGCGCCCCTGCCGGGTCCACTTCACCCCAGGCGCCGATGGCGTTGGCCCGGCACAAAGAGTCGATGCGATTTCCGACCGCGCAGCCCGCGATGGCCGCGGGGCCATCCTTCGCGGCCCATTCCTTGACCACTTCCAAGCGTAGCAAGAGATGGGCGGTGCCATTCCCCATCGGTGGGAGCTCGGTGAAGAACGTGCCCAGTTCTTCCGCCTCCAGACCGGCGAGGAGACGATGGGTCTCGGCTTGCAGTTCCCAATTCAGCGAGAGCTCGGGTGCCTGCGTCCAAAGGTCCTTGATCCGCTGTTTCACCGCGGTGATCCGGCGCGCGCGTGCCTCGGGAGACTCGTCACTCCTTTTGGAAGAACGCGCGGAGAACGTGGAGTCCGGACGCGGGGTCTTGCTCTCGGAAGAACGCGCGAGCGGGGGATCGCCGGGTGAAATCCCCGAGGCCGTGGTGCTCCGGGGGCTATCCGCAACACGTGGCGCGGTGCCATAGCCGATCCACCCCGCGAGCACGAAGACGGCAATCGCGATTCCTCCGCGGAGCAGCATGACGCGGCTATTCTCCATCCGGGACGGCGGGGGTGATGAATGAAACGACATCCGGGGCCGCCTTCTCCAGCCACAGGGCGGAGGCCGCCGGGTCGAGCGCTTGCCAACGGATGAAGTAAGCGCGCAGCCGCTCCCCTTGCCGCGGTCGCTCGCCGGTATTCGCATAGCCGGAGAGGACGTAAAGCTTGGCCTGATCCAGCGCAGCTTCGAGCAGCGGCGCAGGCTGCGATTGCCGCTCCAGCCACGCATCCGCAGCTTCCGGATCCGCGCTGTTCCAACTGTTGAAAGCGATGCCGCGATCCTTGCCGCTGCCGGCGCCGGGATGGGCGTCGAGCCATGCGATCGCCTCGGCAGGCTTTTCCCGCGCGTAGGCAAGAAGGCTTTTCGACTGCGCCTTCGCGCGCGCTTCGGCCGTCATCGGCAGCGTCTCCAGCAGTTCGAGCGCATCGCGGGGCGACTGGCGGTTCGCAGCACTGGCCATCGTCTCCGCCGCCTGCACGCGGTCCGCCTCGTCCATGCCTTCTAACAGGCGGAAGCAGCGTTCGCGCTTTTCCACGCTGCCGGCAAGGGATTGGGCGAGAAGGATGACCACCTGGCGGCGGGCTTCGGCCGGCAGGCCGCGGGCCTCGGCAAGTGCATCGGCGGGCGGCTTTTGCAGGATCGTGGCCGCCCGGATCCGGTCGAGGCGGGTGGCTTCGATTTCGCCGGGGTGATCTTGCGCCCAACGGACCGCGGCTTCCGGGTCGCGCTGCATCCATGTGCCGATGAGATTCGGCACCAGGAGTTGCTTCATGTCGCCCTTCCGATCCGAGAGGGAGGCGAGGGCCGCTTGCGGATCCAGCTCACCCCAGCGGGAGAGGAGCATGCAGGCCACGATGTTCACCGGATCGCTCTGAAGAGGATCGCCGGCGATCTGCAAGCCATCCCGAACCTGCTCGAGGGAGAAGCCGCGGATCTTCTCCCAAGCGGGGAAGTGGAGCGCGTTCTCGGGGTTCTTGGGACTCTCCGCGACAAGATCGCGGATGAGGGCCGCGAAGTCTCGTTCGGGTTCGCGCGACTTCGAGCGATCCGGAAGTGAAGCGGTCGTGGCACCGTGCTGGTTGCTTCCCGGCAAGTTGGTCCGGGGCTCGCTTCGCGTGGGTAGCAAGCTCCCCGCCCAGCCGGAGATGATGGCGCCCCCGGTGAGGAAGAGGAGATAGCTGCGGGGAAGCGGCATGGAGAGACCTATCTCCTATGAGGCCGGGGGCGGGAAGGTCAAGTTTCCCCGCAGCTCTGGGCGGATGGACTCCCCCCGCTTGCCAAACGGAGGACGGATGCATGCATCCGTCCTCCGCAGGTTGTCATGAGCATTTCGCGTTTCGCCGTAAGCTACGGCTTCGTGATCCGGATCTCGCTGTCGTTGGCGGTGATCACGGTCTTCGTGGACTCCGCGACGTATTTGAGCGCCACGACGAGCGGCACATTTCTCAGCCGGAGTTCCTTGATCCGCGTTGCGCCGTCGGCTTTCGGATCGAGAACCACCGGGAAGACCGGCTCTCCCTTGGAGAGCTCCCTCGCCCGCAGGTTCAGGAAATCCACGGCCTCTTTCAGGGACGTGTCTTCGAAGTCGACGATTGGAATGATGATCTTGCTACCGGCTTCCGCCGCCTTGCCCTCGAACTTCGGCGGCGCGGGCAGTGGCCCGACAACGAAGTTGTCCTGCTCGTCGGCGGGAACGAAGGTGACCGCGAATTCGTCAATCTTGAATCGCGTCCCTGTCTTCCCCGCGATTTCGCTGAGGACCTTGAGCATGGTCGCATTCTTGAGCTCCAAGCTCAGCTTGGCTGCTCCCGGATCGGGTGTTCCGGCAACCCCGGGCCGCGGCTTGCGGATCACGAAATTCACGCCCTTCTTGGCCGGATCCTTCTCAGCGGTATCGAGTTCCTTGCTCCGCAAGCGCACGAAGTCGATGGCCTCCTCCAAAGAGGCGTCCTCAAAATTGATCAGGGGAATGACGATCTTGTTCAGCTTCGCCATAATGTATGCCGTTCCCGGATTCACCGGGGGCTGGTTGACGATCACGCGGGGCACTGCCGGGGCCTCCTTCTTCTCCGGCTCCTCGGCCTTTGTCGCGCCGAAGATGGTCAGCGTTCCGATCATCGCCACGCCGCCCGCCCGCCATGCGGGATGGGCCTTGCGATGAGCCGATATCTCACGGATCCGCGTCTTCAGTTCCGCATTTCGCTCGAAGATCCCCACGAAGCCAAGATTGAGCCCGAGCTGCGGCGTGGCCGATTGAAGCTTCAACAGGGCATGGCCGTAGTCGGAACGGCGGTCGTCGTGGTTCAGCGAGAGCACCTGCGCATCGCAGGCAGACTCGCGGTCCGCGCGCATCCGGGCAAAGGCGAACCACAGGATCGGGTTGAACCAATGCATCGCTTGGAAGACGCAGGTCAGCCAGTTCACCGGCAGGTCGAGGCGCTTCAGATGGGTGAACTCGTGCAACAGGATCATGCGCGCCTCCGCTTCGTTGAACCCGGCGGGGAAGCCCGCGGGCAGCAGCAGGGAAGGCCGAACGAGACCTGTCACCGCCGGGCTATCCACATTCGTGGAAACGATCACGAGCGGCTTCCGCCGCAGGCCCACCTCCCGGGCTGCGGCAGTGAGCGAGATGCGCAGGGAATCGTCCACCCGCACGGCACCCTTGATGACGCGGCGCATGTTCCGGCGATAGCTGGCGAGACCTATCGCGAGAACCGCGACAGTCCCGGAAAGCCAGAGCACAGCCAGGGGATTCACCCCGGGGAGGTTTGTCCGAGGGGTGGCGGCGACCGGCGGCTCCGCGGCGGCTGCGGTGCCAAACTCCAATGCAGAAGCCGGAGCGACCGGAGCTGCAGTCGCGTTTGCTTCCGCCTTCGTAGGGAAGAGGCCGAAGGGCACCGCCGGCAAGACCGGCAATGCCAGCACGAGGAGCAGGGGCATCCACAGCGAGTGCCTCCACTGCGGCGGCAGCCAGCGGCGGAGCAGCAATTGCAGGGCGAGGATCGCCAAGGCCAAGACGGAGGCCCTCAGGGTCGTGGCAAGCAGCCAATCAAACATCGATTCGAGCGTGTTCATGGCAGTCGGTTATTTCGAATTCTTACCGGTGGATTGATCGAGGAGCTTCTTGAGCTCTTTGACTTCGTTGGGTGTGAGCCGGGCATTGCGGGCGAAGTGGACCAGCAGGGGCTTCGCTGCGCCTTGGAAGATGCGCTCGAGGAAGGACTCACTCTCGGCTTTCACGCAGGCCTCCCGCTTTACGGCGGGGGAGTAGAGCTTGGGCGAGCCTGCCTCGTCGTTGACCTGAAGCGCTCCCTTTTCCACCAGGCGGGTGATCAGGGTGCGGACGGTATTCTCGGCCCATCCGGTCTTCTTCTTGAGGGCCTTCGCGACATCCGATGCGGAGCGCGGGGACGAATCCCACAGGGCTTCCATCACGGACCATTCGGAGTCGGAAATGTTCGGTGCTTCCATGAAGGGTTTCATTTCACTACAAACGTAAGGAGTTGTCTACTACAATTGTAAGATGAGGGAGTGAGGCCGCCCCTTCGGGACGGCCTCACCGGGATTCCATTACGGCTTCACGAAGGTCAGCGTCTTGTCGTCGGCCGAGATCAGCGTCTTCGTTTCGTTGGCGCAGTACATCGCGGCTTCCCGCAGGGGCACGTTCTTCAGGACCAGTTGCTTGATCAGCGTCTTGCCATCAACATCCGGCCCCACCTTGAGCTGGGGGACCGGCTTTCCCGCGGCAGTTTTCTTTGCGGTTTCATTGAGGAACTTCACCGCGTCTTCAAGCGTGACTTCCTCGAAGTGCACGGAGGGAAGGATAAGCTTCGCCGCGGCTTCCATCGCCTTGCCTTCTTCCTTTTTCTCCTCCTTCGCGGTTGGGAACAGGCGCGGGGTTGCGGGCACGGTGCCGTCCTGGGCAAGCGCGGCAGCGGGAAGGCCGAAGCCGATCCCGAGGATGAATGCCGCGAGTGTCCAAGGGCGGATTGCAGGGTTTTGAGCCATGCGGAGTTGAGCTTGCGCCGTGTCGTGGTTGCCAGTTTTACGGTTCATTGTGTTTTGCTTTGGTTTGCGGTTTCGATGTTCCGGGGCTCCCCGGTGAAATGTTCACTACATGTGTAGTATGGAGGGGCACGAATGCAGGACGTTGTTGATCGAGCAGGGCTCAGCAGCTTGCTTCCGCGTTCTGGAGGGCAAACGACAGGATCGCCTCAGCCCGATCTGACTCCGGAATGTTCATTGCTCCCATGCCCGTCTGCACTTCACTACAATCGTGATGATCTGTCCACTACATTTGTAGAGAAATCCAATCAAATGAAAAAGGCCGCCCCGAAGGGCGGCCCTGAATCATTTCGCGAATAGGTTTCCCAGCGATCAACCGCCCGTCGCCTTCAACGACGAGAGATACTCGATCAGCGAAGTGAACTCCTCCACCGTCAGTCCGCCCGCAAGGCCCGGCGGCATCATCGACTGGGGAAGGTGGGTCTCCTCCTTCACGTCGTCGCGCTTGATCTTGCTGACCGCGCCGGTGATATCGCGCACCTCCATCACGCCATCCGCCTCACCGGTCACGAAGCCCATCTTGGCGGTGCCGTCCTTCATGGTGATCATCGCCGTCTGGAAGCCCTGGGCCACCACCTTGTTCGGATCGAGTATCGAATCGACCAGATAATCGCGGGGGAACTTCGCGCCCGCCGCACCGAGGAAGGGGCCCTTCTGTTCCGCTTTCGGATCGATCGAGTGGCAGGCGATGCAGCCCTGTGCGGTGAAGAGGCGCTGGCCGGCGGCCACGTCGCCCTTGCCGCTCATCGCCGCCTTCGCCACATCCGCCACCGCGAGTTCGGAGACCTTCTTGCCGGCACCGCCGCCACCCGCTACCGCCGCCCTTGCGGCCTTCGCGGCATCGATGATCTTGGAGCTGTCCCAAGCGATCCCTGCCTCGATCTGCTTGTCGAAGCCCGCGAGCTTGAGATCCGCGATCGCCTGGAAGAAGCCGACCTCCTTCGGATCCTTGTCCACTTCCTTCCTCACCCGGTCCTTGGCATCGCTCTTCGCCAGGGGGCTATTCAGCACTGTCAGCAGGGCCTTCCATGCGATCCGGCTGGCAGAGTCGCCCTGCTTCTTCGCGATGTCGCGCAGCGCAGGCACCTGCTCGCCGCGCACGGAGGCATTCACGAAGTCGGTCACGTAGGAAGCGGATTCACCGGCCGCAGCCTGCTCCTGGGCCCACACCGCCAGCACTGCCAGGCGGTAGGGCATCGACATGTCCTCGCCGCCCTTGGCCAATGACTCGAACGCTTTCACCCTTTGTGCGAAGGGGCGCTTGGCATCCTTGGCCGCATCCACCAGCAGCATGAGCTGGGTGTTATTCAGCTGCTTCGATTCCAGCGCGACCAACAGCGGATCCGCGCCCGAGAGTTTCATCGTGGCTACCGGCAGACGGTTCTTGCCGAGGACATCCAGCAGGTCGTTCTGGCGATCCTGCGGCACGGTGCCGAAGCCCTTCTCCAGCGCTGCGGTGATCTTGTCCGTCCCATCCCATGCCACCGGGTCGTAGTAAGGGCCGCGGTCGTCCGGCTGGGTGCTCCACCATGCCTTGTGGTCCCATTCCTTCTCGGTGAAATTCAGGCGCGCCAAAGCCCCCATCACGTCGAAGCGAAGGTCATAGTCTTTCGAGGCCAGGAGGGCGATCAAGCCGTCCACGACTTCCATCTTGTGGATCCGTTCGAGCGCCCGCAGCGCCAGTTTCCGCGTGGCCGTGTCGGTCGTGGCCTTGAGGCAGGCAGGGATGTTTTCCAGGGATGCCAGCACCTGCATCGCCGTGTGTTCTAGCCGCGGGGAATCGCCTTCCTCGCGCCAGCCGGACGAGGCCGAGAAAATCGCCGGAGCCGCCGTCTTG
Organism: Luteolibacter sp. Populi; assembly: GCF_040801775.1. Lineage (GTDB taxonomy): Bacteria > Verrucomicrobiota > Verrucomicrobiia > Verrucomicrobiales > Akkermansiaceae > Haloferula. The sequence continues at coordinate 4,677,552 of NZ_CP161812.1, forward strand.
GCACCCAAGCGTTCCAGGCCGATCAAGGCATGCAGCGCGACCCGCGGATTCTTGTCCTGCAGCGCGTCCACATAGAGCTTGGCATCCACGCCATCGAGTTCCGACTTGATGTCGGTCATCGCCCGCAGCGCCTGCTCGCGCACCGCTTCATCCGCCGCCAGCTCGCCGAGATACTTGGTACTACCTTTCCCGTAGAGCTGCTTGAAGGTGAAGATCGCCGCGGTCCGCACCGCCACGCTCTGCTTTGAATCCTTCGCGATCGCGAAAACGCCTTCGGCGAAGACCGGCTTCTTGCCGCGCTTGATCATCTCGCGCTGCGTCTCCAGCCGCTGCACCGCGCTCGCGGAGGCCAGCAGCTTCACCAGCTCCGCGTCGCTGGCTTTCGCCACGTTCACATACTTCGCCGGGGTGCCGGCGGGGTAGGTCACGGAGAAGATCTTGCCCACCGGTTTGCCCGGACCGGAGAAGTCGAAGCCGCCATCGCGCCAGTCCGCCATGTAGAGCTTGGAATTGCCGTCCACGTCGATGTCGGTCGCGTGCGGCAGCTTTTCGAAAGTCTTCTGCTCCACGGAGAAGCTCGCGCCCGTCCGCTTCCAAGGGTGGTAGTGGATCGTGCCCGTCGTCCAGTCGGTCGAGAACAGCGCGTCGGTGAATTCCGGCGGGAAGCCCGGCTCGCTCAGCCACAGCGCGCCCGTGCCGGAGCCGCCGCCGTAGTCCGCCAGCGGCTTGATCGCCTCGTCTGCGAAGTTCTTATACATCCGCGGGTAGCCGTGATCGCCCAGTTGCGTGTAGTGGTGGAAGCGCGTGTTCCAGCCCTTGCCGTCGTTCGTGTTGTCCCGGCTGAAGAGGTCCAGCTCCGGCGAGATCGCCGTGTCGCAGATGTTCCGCGTCATCACCGCGTAGGGTTCCACCTGCGAGCCGTCCGGGCGCACCCGGATCACCCCGCCGCCGTAGAGCGTGTAGGTCGAGCCATCGGTGCCCTTGGCCGGCGTTGTGCCGAAGTCGCCCACCGAGATGTAAAGCCAGCCGTCGATGCCCATGCGCACGCCGTTGGTCGTGTGGTCCGCACCGCGCGGGTGCTCGATGCCGCCGCCCAAGCCGGTCAGCAGCGTCTTCTCCTCGTCCACCTTGCCATCACCGTCCTTGTCGCGATAGCTGCTCAGGAAGGGCGGATGGATCAGGTAGAGGGTATCTCCCACGAAGTGGCCGCCGCGGGGGCTGCTCACATCCGGCACGAAGTGGATGAACTCGTCGGCCTTGCCATCGCCGTCCTTGTCCCGGCAGCGGATGATCCGGCCCATCTTCTCCTTGTGGCCCAGCGAGCCGTTCTGGTCGGAGGAAACATACACGTCGCCATTCGCCGCTGCGGTGATCCCCGTCGGGTAATCCGCATTCGGCGGCCCGGCGAATTCCTTCATCTCGAAGCCTTGCGGCAGGGCTCCTGCGCTGCCGGCGGCAGCCAAGTGGATCAAAAACAGGGTGGAACGGTTCATCGGCGGGCCAATTACGCGCTGCCACACGGGATTTCTCAATCCCTTGTACGAGTTACCCGAACGGGTAGCGCGAGAAAATGCCATGCGGGGACATCGGCGGGTTTCTTGCTGTCTTGAGTTTCCGTCACCAGCCTCTAGAATGGCTCCATGCCCGTCACCGTGGACCGACTACTTGAAGAGGCCCTCTGCCTTTCCGGAGAAAGCCGCCTCGTCCTCGCGGAACGCCTGATTGAAAGCGTTCCCCCGGATGCCGGAATCTTCCGTGAGCAATTGGCAGAGGCGAGTTCCCGTGCCGCAGAACTCGCATCCGGCACCGTCCGAGGAATCGAGGGCTCCGAGGCCTTGAAACAAGTCCGGGATGCGGTTTCAAGACGCGCCGGAGCATGACTTTCCCGTTCCACCCTGCTGCCTTGGCGGAATACGAGGAAGCGGCCCTATGGTATGAGGAGCAACGATATCTTCTCGGGATGGAGTTCGCCGCTGCCGTCGAAGCGGCTATCGCTTCAATTCTTGAGGAACCCGGGCGTTATCAACCCACGGAGGATGACACGCGGGTGTTCCGATTGAAGCGGTTTCCCTATCGGCTTTTCTATCGTTTTGACGCGGCCGCAGCGTCCCTCGGCATCGTCGCAGTGATGCACGAGAAGCGGCGGCCCGAAAGCTGGCAGGGTCGGCTTTGAATGCCGCCCGCCGAAATCCCTTGCCCGCCGCCGCCAAACCCCGGAAACCCGGCGCGTGATCCGCAAGGCCTTCCTTCCCGGTGCCGGGCTCGGCACGCGGCTCCGGCCGCTCACCGACCTCCTGCCGAAGCCGCTCGTGCCGCTTTTCCACCGCCCGCTCATCGAGTGGGCCATGGACTCGTGCCTTGCCGCCGGGATCACGGATTTCGCCATCAATACCCACCACCTGCCGGAGAAATGGACCTTCGGCGAAAGTGACGATCACAGCCTGATCGCCGGAAACGGCATTTTTTCTCGCAAGGGCGAATTCAAGGGCCGTCCCGTGCATCTCTTCCACGAGCCCGAACTCCTCGAAACCGGCGGCGGCGTCAAAAACATCGCGTCATGGATCGGCGGTGACAGCGTTCTCGTCCACAATGGCGACATCTACTCGTCGATCCCGATCGACCGCCTGATCGCCGCCCACGAAGCCTCCGACTGCCCCGTCACCCTCGCCCTCCGCTCGTCGGGGGACGCGCAGCACCTCGCCCTCAATGCCGCCGGCGACCGCGCCATCGACATCCGCGGCATGCTCGGCATCGCACAGGGCAGCCACGTCTTCACCGGCATCTACTGCTTCGACCCCGAACTCCTCAACCTGATCCCGCCCGGCCAGAAGATCTCCGTCATTCCCGCCTTCCTCGAACTCATCCGGCAGGGGCGCCTCGGCACCATCACCCTCGACGAAGGCGACTGGCGCGACCTCGGCGACCATGCCGCTTACCTCGCCGCCCACCGCGACTTGGCGCTGGCTCCGGCGATTCATCCCGAGGCAGTCATCGCTGCAACGGCAGTCGTCGAGAATAGCGTCGTCGGGCCCGGTGCCAGCATCCGGGAAGGCTCCGCGCTTCGCAACAGCGTCGCCTGGCCGCACTCGACCCTGGCCGCAGGCGAGACCGCCGATTTCCGGATTATTCTCTGAACAGCGCCGCCGCACCTTCAGGGGAGTACCTTATGGGGGTACCCTTAATGGGATAACCTTTGCGTGCCGTTTGGGGCTACGGGTGGTGTGCCGTTTGGGGCACCACCCCCTATCCCGATTCGGGGGATGGGGGGTGTCCCGATATGGGGGGCGGGTAAGCCGCCGCATTTCCCCCTTGTCCCCGCTACGGTCTTTCACGGAACCTCCCGCCGCGATGCCGACCGACGCGATCCTCCACGCCACCCGACAGTTCCTCGGGATCGATCCCACTGTGATCGTGACCCTGACCCCCATCAAGAAGGGGGCCTCGGGCCGGACCATCGTGCGCGTGAAGACCCCCGGGCGGGATCCCTTCATCGGCATCCACTGGACCGACGAGCGGCCGGACAGCGACAATTTCCTGCCGGTCGGGAAGTTCCTGCGGGCCACCAAGCTCAATGTCCCCGAGATTTTCTACGACATCCCGCACCGCCGGGTCGCGCTGGTGGAGGACCTCGGCGATATCGATCTCTTCTCGCTGAAGGGCGCGCCCTTCGCCGAGCGGGAGCCCTACTACCGCTCCGCGCTGTCGCAGATCGACAAGCTCTTCTACTCGAAGGGCCCGAAGGATTTCGAGCTGATGCCGCCCTTCGACGAGGCGCTCTACCGCTGGGAGCAGGAATATTTCTTCGAGCATGTGGTCGAGGGCCTGCTCGGCATGGATGCCAGCGAATTGCGGGAGTCCGAGGCGTTCGCGGATCTGGCCAAGCGCCTCGGCAGCGGGGCCAAGCACCTCGTGCACCGCGATTTCCAGTCCCAGAACCTGCTGCTCAAGGACGGCAAATCCTGGTGGATCGATTTCCAGGGCATGCGCCGCGGGCGGCAGGAATACGACATCGCCTCGCTGGTCTACGATCCCTACATGGATCACTCGGAGGAAGAGCGGGAGCAGATCCTGGATATCTGGGAGGACATCTCGGAGGACCGGCCGGAGGCCACCATCTTCCGCGAGTGCGCCACCCAGCGCCTGATGCAGGCCCTGGGGGCCTTCGGCAATATCATCCTGAACCGCGGCGACATGTGGTATGCGCCGCATGTCCCCGTGGCCGCCCGTTTCCTGGGCGAAGTCACCGCCGGCACCGCGCTGGAAAAACCCCTCGGCCCGGTGCTGGCCCGGGCGCGAGACTATGACCCGTGAGCGCCTTGCCCCGCCGGCCCCTCGTGAATGCCGCCGTGATCCTCGGCGTCGGCCTTCTCGCGCTCGGTGCGCCCCCTTCCATCCCGCCGCTGGCGAAGGCCGAGCGCGCGCTGGTGAAAGGAATTTCCCTGCAGATTGATGCGACGCCTTCCGAGTTCACCGGGGATGGCAGCCAGGAACTGCCGTGGCGGCGCTGGAAGGCGAAGCCCCCGCCGCCCGCGGAACCGGTCAGGCTGCTCTCGATCGATGCCGATCCGGAAGGGTATTTCAGCAGCTCCCCGCCCGCGCCGGTCGATTGCGCCCAGATCTTCAAGCGCCTCTTCGATGCCGGGCACCGCCACCTCGCCTGTGGCTATCTGATGGCCTGGGATGAGCCCGATCCGCTGGCGATCGTGGCGGTGCACAAGCAGCTCGACCGCTTCGATAGCGCGGTGCTCGGCCTGCCGCTCTCGCGCGGTGCCGCTGCCGAGCCGGTGCCTGCGCCCTTCCTGCGTCTTTCGCTGGAGGCCTCGAACGTGGAAGGGGACACGACCGCCCTGCCCGCGGTCAACAAGGTCGCCGCCCCGCATGCCGAGCTTGGCGGCGAGCGCACTTTGGCCGGCTTCACCCTGCTGGAGAATGAGAGCAAGCCCGCGGACGGTCGCCAGCCCCTGCTCGCCCGCTGGGGCGAGCGGATCGTCTTCTCCCTGCCGCTGGCCGGTGAAATCGCCGCGCTCGGCCTCAAGCCGTCGGACGTTCAGGTCGCGTTGGGACGGGAGATCCGCCTCGGTCCCGATGGCCCGGTGGTGGCCATCGACAGCTTCGGTCGCGGTGAGCTTGTTGCCCAAGCGAACGTTCTCGATACGCCCGCGTGGAAGCTGATCAGCGATCGCCATCCGGTCCCGCCGGCGGCTTCGTCCCTTCTGATCCGGGATGCCATGCCGGATCTCCCCGAGGCGGACCGCGCTTGGTCGGAGAGCTTGCCCGGCCTCGCCCAAGCCATCCGCAGCTCGCCGCGCTTCGAGCGGGCGGTCCTGCTTCCGCGCCCGCCGGCCCTTGTCGAGATGGGCTTGGTGCTGCTGATCGCTTTCTTCGCCGCTTGGGCAAGCTGGATGCGGAGCTTTTTCTGGCGGGTGCTGGTGGTCGCGCTGGTGGCGGGCTTCGCCGGGGAGCTGGTTTACCTGCTCGCGTCACGGCTCAATCTCTGGCTGCCGCCGCTCGCCATTTCCGGCATGTCCGTGGCCTCCCTGGTGCTGGCCCTGATTCCCAGCTCCTTCGAGAAACGCCAGCCCGCTGCCAACCCGCGCCCGTGGGAAAGCCCGGACTACCAGCCGCCAACGCGGGTGCCTGAACCGGAGGTCGTTCCCGTTCCCGTGCCCGCGCCGGTGCGAGCGCCGCTGGTCCGGGTCCGCCCGCCCGAGCCGGAAGTCATTCAAGTGTCCACGCCTGCGCCTGCGCCGCTGCTGCCGCCGTTGACCCGGGTGCAATTCGTCAATGGCGTGGTCGTCCTCCCGGAATCCGCCCGCGCCATCTGGGCTCCCGCGGAACCCGAATCCGCTCCGCCTACAGTGGAGGAGGTTGTGACCGTGGAATCGGAGCCGTGGAACGAAGCTCAGCCGATGGAGGAGCCCGTGCCGGAAGCCCCGGAGGTCGAGGAAGCCGCCGGCCCGGAACCCGAGCCTTTTCCTGAAATTCCGCCAGCGGGGGAACCTGTCCCGGATGTCTCCGCGCCTCCTCCGGCCCAGCCGGTGCCCCCCGTCAAGGCCTCCACGCCCGCCAAGAAGCCGCCGGGTAAAAAGCCCTCCCGCAAGCGCAAGAAGAAGGGCTCCTAGCTCCGCCGCTGAATTCTTCCTTGGAACTTGGAACTTAAAACTTGGAACTCTCTCCCCACATGGACCTCCAGCATCCCATCGAGAAAGCCGAAGCCCTGATCGAGGCCCTGCCCTATCTCCAAGCCTTCCGCGGCAAGACCTTCCTGATCAAGATGGGCGGCTCCGCCATGGAGGACCCCGAATTGGTGGCGAAGGTGATGCGCGATATTGTCTTCCTCGAAGTCGCCGGGATCAACCCGATCGTCGTCCACGGCGGCGGCAAGGCGATCTCCGCGGCGATGAAGGAAGCCGGTCTCGATGCCGAATTCATCGGCGGTTTCCGCGTCACTTCCGACGAGGCGATCAATATCGTGGAGAAGGTGCTGTCCAACGAGATCAACCCCGGCCTGGTCCGCATGATCCGTGACCTGGGCGGCAAGGCCGTCGGCATCGCCGGGACGGATGTCTTTCTCGGCGAGCGGATGCACGCGACCGATGCCCGGGGCGAGCGCGTCGAACTCGGCCGGGTGGGGGAGGTCGTCGGCTGCCAACTCGGCCAGATGGATGCCGCCCACCGCGCCGGGATCGTGCCGGTGATTTCACCGCTCGCCGCCGAACTCGCGACCGGCCGCCCGCTCAATATCAATGCCGACCTCGCCGCCGCGGCCTTGGCGAAGGAGCTGCGGGTGGCGAAGCTGGTTTACCTTTCGGACGTTCCCGGGCTGATGATGGATCCGACCAAGCCGGAGACTTTGATTAAGTCCGTCAACCGTGTCCAAGCCGATGATCTGATGGCGGATGGGACGATCTCCGGGGGGATGATTCCGAAGATCAAGAGCGCGGTGGATGCGCTGAACGCGGGGGTGAGGAAGGTGCACTTTATCGACGGGCGGCTGCCGCATGCGCTGCTGCTGGAGATCTTTACGGATGGGGGGATTGGGACGGAGGTGACGCGGTAAGGGTGGCGGGGTTTGGGAAGCCGCAAGGGCGATCCCTCAAGTGCTCACCATTGATCGGCAAGCAGGCCCCGTCGGGTGAGAGTTTTTGAAAGATGTGCTTGATAATCCGGCAATGTTGCGTAAAAAGGAGGGGTGCGTAATTACATTGTGACTTATTTGGATGGCAAACAAGAAGGCATCAGTGCCGAGTCCATGATTGAGATTAGCTCTCCCGCTGCAGGCTGGAAGTTTGTTGGCAGTGGATACGGTTCACGCGAGATCTTTGCCCATGCTCTCCGCGAGTCACCACGGTTGGTGACTTCATCCCCGACGGTTGAGGTCATTCCCCGCGCCGTCGGTGGACTTAGACGGAACTCCCGAAACCGATTCAACGGTCTCTGATTCGGGAGATCATCGGTTGTTGAAGCGAAACGGCCCATTCATCAGAATGGGACCTCGAAATTATCAGAGACATCAGCCTCGATTTCAGGAGCGGTCGGTGGAATTGCGACGCGGGTCGTATCGCGCCGCGTTGGATCAACGTCCGGTTCCGAGAGGGGATGTTTTAGGAAGTGCTCCTCGAGATTCTTTATCAGTCCGGCATCCTTCGTTTCGAGCGCGAGAGCACGGATGCCCTCTGAATCAAGGTATGAGACAGTGTATTTGTTGGGCCGGATCTTTTGCTGCGCCTCTGCTATCATCTGTTTCGCTTCGCTTGAGAGAATTCCGCTGGTCCAGAACTCGAAGACGATTTTAAGGCTTTTCCAGTCGGAATGCTTTCGAGCCTCCCGGTAGACCCAAGGAACTCGTTCTTCGAGCCATTTCTTCACCAGTTCATCCGGTATAGTCCCTCGAGGTTTGTAGCCTTTGGCTTCGATGAAATGAACGGAGACCTTAGGCGTCGTTGACACAACGTCCACCTCCGCTTTGATCACAGGACCATCTTTGAAAATCCGGTTCATCTCGATCTGCGAAGAGATCTTGGTTCTCGCGAGTTCCGCTGCGACGTACTCGAAAAGCGCACCTCGCAAATTGGTCGCCGCGCCCTCGATGTTCTTGAGACGCTCGAAGAGTTTGTTGAAGGCGATTGGATCGCGGACAAAAGTCGCCGCGTCCTTTAAAACATTCGTCAACTGGGTCAACCCAACTGCAACGTCTCTGCCGAAGAGATTTTCGACGGTGGCCGGCACGATTCCTTTCTGCTTAGCTAGGATGAAGGCTTCTTTTGTGAAACCGTTTGCGACAAAGATCTGCAAGCATCGTCCGACATTAGGCAGGCCGCGAATCGCCTCACATTTGTGGATGAAGGGCCGAATTCCTTGCTCCGAAACGCTCCCACCAAGGAGAACGTCGCACGCGACAAAGCCCGGTTTAGGCTTCTCGCCGGTTCCGTAGGTTAGCAATCCGCCTAGGTAGGAAGGCGCGGTGAGATCCCAGAGTGTTGAGGCGATTTTCGGCTGCTCGGCTTCGTCTCGCAATGCGACTCGATCAAAGCTCCCTATGCCTAGGTTTTTTATCCATGTTTTGAGGGCTTCTAACAGAATGGATTCTGCGACCAATCGGGCGCTTACTTCTTCACCTCTTCCGTCGTAATAATTTGCTCCTTGAACGAGTGCGAGACAGGTGCCGACCCCCGGTAACTCCAGTTCCTTGATCAAGTTTGCTTTGATCAGCGTGGCCACGATGGTTTCCGGAGCGGTGTGTCGTAACTGGCGCACCGGGGCGCCGGAAGCCGAGGCAAAATGCCTCAAAGGAATTACACCGCCCCGCTCCAGGATTGCAGCCAGGCCGAGTCCGTGGGCTGACTTGCTTTCTAGCAGGGACCGTATCAAGCTATCCCAATAGAAAGGAGATCCAAATTGCTGCTCAAGGTAATAGAAGGAGGCGCGATGGGGAAACGTCAGTCCCCTTAAACGTCTTACATTCCCGCCGCCCCTTGAGATTCTCTTGCGAGCCGCTTCAGGTTTCAACCCGTGCCGTTCGACGAGAACTTGGACGAGTTTACCGCTTAGACTCGGCCCGAATTCTTCCAAAACTGATTCAAGAGGATCGGAGGCAAATCGGGATGTCACACAGCGCATTTAATACATGTTTCACATGTGCGCCTCCTCTTTTTTTGATCCTCTTGGCAGTTCATTGTGAATGAAAGGTTTACGAAGGTGGTTCTCAGGTTTTTTGCCCGGCTTGTCACAACCCTTCTACCAGTCATGTCACAGAGGGCTTTCCGCCGGCCCTCCGGGACGGGGTTCGTGTTGCAACCGCTACCGGTGGTTTCACCACCGGCTTGTATCTTCGCTTTGTCCGTCCGGCGTGCTTGATTGCCGCCAGGCGTCCAAGCGGGTGGCCGGGTTAGCTCCCCGGCCACCCGGCCCGCGGCGAGTCCGTCCACCGGCTCGGGCATCCTCACGGAAAAGCCCGAAACTTAGTAAGGACCGTCGCGGGTCATTGGATCGCCAGTTCGAACCGTTACATGAGCCGTTGCAGGAGCAATCCCGGCGCGAGCTCGCATCACAAGCCTGAACGAACCGACCCCATGAACCTACCGGAACAATCCCCCGTCGTCCACCTCGGCGTGGATGTCGCCAAAGCCGAACTCGTCGCCGATCTTCAGGGCAAGATCCGCCGCTTCGGCAACAATCCCAAGGGCATCGCCACCCTGCTCAAGGCCGCCGCCCGCATCCCCGGCACCGCCCACTTCGTCTGCGAGGCCACCGCCGGTTACGAACGCCCGCTTGCCACCGCCGCCATGGCCCTGGCCATCCCCGTGAGCATCGTCCAGCCGCTGCGCGTGCGCGAGTTCGCCAGATCCCACGGCCGCCATGCCAAGAGCGACCCGCTCGATGCCGCCCTGCTCAGCCGCTTCGGCGCCTCGGTCAAACCCTTGCCGTTGCAGCCCAAGAGCGAAGTGCGCCAGGAACTCGACGACGTCATGCGCACCCGCTCCGAGCTCATCGATTCGATGCAGCGCGAGCTCAACCGCGCCGAACACCACACCTGCAAGCTCGTCATCCGCATCCACAAGAACATCGCGGCAACCTTTGCCAAACACATCGCCGCCCTTGATGCCAGGGCTGCCGCCCTCGTCGCCGGCGACAAGGATCTCGCGGAAGCAGACGCCCTGATGCAGGCGGTCTCCGGGGTCGGCGCGCAGACCTCGCGCACGCTGCTGGCTTTCCTGCCCGAACTCGGCCATGTCGGCCGCGGCACCATCGCGGCCCTGGTGGGCGTGGCCCCCTACGACCGCGACAGCGGGAAGTTCAAAGGCAAGCGCTTCATCCGGGGCGGTCGCGGCCAGATCCGCAAGGTCCTCTACATGGCGGCGCTGGTTGCCATCCGCCGCAACGCCGTGCTCAAGGTCCTCTACAAACGCCTGCGCGACGCAGGCAAGATCGCGAAGGTTGCCATCGTCGCGGTGATGCGCCATCTGCTCATCCACCTCAATGCCATCATGGCAAAATCATTGGAGAATCCTCTTGCGGTTTAAGACCGTTACTAAGTTCCGACGCACCTCCGGCGCTAAGAACCGGACCGGGGTTAGGAACCGGACTGGCGGGACAGGGGCCCGGGCCGGGCCGCCTTACCGACTGGCGTTATGAACTTACTTCCCGGCCGTTTCCTTCGGGGCGGCGTCTTTGGCGCCGGGCTCGATGAGTTCGCGGAATTGGGCGCCCCACTCGCGGGCCTTGGGGTGGGTGACGTTGCGCTCGATGTGATCGAGCATCTTGACCGCCGCGCGCTTCTGGTCGCCGGCGCGGTACATCTCCGTCTCCATCTGCCACTGCAGCTCGGGCAGGGTCTCGGAGGTGAATTTTTCGTAGTCCACGCCGATGTCGCGCTTGAGGGTCTTCTCATCCGCGTCGTCGCGCTCGCCGCGATTGAGCGGGCGGCGCCAGTTCTGCTTGGCGACGCCTTCGAAGCGGATGCGGCGCAGCCATTGTTCCCGCATGGCGTCGAAATTCGCCTTGGTCTTGAGCGGGGGCAGGATTACCTGGTCGAAGACCTGGCCAAGTTCCAGCGGCGTGAGCGGCCACTTTTCCACCTTGATGCCCTGGATGTTGTAGGCCTTCGCGAAGATCGTCTCGGTGACGGGCTGGCGCAGTGCATCGACCTTCATCTCGAACTGGGTCGGGTTATCGAAAATCGAATCCAGCGCCTCGGATACGCGCGGCAGCATGTCGCCGATCTTGTCCGGCTTCTCGGCGGCTTCGAGGGTCAGGAGCAGCCAGCGGAGCTGGTGGCGCAGGCAGCGCTTCATGCCTTCCTTCTCCAGCTTCTCGCTCTCATGGCGCTTCCACTCGCGGAAGTCTTGGGAACTGCGCTTCTGATCGCTGAACTCCTTCTCCATGCACTTCAGGTAGAGTTCCACGGCGGCTTCGTCGCTGGCCATGCCGGCCTTGAAGGCGGCCACGGCGCCACCCACGCGGGTCATCGCCTTGGTCTTGGCATCGTCCCGCAGGGCATCCAGCTTTTCCAAGAGAGCCTGCTTATCGGCCTGGCTCAGGGGATCGGCATGGAGGGTGGGGGCGGCGAGAAGCAGGGCGAGGAGACAGTTTCGGAGCATGGGTTTGGCAGGGTTGGTCAGGTGAAACGCCCGACAAGCCCGGATGTTTTGCATTGTCCGCGGATTTTACAGCATTTTCGGCGCTTCGGGGCGTAACTCCGGTGAATCCGCGGCCTCCGAATGGATGGCGTGACCGCATGGTAACTACGAAGGGTCGGCCCGCAGGTGCACCGGGAGTGGACAGCCCGGGTCGGCTCCGCCATCTTGCGTGCATGTCGAAGGCACGCATCGGATTTGTGGGGACCGGCCGAATGGGGGCGAACATGGCGCGCCGTTTGAAGGATCAGGGCTATGAGGTGAGCGCGGTTTACGATGCTTTCCCGACGATCGCCGCGGATCTGGCCGCCGAGATCGGCTCGACTGCCGCTACCACGCTGGCGGAAGTTACGGCTGCTGCCGATGTGATCATCACGGTGGTGACCGACGATGTGGCGATGCGGGGAATTTTCGAAGCGGAGGGCGATTCGCTGCTGATTGGGGCGGCGGGGAAGACTTTCATCAACTGCGCGACCGTGAGCCCGGAGGTGCATGTGGAGGTCGATGCGGCCGCAAGTGCTGCCGGGGCGACCGCGCTGGAGGCCTGCATGGCTTCCAGCATCACCCAGGCGCGGAATGGCACGCTCTATCTGATGGTCGGCGGCACGGCGGAGGCTTTCGCGGGCGTGGAAGGGGTGCTGAAGGATCTGGCGTCCTCGCTCCGCCACGTCGGCGGGACGGGGCAGGCGGCGAAGGTCAAGGCGCTGGTGAACATGGTCATGAACATCAATACCGCGGGACTGGCGGAGGGGCTTGGCCTCGGCTCGGCTCTGGGGCTGGACCTGAAAATGCTCAAGGAGGTCTTTTCCCAGACCGGCGCGAACTCGCGGGTGCTGGAGACGGATGGCGACGACATGATCGCCCGCGAGCACGATTGCTATTTCTCTGCCGCGCACGCCGCGAAGGACAGCGGGATCGCCAACGCGCTGGCCGCGGAGACGGGGGTGAATGTGCCGCTATCGCTGGCCGCCGAGGCGCAGTACCACCGGATGGTCGATCTCGAGCTGGGCGAACTCGATAAATCCGGGATCGCGGAATTGACCTTCCCCGGGCGCAGTGTCCACTGACTGATCTTCACCCGATGGATCTTCCCGAATTCCGCAACCGCCACGGCGAAAAGCTCGATACCGCTTTCCACCCGGGCACCCGCGAGGGTGCGCTGGTCCTCCTTGCCCACGGGGTGACCGGCAACAAGGACCGGCCCCTCTTGATCGCGCTCGCGGAGGGATTGGCTGCGCGCGGTTGGGCGGTGCTGCGGATTTCATGGTCCGGCAATGGCGCTTCGGAAGGGAAGTTCGGCGATGCGACGATCACCAAGGAAAGCGGCGATCTCCGCGATGTGCTGGGGGCCCTCCCGCCGCGGCTCAAGGTCGCCTACGTGGGCCACAGCATGGGCGGTGCGGTGGGGGTGATGACCACCGCGGACGAGGAGCGCATCCGGGTCCTGGTCACGCTGGCGGGGATGATCCGCACGGAGGAATTCTGCGAGCGGGAATTCGGCTCCGTGATCCCGGGCAAGGGCTTCATGTGGGACGAGCCGGCCTGCCCGCTTTCTCAGAAGTACGTCGATGACATGGAGTCGATCGGGGATCTTTTCGACGAGGTCGGGCAGATTTCGGTGCCATGGCTGCTGATCCATGGGACGGCCGATGACGTGGTGCTGATCCAGGACAGCCGCGATGCCTACGACACGGCGGAAGAGCCGAAGCGGTTCGTGGAGATCCAGGAGGCGGAGCATTCTTTTGATGAGAAGACCTACCCGAAGGTGATCGGGGAGGTTGGGGATTGGTTGGAGAAGTATTTGGTTTGAGATAACGAAAACGCAGAAGCGGAGAGGTCGCGGAGAAAGGCCGGGAGAGGCCTGACGGACCCTGCTTTTTTGATCCTCCGTGCTCTTCCCTGCGGCCTCTGCGTCTCCGCGTTTTGTTCCCTCCTCCTGCCTTTCCATCCGGGTCCAAAGTTCAGCCTTCAAAGTTCGGGGTTCCTCGCCTACTCACGCCGCGTGCTCGCCAAACGCATCATCCCCTGCCTGGACGTGACCGATGGCCGCGTGGTCAAAGGCGTGAACTTCGTCGATCTGATCGATGCCGGGGATCCGGTGGAGGCGGCGATGGCTTACAACGCGCAGCAGGCGGACGAGCTGGTATTCCTGGACATCACGGCGTCGTCGGACAACCGGGCGACGATGGTGGATGTGGTCCGGCGGACGGCGGCGCATTGCTTCATCCCGCTGACCGTCGGCGGCGGCATCCGCAGCGTGGAGAACATGCGCGAAATGCTGCTGGCCGGGGCGGACAAGGTGGGGATCAACACTTCCGCGGTGAACGAGCCCGGGCTGGTGGATGCGGGGGCGAAGGCCTTCGGCAGCCAGTGCATCGTGGTGGCGATCGATGCCAAGCGGGAGGGGCCGGGCAAGTGGGGCGTTTACACCCATGGCGGGCGCAAATCGGTGGGTCTGGATGCGGTGGCGTGGGCGCAGGAAGTGTGGCGGCGCGGGGCGGGGGAGATCCTGCTGACCAGCATGGATGCCGATGGCACCCAGGCCGGCTACGATTGCGAGCTGACCGCCGCGATCTCGGAGAGCGTGGGCATCCCGGTGATTGCCAGTGGTGGCGCGGGTAACCTCGATCACATGGTGGAGGTCTTGGAAAAGGGCAAGGCGGATGCGGTGCTGGCGGCCAGCATTTTCCACTTCGGCAAGCACACGGTGGGGGAGGCGAAGCGCTATTTCGCGGCCCGCGGGATTCCGGTGCGCCCCGAGATGGCGTGATCTGCTGAATGGCAACTTTGCGGGAGCTTTTCAGGTGGTGGGCAGGCGCATGATTTATGGGCTTGCCGTAGAATTTCGGAACGTGTAATGGGGGAAATGTCCGGCGACCTCGGTCGGGCCCGCTTCGCCCGGTCTTTACGCCATCGGCCGACGGAGCGGTTTATTGAAAAATGGCGTTAGACTACAGACAATGGACATCTACGTGGGCAATCTGCCCTTTACCGCCACTGAAGAAGAAGTGGCCGGTCTCTTCGCCGACTTCGGTCCGGTGGAGAAAGTGAAAATCGTCACGGATCGCGAGACCGGCCGCCCGCGCGGGTTTTGCTTCGTGACCCTGGCGGACGGCTCCCGCGCCAAGGAAGCCGCCGAGGCGATGGACGGCAAAGACTTCGGCGGTCGCCCGCTGCGGGTGAATCCGGCCGAGCCCCGTGAGAAGAAGCCGGGTGGCTTCGGCGGCGGTGGTGGCGGCGGCAAAAGCTATGGCGGCGGCGGTGGCAAGAGCTACGGCGGCGGCAAAAGCTACGGCGGCGGCGGTGGCAAGAGCTACGGCGGCGGCGGTGGTGGCAAGGGCGGCTACGGCGGCGGCGGTGGCGGTGGCAAAGGTGGCGGCGGCTACGGCGGCGGTGGCGGCAAGGGCGGCTACGGCGGCGGTGGTGGCGGCGACTGGGACTAAGCCCCCTCTCTCGTTTGCTTCGCGTTTTTCCAGAGCCTCGCTTCCTTTCCGGGAGGCGGGGCTTTTTCTTGAGGGTCAGGGGCTAGGGGCCGGGGGTCAGGGAAAAGGCAGAGACTAGCCCGGAGATGCCGAGGTCGCGGAGAGCCTTTTCCCTGACCCCTAGCCACTGACCCCTGGCCCCTGGCCCCTTCTCTTGAGCTTGCCGCTGCGGGAGGAATGCTGGATGCTTCAAGCACCCCATGGCTCCTGCCTCCGTCAATGTCGCCCGCCTCCTGTACCTGCTGGTCTGCGAGGTGGCTGGCGCGGCTATCGCCTTGAGCACGAAGGGGACCGCGGCGGAGGTCTCGCTGACCACCGGCCTGATCTGCGGACTGGTCGTCGGCGGCTTCTTCATTTGGGTGGAAACGCTCGTGAAAGGCTTCAGCCTGCGCGGTTTTTCCACGGCCACCTTCGGTCTGCTCGTCGGGGTTTTTTGCGCGTGGCTGCTGACGCGGGTGGGCGTCTCGAATCTGATGAATCTCGCATTGCGCGATCGAGACCTCTCCGAAACTTTCAGCCTCAGTTTGGAGCTGATTCTCTACGCCAGCCTGGGTTTCCTAGGTGCGGTCCTGGCGCTGCGCAGCAGCCGCGACGACTTTGCCTTCATCTTGCCCTATGTCCGCTTCCGGCAGGACAGCAGCACCGGCCAGCCGGTGGTGCTGGATGCGGAGGCGGTGATGGATGGGCGGATCCCCGGGGTGGTGCGCTCGGGTTTCCTCAACGGCCGCTTGGTCGTGCCGCGCTTCGTCCTCGACGAGATCCAGGTGCTCGCGAGTTCGCCGACGCCAGCCAAGCGCCAGCGTGCCGAGCGTGGGCTGGCCTGCCTCGAAAGCATGCGCACTGCGAAGGACATGCAGGTCAGCATCGAGGACGCTGCCATCACCGCGGATGAAACGATCAACGGCCGCCTGATCCAGATCTCGCAGCTGCTCGGGGCACGGCTCCTGACCAGCGACGAGAGCTTGGGCAAGGTGGCGAAGCTGCGCGGCCTCGATGTCTTGAATCTCGATGAGCTGCTCGATGCCCTGCGGCCCTCGGTGGGCGTGGGGGAGAAGCTCCGGCTGGCGCTGGTCCGCGGCGGCAAGGACGATCACCAGGGCGTCGGCTATCTGCCGGATGGCACGATGATCGTGGTCAATCACGCCGTGAAGAAGATCGGGACGACGCAGGATGTGATTGTCATCAGCACGCTGCAGACGAACTCCGGGCTGATGGTGTTCGCGGAGCTGGCGGCGTGAGTGGGTCACCCGATCACGCCGCGCCCCGCGAAGATCTTCTTGGGAAGCTGCAAGGTGGCGATCTTGGGTGATCCCAGTTCAAAGGAGACGAGTTCCAGCCAGAACAAGCGCTTGATGGTGGCGTTGCGCATGGCGTTCCAAGGAATGAACAGCGGCGGGTGGCCGGGGCGGAATGGCGGCCACACGGCGAGGCGGAAGCCTGCGGGACCGCTGTGGATTGTGAGGACGCTGTTGTAGTTCACCCATCCCAGCCTGCCGCTCTGCATGCGGAAGCTCTGATCGCATGGCTGGCCTCGATCCGGAAACGATTCAGCCAAGCTCCGCCATCCGCCCAGCATTGAGAGCATGAAACAAATCCCGCACCACATGCCCGCGAAGACCAAGGGGAAGAGTGCGAATACGATCGGCAGCGGGTTGAAGTCTGCGAGGACTGCGGAGGATGCAAGTTCGAGAAGGAAGCCGTTCACCGTTTGCCAGAGAGGAGTTTAGATCGGCCGCCTATGCATGTGGTTTGAGGGAAGTGCTCGATCCGGCTCTTCCTCTATTTCACCCTGGTGTAGCCTTCTGCTAGGGAAATGCCGTCAGCGACGTGAAGGTGAGCGCCATGACGCAACATCGGATGAATTTCATAGTCGGCTTTGTTTCCAAACAGGAGGTAGCCATTGGGATCGAATAGAGCTCCTGGAAACTCTCTCAGGTGATGGTACCACGTTCCTTTGTGATGATAAAGCGCGTGAGCGACGCTCACCTCCCATTCCTTGGCTAGTTTACGACCGGTGACCATGCTGTGGAGGTGTGTGTCATTCTTGGCTAGCGATTTCAATTGCGGAGATTCAGGAAGCCTTTCCAAGTGGCTTAGGTCGATGAATCCCCATTCCAAAGGTCGTTGCAGTAAGCGGTCGGGAGTGGGTCTCTACGCGGTGGTAGCAAGTGCAGTGACGCGCCGAAGCGGTTGTCCAAAGAGTGTATTAGTCGCTTCTGGATTCATTGAGTGAAATGATCTTCTGACACCATTCTGGGTGGTCGCGGGTTATCGTGTCTAGGTTGCAGGGCAGCCACACTCTGCGTCTCTTGCGAACATTGCAGCTCTGGCAAGAAACGACAAGGTTGTGTGGCCGGGCGATGCCTCCAAGAGCGGCTGGGATGACGTGCTCAATGACATACTCGTAGGCATCAACGTCTCCGCAGTACTGGCAAACTCGACCATCACGGGCAAAGATGCGGCGACGCATACTGGCGGACTGGAATGGAGTTTCGATGGTCGGTGGCCTAGTGAATGCAGTAATATCCGCAATGATCGCTGAGGGGCTGCACTGATAAAGCGCGGACAAATCCTTACGGATTTGTCCGCGGATATCGACCCCATCGGCGAGAAGTCGTTGAACGTGCGCTTGCCGCTGATGGATATTTGGATGTGCCATACAGGAAGGCTGCTTGCATCATCTACGGATGGTACGGGTGACCGCCGAACATCCGCATGATCTCCACTATCGCAGAGGAATCAACACCCTTCGCATCTTACTCCAGCAGGATCACCAAGCCCTTGGCGTATTTCAGAATCTGCTTTTCGGAAGGCTGGTCGCTGAGGTTCGAGAGCATGTCGGCGATCTTCACCTTCTTCGCGAGCGGGTTGGCTTTGATCGCGCGCAGGTATTCCTCGTAGTCGGCGCCTTCGGGTTTGGTGAGCATGGAAACGCCGATGATGACCTCGTTGGGGATACCTTGTTCGCGGAGCAGTTCGGGAGTGGCGCTGGTGTCTTCGAAAGTGTCGTGCAGCCAGGCGAGTGCCTCGGCGAGGGGATCACCCGCCACCCGCGCGGCGACGGCCTGCGGGTGCAGGATGTAGGGCGTGACTCCGTCGCGGCGGAACTGGCCGGCATGGGCTTCGTGGGCGATGGCCGCGGCGCGTGGGACGAAGTCATCTGAAATTGGGCCTGCCATGATTTTGGCTTACTTGTTCGGGAACCAAGTGGCGAGGACGAAGGCAGCACCTAGAATCGCTCGAGGAGATACTGCAGCTTCGGTTTGTCGGGAGAAGGGACAACTCCGGGGCTGTAGTCGGTGCACGCTTCGAGGAGCTTCAAATTCGCTCCGAAGGCGAATTGCTCCATTTGCGCGGGAGAGAAGGTTTGGAATTCGAACGCATCGTGGCTGCCGTCGGGGTAATCCAAGCGCGTGAAAAGCCGGTCGCCTTCAATCCGCTTGGTTTCGCGCACGGTGCCCGTGGGCAGATCGAAGACGTGCACCCCTTGGCGCGTCTGAAAGAAGTCCAGGTTCCAGAGATCGAGGATCAGGCGGCCGCCGGATCGCAAGCTTGCTGCCAAGCGCGAGAGAATTTCCCGGTTTGTCGGGGCATCGAAGTAGCCAAAGCTTTGCGAGAGGATTATGACCGCGTTGAAGCTGGCCGGCTGTGGGATCCAGTCGCGGATGTTTGTCTGAAGGTAGAGCGGGCCGCTGCCCTGCTCGCGCGCGAACGCGATGGCCTGCTCGTCGCGCTCGATGCCGGTCACGGAGTAGCCGCGGGCACCGAGGGCGCGGGCGTGGCGTCCCATCCCGCAGCATACGTCCAGCAGCCGTGAAAAATCGGGGAGCGGGCAGCAGTGCTCCACCAAGACGGCCTCTTGCTCCGTGCGCGCGGCGGGGATACCGGCGTGAAAGTTGGCGAACCAGGCCGGGGAGTAGGTGTTGGATTCGGTATCGGGCATTGGGAGGTAGGGTGCTTCACCGCCGGCGTTCGCGCCAATCCCGGATGGCCTTGCCGAGATGACGGATCGTGTCGCTAGCGGTCGTGACAGGGCTGTCGGTAAGGCTTCTTTCCGCCGCCTGTCCGCAGAGCCACGCTCCGAGAGTTGCGGCATCGGGGCCGGAGAGGCCTTGGGCGAGGAGGGTGCCGACGACACCGGAGAGCACGTCACCCTGTCCGCCCGAGGCCATGCCGGCGTGGCCGGTGGGGTTGAAGCGGATTGTTTCGCCGGATGCTCCTACGAGGGTTCGTGCGCCCTTCAGGAGGAGGGTGCAGGGGTGCCGGGCGATGAAGGCGGTCACCGCCTCTTGCCGGGTGGAGTTGCCGAGATCCGGTGCCAGCTTTTTGAATTCACCGGGGTGGGGGGTGATGACGTGTTCCTTCCGCAGCAGATCCAAGCGGCCGGAAGTGGCTAACAGATTCAAGGCGTCGGCATCTAACAGGGCGGGGGTGTCGCCGGCTTCCAGGCGCGCGAGCAGCATGGCCTTGTAAATCTTGCTGGCGTTGCCGATGCCGGGGCCGATCACCAGGGCGTCGTGCCCGGCTTCGAAGGCCTCGCGCACCGGGTCTGCGGAGACGCGGTGCATGACTTCCGGCGGCATGGTGGCGGCCAGGTGGGGGAGGAAGTCCTCTTCCACGTGCAGGGCTACCAAGCCCGCCCCGGCGTGCAGGGCGGCGCTGGCGCAGAGGACGGCGGCACCGGTCATGCCGGGGGAGCCGGCGAGGATGCCGATCCGGCCGGAGTCGCCCTTGTGGAAATCGTGGGCCCGTGGCGGCAGGAGGCCGGGGAAGGCTTCGGGGCAGAAGAGGCGCAGGTCGCCTGCTTCTGGCAGCGGGAGGTCAGCCAGCGGCACCAGGAGGATGCGACCGGACTTTCGGATGCCATTGTCGGTGGCCATGCCGGATTTCGGCGCGCCGACGCTGAGGGTGAGATCGGCGGTCACGGCGTCGCCTTCGCCGGTATCCGCATCGAGGCCGGAGGGCAGGTCCATCGCCGCGATGATCGCACCGTGGTGTTCGCGGAGCTCCGCCATTTCGCGGGCCAAGGAGGCCAAGGGTTCGCGGAGGCTGCCCTTCGCGCCGATGCCTAAGAGGCCATCGAGGAGCAGGAGAGGACCGGACCAGGGGACTGGGGCCGATTCTATTGGCGGGATTCCGAGTTCGCGGAGCTTCTTGCGCGGGAGCTCACCCCAATCGGCTTCGGGATAGGCGGCGCGCAGGGCGATCTTCCAGCCGAGATCCCGCAGGTGCCGTAGGACCACGAGGGCGTCGCCGCCATTGTTGCCCTTGCCGACGTAGGCGACGGCGGTGCCCGGCAGCGGGAATTGCCCGGCCAAGCGGCGGGTGATGCCTTCACCGGCCAGATCCATCAGGTGCTCCGCCGTGACGCCGCGCCGGAACGCGGCCTCCTCCAGCGACCGCATGGCCGCGCCGGTGACAAAAGACATGCCCGCAGGCTAGCGCATCAACCCGCGCGGCGGAAGCGCAGGATGCCTTCCGCGATGCCTTCTGCCAGCGCTTGGCGGAACCAGGCCGACTTCATGCGCTCGCGCTCGCTCGGATTGCTGACGAAGCCGCACTCCACGAGGATCGAAGGACAGGTGGTATTGCGGATCACGTAGAAGCGCGCGGACTTCACGCCGCGGTTGACGGCCCGCACCTTCGACATCATGCCGGAGTGGACATAGGAGGCGAGCGGCCGGCTCTGGCCGGAATGGAAAAAGGTTTCCAAGCCGGAGGCGTCCTGCCGCCAGGTGTAGTTGGTGTGGACGCTGACGAAGATGGCATCCGAGTAGCGGCTGGCGATGCGCACGCGCTCGGGGAGGGAGATGAAGTAATCGCTGCGGCGGGTCATCACGGTCCGGAAGCCGCGCTTCTTCACCTCGCTCTCCAAGCGGGTGGCGATGTCCAGTGCCAGGTGCTTTTCATAGACGAGGCCCCACTGGCCCCCTTTGTCGTGGCCACCGTGGCCGGGATCGATGACCACCGTCCGGAAGTTCCGCGCCTCGGCAGCGGATCCGGCGAATACAAGAGCTAGCAGGGGAAATAGCAGGCGACGAAGTCCTCTCATGTTGAAATTGGTTAAGACTTAAGAAAAGTTTACATTCTTTAAATATATACGACTCCCCTCTGTAAAGGGGAATTCGTCCGATCTCGCTGCGTTTCTCCGTTAATGGAAAAGAAACGCCGGCCGGTCCGAGGCCTTCCGCACCTGGGTGCGGGCCTGAGCTTCCGCGCGCGGATCGTAGGGAATGCTGTTCCCGACTTGCACGATCCCGTCCCGCGAAGTCACCAGCAAGGGTGCACCGCCGCCGGTGCCCCTGTGGTATTCACCACCCAGCAGGGCGCCAGTCGGCGAGACCCTGGCATGGGTCCAGACGGTCGGTGCCGTCATGTAGAGCACATGCATCGTCTGGCGGTTGTCCACGGTTACGGAAGGCTTGCTGAAGCTCAGATATTCTCCCAGCGAGTGGGTCTGGAGGGCGGAGCCGGTGCGGACGTCCACGACTTGGGCGTAGAGCAGGCTGCGCTTGCCGTTGTTGTAGTTCAGCACCTTGAAGTCGCGGGTCTGGCCGCTTTTGCCGGGAAGCCCGACCCGCTGCGTCCAATAAGGGGCGGCGGTGTCGAGGTTGAACGAAACGCGGTTCGACATGAAGCCCTCGCGGGTCTGGCCGGGGAGGCGGATCACGGCGTAAACCGAGTAGTTGCCCATCTGGGTGAGCGAGAAGAGTTGGCGCAGGTCGAAGGTGCGCGCCATCGCTTGGCCCAGCGGCACCTTCATGCTGCCGAAGGCGGCGTTAGCCGGGGTCATCGGCACGCCGCGGCCGGAGGTGACGGTGAAATCGATCCAGGCACCGCCGCGGGTGCCTTGGAAGACCAGGTCCTGGCCGGATTGATTGGTGACCGTGACGGTCACGGGCACGGACTCGCCGGCCACGAAGCTCTTACGCTCCACTTGCAGTTTCACATCGACCTGTGCGGACGCCGAGGCGGCGAAAGCACAGAGGGCGACGAGGCGGAAAAGGGAACGGAGTCCGGTCATGGGTCGCAGGCCTATCTCAGGGACCGCCCCGCGTCAACCCAACGGAACGGGCATCCCGTCTAACCGTTGGTGCGGGTTTTCACGTGCTCAGACGTAGTTCAGCGCTCTGGCGGTGGCGGCGATCTGCGGCTCGCTGTCCAAAAGCTCTTGGATCGGGTCCCAGCGACCGGCCACCAGCGCGTCGCGGGCGGATTCCGGGATGTTCAGCGGGAAGTCGTGGCCGGCGGCGGAGCGCACCCGCTTGTTCTCCAGATCGATGGTGATCTCCACGGCAGGATCGGCTTCCACGGCCTGGCGGAGCTGGTCGATTTCCCCGGCGGTGAGGCACACGCAGGGCATCGCCAGACCGGTCGAGTTGCCGAAGAAGATCTCGGCGAAGGATTCGGCGATCACCGCCTTGAAGCCGTATTTCGCCAGCGATTGCGGGGCGTGCTCGCGGGACGAGCCGCAGCCGAAGTTCACGCCGGCCAGCAGGATGGTCGCGTTGTCGAAGCGGCTGTCGTTGAGCGGATGGTCCGTCTTCTCGCCGGTGTCGGGATTGAAGCGCACATCGTAGAACGCGAATTCGCCGAGCCCGTCGAAGGTGACGCACTTCATGAAGCGCGCCGGGATGATGCGATCGGTGTCGATATCGGCGCCGGGGATGAAGACGCCGGGACCGGAAACGGAGGTGATTTTTGCGAGGGCCATGGTCGTGGTAACTCGTGGTTGGGAAACGGGGACTCAGGCGACGGCGGCTTGCGGCTTCATCTCGAAGAGCTCCCGCGCATCGGCGATGCTGCCGGTGATCGCGGCGGCGGCGACCATGACCGGCGACATCAGGACGGTGCGGCCGGTCGGCGAGCCTTGGCGGCCCTTGAAATTTCGGTTGGACGACGAAGCGCAGAGCTGGTCGCCCACGAGCTTGTCCGGATTCATCGCCAGGCACATCGAGCAGCCGGCAGCGCGCCATTCGAAGCCCGCGGCGATGAAGATCTTGTCGAGGCCTTCCTGCTCGCACTGGTGGGCGACGATCTGGGAACCGGGCACCACGAGGGCGGTCACGCCGGGAGCCACGTGGTGACCCTGGATGTATTTGGCGACCTCGCGGAAGTCGGACAGACGGCCGTTGGTGCAGGAGCCGATGAAGGCGACGTTGATCTTCACGCCCTTGATCGGGGTCCCGGCGCTCAGCTTCATGTAGGCGAGCGCCTCATTGATGCTGTTCTTTTCCACGGCATCTTCCACGTCGGCGGCGCTCGGGATGTTCTCGGAAATCGCGATGCCCTGGTCCGGGGAAATCCCCCAGGTGACCGTCGGCTCGATGTCTTCGGCGGCAATCGTCACGATGTCATCGAATTCGGCGTCGGCGTCGGAGGCGTAGGACAGCCAGCGGGAGGCGGTCGCGGAGAAATCGTCCATGTCCACGTAAGGACGACCGCTCAAGTAGGCGACGGTCTTGGCGTCGGGATTGACGTAGCCGCAGCGGGCGCCGCCTTCGATCGCCATGTTGCAGACAGTCATGCGCTCCTCCATCGACATCGCGTCGAAGACCTCGCCAGCGTATTCATAGGCGTAGCCGATGCCGCCCTTGGCGCCGAGCACGCGGATGATGTGAAGGGTCACGTCCTTGGCATAGACGCCGGGGCGGAGCTTGCCGGTCACCTCGATGCGGCGGACCTTCAGCGGCTCCATCGCCATCGTCTGGGTGGCCAGCACGTCGCGCACCTGGGTGGTGCCGATGCCGAAGGCGATCGCGCCGAAGGCGCCGTGAGTGGCGGTGTGAGAGTCGCCGCAGGCGATGGTCGTGCCCGGCTGGGTGATGCCCTGCTCCGGTCCGACGACATGGACGATGCCCTGTTTGCCGGATTTCAGGTCGAAGTAAGTGACGCCGAAATCATCGCAGTTGCTGCGCAGCGCATCCATCATCTCCGCGGCCAGCGGATCGACCGGCTGGTCCTGATTCTCGGTCGGGACGATGTGATCGACCGTGGCGAAGGTCCGCTGGGGATATTTCACCGTCAGGCCAAGATCGCGGAGCATGCCGAAGGCCTGTGGCGAGGTGACCTCGTGGATGAGGTGAGTGCCGATGAACAATTGAGTGCGGCCGTCGGCCAACTTGCCCACGGCGTGGGCGTCCCAGACTTTTTGATAGAGGCTTTTGCCCATGATGCGATCGCCGGGTTGCGCGGCGGGCGGGCAGGGTGGGTCACTGGCGGCGGATTGTCAAAGCGGGATCAGGTCCGCACGGGATACTACTTAGAACATCTGGTAGCACATCACCCCGAGCAGGCCGAGAAATCCCGTGATCGCCAGGAGCCAGAGGACGGGAGCCTTGAAGCGTCCGGGCGGCTTGACCCCCTTGTTGCCGCCGATCCAGCGGCTCCACGCCTCGTCGGTGTCATCGACCTGATGGCGGTGGTAGTGGCGGCCTGGCGCTTGGAAGCGCGGTCGGGAATCGGGGGTTTTCATGGGGGAGGTGACTGGCGATTAAGGCTTTGAGGTGCAAAAAGCAATCCCTGATTGAAATGGGGTGGGAACGGAAGCTTCATGGGCACAAAAAAAGCCCCGCCGGATGACCAGCGGGGCTTTTGGAAAATCGGTTCGGTTCCGCGAACGAATCGCTTACTTCGAGTAGTTCACTTCGGGGGCCGAAGGGATCTCCTGGAACTGTGGAAGCGAGCGGAGCGGCTTCGCCTTAGGCTCGCTGGTGCAGCAGCAGGAAGAGGAAGCGAAGGCAAAAGCGGAGAGGCAGACAATGGCAATGGCGCGGAACATGGCGGGAGTCAAAAGGGGTTTTATGGATTTCGCTAGAAAAATGATTGCAGCGCAAAAAATTTGCAGGGTGGACCCGCGGGTGGTCCACCCTGCGATGAGTCATCTTGCCGGACCGGGGTCCCGCAATCGACCCGGCTTACTTGGCAGGAGCCACGTAAGACGGGGAAGCAGGAGCAGGAGCGGGGCGGCTTTCGCAGCAGGAAGCAGCGAGGAGGGTACCAAGGGCGGCGGCGCTAAGGGTGACGACTTTGATGAGGTTCATGGTAGTTGCTTTCGGTTGGTTATCAGGAGGGCGAAAAGGAATCCGCACCCGCCGCGACTCTAACGGACCCAAATTCGCGCGCAAGGCAAAAGCCGGACGGCTCCCGCGCACGATTCGGTTGCCAGACCGCGCTGCGGCTCTACACTCGCCGCTCCCAAATCATGAGCGAACCCAAGCACGTCGCGATCGTCGGCGCCACCGGAGCGGTGGGCGAAGAAATGCGCCTTTGTCTCGAGCAGCGGAACTTCCCGGTCGGCAAGCTGACCATGCTGGCCTCCGCCCGTTCGGCGGGGAAACGCATCCCCTTCGCCGGACAGGATGTGGTGGTGGAAGAACTCACCCACGACAGCTTCGCGGGAGTTGATATCGCCCTCTTCTCGGCGGGCGGCGGGATTTCGAAGGAATTCGGACCCTCGGCTGCCGCGGCAGGCGCGGTGGTGATCGACAATTCCTCGGCCTTCCGGATGGACGCCGATGTCCCGCTGGTGGTCCCGGAGATCAATCCGGAGGCGGCCAAGGACCGTCCGCGCGGGATCATCGCGAACCCGAATTGCACGACGATCATCTCCCTGATGGCGTTGGCGCCGCTGCACGAGGCCTTCGGGCTGAAGGCGATCATCGCTTCTTCCTACCAGTCGGTTTCCGGAGCGGGTGCGCAGGGGATCGTTGAGTTGGAAGAGCAGATGAAGGCGATCGTCGAGGGCCGGGCATTTACGCCGAGCGTCTTCGCCCGCCAGATCGCGTTCAACGTGATCCCTCAGGTCGATTCCTTCACCGAAAACGGCTACACCAAGGAGGAGATGAAGATGCTCAACGAGGGCCGCAAGATCCTCGGCCACGCGACCCTGAAGGTGTCCTGCACCTGCGTGCGGGTGCCGGTCTACCGCTCGCACTCGGTTTCCATCACCGCGCAGTTCGAGCGCCCGGTGGACGTCGAGTCGGCCCGCGCCGCCTTTGCCGGCAGGCCGGGCGTGAAGGTCATGGATGATCCGTCGAACCAGATCTTCCCCGTGCCGCTGGACACCACCGGCAAGGATGACTGCCTGGTTGGCCGGATCCGCAAGAACCTCGTGCTCGAGAACGCCCTCGACCTGTGGGTGGTAGGCGATCAGGTGCGCAAGGGCGCCGCGCTGAATGCGGTGCAGATCGCGGAGATACTCTAGCATTGAGCAAAGAGCGGAGAGCTTGGAGAAAGAGAGGGCCCGTCCCGCTTTGTTTTCTGACTCTTCGCTCCAAGCCCTTCGCTACCTGCCATGACTTTGAAAGAATACCTCGCTACCCGCGCCGCCGAAGTCGATGCCGCGCTCGACGCCTTCCTGCCGAAGGCCAAGGAGAAGCCGGCCACGATCCACGGGGCGATGCGCTACAGCGTCTTCGCCGGTGGCAAGCGGTTGCGACCGATCCTTTGCCTCGCCGCGGCGGAGGCTTGTGGCGGGGATGTGGAGAGCGCCCTGCCGCCTGCTTGCGCGGTCGAGGTGATGCATACCTATTCCCTGGTCCACGACGACCTGCCCTGCATGGACGATGACGACCTGCGCCGCGGTCGCCCGACCTGTCACAAGGTCTATGGCGAAGGGATGGCGGTGCTGACCGGGGATGCGCTTCTGACCGAGGCCTTCCTGATCATCGCCCAGACCTCACCCGCCAAACGTTATCCCGCCGCCAGCTACGTTGCGGAACTCGCCCTCGCCGGCAGCTCGACGCGTCTGATCGGCGGGCAGGTGCTCGACTTGGAAGGGGAGGGGCGGAAGCTCACGAAGGCCCAGCTCGTGAAGATCCACGAGGCGAAGACCGCCGCGCTGCTGACCACTTCGATCCGTCTCGGCGCGATGACGGCCAATGCCACGGAGAAGCAGCTCGAAGGCCTGACGGTTTTCGGGCACGCCCTCGGGCTCGCGTTCCAAGTCATCGACGACATCCTCGACGTCACCCAATCGACTGAGGTCCTCGGCAAGACTGCTGGCAAGGACGCAGCGGTGGAGAAGGCGACCTACCCCTCGATCCTCGGGCTGGAGAAGTCGCGGAAGGAGGCGGCGAAACTCACCAAGGAGGCGATGGATGCGCTCGCGCCGTTCGGGAAGAAGGCGCAGAGGTTGAGGGAGATTGCGGAATACTTGCTTAAGCGGGAGTATTGAGCGCCTTACTTCGGGTTGACGAGTAAGGTGATCGATGGGACGCTTCCCTCATGCCAAGCGTCAAAATAACCGCGAAGCGCCAAGCCACGTTACCGGCAGAAACGTGTGAGGCGCTGCAAATTGGCCCCGGCGATATTGTCGATGTGGAGCCACGCTTGATCGACAACGAACAGGTTTGGGTTTTGCGCCCGCGAAAGAAACCGGATCGCTCCTGGATGGGTTCACTTCGTGATCAGATTCGCAACACGGATCATTCCATGGAAAGCATCCGCCAAAGCATCGCGAAGGGCCGCCGTAACGAAGAGGCATGAACATCGGCCTCGATACCTCGGTGGTTCTCCGCCTGCTCGTCGGCGAGCCGGAACCTCAATTTTTAGCAGCAGCCAAGCTCGTCGAAGAAATTCGCCGGGCGGGCAATCGGGCGGTTGTTGATGATCTTGTCGTCGCCGAAACCTACTTTGCGGCACAGTATCACTATGGAGTCTCCAAGGAGTCCATACTCACGGCCTTGGCAAAAATGTTGGCTGCGGGTGAAATCCTTTTTACCGGACAGTCTGCCACGATACTGACTCTCCCGGCTCTTCACTCGGCGAAGCCCGGCTTTGTCGACCGGATGATTCACGCCAGCTACACTCAGGCCGGAGGTCGCATGGCGACCTTCGAAAAGTCGGCGGGTAAATTGGCGAACGTCGTGGTGCTGAAGTGACCCCTCACAGCAGCAGGAAATACACCGCCAGCGCAAAGGCCCCGATCCAGACGGCTGCGATGTGAGCGATGCCGAAGGACCTGGCGCCGGGAGTTTCCGCGCGGTGGTCCGAATTGGGGCCGAAAAGGGCTCCGTATTTCACCACGAGGTAGCCGCCGAGCACGGTCCAGACGACTAGGAAGGCGGCGATGAGCAATTTGATGATCAAGGGCATGGCTTGGGCGGCGATTGCCGTCGCGACCACTATAGGTAGGCAAGCAGGAGTCGCTAGGTACAGACGCGGGAAAAATGGTGGAGTACAGAATCTGTACTGGTCTGAAAATCGTCCGGCTGTATCTGGAGATGTCGGGGACATGCCCCATCATCAATGCCATGGCCACGGTCCTGCCACTGTATCAGGAACTCGTTTCGAAGCTCGCCGCTTTGATCCGGGCCGGAACCTTTCCCGCGGGATCGCGTTTTCCATCGGTCCGCCACACCAGCCGCGAGCACCGGGTGAGCGTGTCCACGGTGACCGAGGCCTACCGGCGGCTGGAGGATGAGGGGCTGATTGAGGCCCGTCCGCGCTCGGGCTACTTCGTCGCGCCGCCGAAGATCGCTGCCGACCGCTTCCCAACCACGGCGGGCCGCGCCTCGAAACCGATCCGCCTATCACGCGCCTCGATCTTCGAGGAACTGATGGACCGCGCGGGTGATCCGGGCTTCGTGCCCTTCGCCACGGCGGCTCCCGGCGATGGTATCGTGCCGCACGCGAAGCTCTCCATGATCACGCGCGAGGTGCTGCGCAAGCATGGGGCCGCCGCCTACCGCTACACCCCGCCGCAGGGACGCCGCGAGCTCCGAGCCGCGCTATCGCGCCGACTTTTCGATGTCGGCCTGAATGTGGTGCCGGATGAGATCGTCACCACCCAAGGCGGGACCGAAGGGCTTCTGCTCGCGCTGCGCGCCACCGCCAAGGCCGGGGATCTGGTTGCCGTGGAATCGCCCTCCTATTTCGGGACGCTGCATCTCGTCCGCGACCTCGGCCTGCGGGTGATCGAGATTCCGGTGGACCCGCGCACGGGTATGGTCGTCGCCGCGCTGGCGGGCGTGTTGAAGAAGCACCGCATCGCCGCCTGCGTGGTGCAACCGCACTTCCAGAACCCCATCGGCGCGCTGATGCCGGACTCCAACAAGAGGGAGCTGGCCGCCCTGGCCGAAGAGCATGACTTCACGCTGATCGAAGACGACGTGTATGGAGATCTCTCACACGACGGCCACCGTCCACAATCCATCGCCGCTCATAGCTCGCGCGTGATCTATTGCGGCTCGGTCTCGAAGACCATCGCTCCCGGGCTACGCGTCGGCTGGGTAGTACCTGGCAATCACCTTGCCGAGATCCGCCGACTCAAGGGAATCCAGGCACCGTGGAATGGCACCCTGTCGGAACTGGTCATCGCGGGCTTTTTGGATGCCGGTGGTTACGACCGCCATCTGCGCCGCATCCGCGGACTCTATGCGGAGCAGTGCGCGAAAATGCGGGCCGCGGTGCTGGGCCACTTTCCCGATTGTGCTCGCGTCAATCAGCCCGCCGGCGGCTTCGTCCTGTGGGTGGAGATGCCTGCGGGGTTCGACTCGCGGGCCTTCACGACGGCCGCCTTGGAGAAAGGCATTGGCATTTCGCCGGGTCCGATATTCTCCGCTTCCGGCGGTCTGAATCATTGCTTTCGCCTGAGCTGCGGCTTCGCCTTCGAATCCCGCACGCTCGATGCGATCGCCACGCTGGGGAAACTCGCGCGGCATTTCCTCCCCGATTGATGAGCACTTCTTCCAAAGGCATGGCCTTCGGGCTGTTGGCGGTGATCGCTTTCAGCTTCACACTTCCGGCCACCCGGTTGGCGGTCGCTGCCTTCGACCCGGTGGCGGTGGGGCTGGGGCGTGCCGTGGTGGCAGCGTTTCCGGCGGCGTTCTTGCTTCTGCTGACCAAGCAGAGGCGGCCGGATGCCTCGCAGTGGCGGCGGCTTGCGATCGTTGCCTTGGGCGTGATCGTCGGCTTTCCGGTCTGCAGCGCCTGGGCGATGCAACGGGTCGATGCTTCGCACGGCGCGGTGGTTCTGGGCATCTTGCCGCTCGCCACCGCCGTGGCGGCCTTCCTGCGTGCCGGGGAACGCCCCGGGCTGCGATTCTGGCTGGCGAGCATCGCTGGCAGCGCGACGGTCGTCGCCTTCTCGCTGTCCTCGGGAAGCGGCAGCCTCAGTCCTGCGGATGGGGCTCTTTTGCTGGCCGTGATGCTTGCCGCGATGGGCTATGCCGAGGGCGGGCGCCTGGCCCGCGAGATCGGCGGCTGGCAGGTCATCTGCTGGTCGCTGGTGCTGGCATTTCCGGTGATTGTCGGGCCATTGATCTGGCTGGCTAGAGATCATGGGATGGTGGCCCCTGCTTCCGCTTGGGTCGGCTTTGCTTATCTGAGCTTCGTCAGTGCTTTCCTCGGCTTCTTCGCGTGGTATCACGGCCTCGCGCTCGGCGGTGTGGCGCGGGTCGGCCAATTGCAATTGTTGCAACCCTTCTTCACGTTCATCGCCGCTGCCACTTTCCTCGGCGAGCGCTTCGGTTGGAAGCCGGTTGCCTGCGCCGCGCTGGTGGGGCTCTTCATTCTAGCAGGGCGGCGTGCGCCGCTCCGCAGATCTCCGGCGGCATCCGCGGTGCCTGTGGTGACCTAGCCTGGTGGAGCAATTGAAGTGACTCAGCGGAGCGGATGAACGGGACCGGGCACTCGGGAGCGCAGCGGTATCGGCGGCTAGTGGCTTGGCTTGCGCCGCGTCTCCCACAGATACCAGCTCTCCACCTTCTCTCGTGCCCACGGCGTTTTGCGCAGGAAGGTGAGGCTCGACTTGATACTCGGGTTATCCGTGAAGCAGCGCACCCGGACGCGCCGGCTCATTTCTTCCCAGCCGTACTTCTCCTGCAAGGTGCGGACGACGGTTTCCAAGGTCACGCCGTGCAGCGGGTCCTTCGGATGCTCGCGGGGTTCCTCGCTCATGAGGCGCGTCCTTCGTCGTGCTCGTAGAAGTCGAACATGGTCATCAATTGGCCGCGGTCGCTGAAGCCCGCATCGGCCTTCGCCTTGGTGAGAAAATCGGAGCCGCCATCGTCATCGCGCCAGCCGCGTTTGCGGGCGAAGCCGTTCCACACGATGTAGTCGATCTCGTTCAGGCCACGGCCGGTGGCGAGGCACCACGCGAGCACGTCTTCATCGCTTCCGCCTGCGAGCACTTGGGTCTTTACGTCCTCGTAGCTCACCCGCAGGTAGGCACAGATCCGGCCATCGAAGCCCTTGCCGAGGAAGCCGTGATAGACCTCGGGCAGCTCGCCCTTGGAATGCAGGCGGATTTTCTCACACATCCGCGGGAAATACACGAGACCGCCGGTCTGGTCATAAGCACTGCGTGGCATGCCGCGATTGTGACTGAAACCGGACGTGGCGCAAGTCGTGCGGTCGCCCGCTGCGAGAGCGCTTGCAAAGCTCTGCCGGGGTGCTTGCGTGGGACCGGATGAAAGTTCCTTTCCTCGCCTGCCTGGTCCTTGCCGTCTGCCTGATCTCGTCCGGGGCCCGTGCAGATGAAGCGGCGGACCTCGCCGCCATCCGGGCTCTTTACAGCAAAATCAGCGAGGGCAAGCCGACGAAGACGGAGACGATCAAGTTCGAGGTCGAGGAGTCGGTCATGGAAGGCAGCATCACCCGCCGTTCCTACGATGGCGGACTGAGCGCCATCAAGCTCTCCTACAGCGCGGGTGATCACGGCGGCTCGGAGCAGAGCTACTATTATGACGGGAAGGGCCTGTTCCTCATCCTGGTGCAGGACTCATCATGGTACTTCGTCGAGGGGGGCACCGCTGAAAAGCCCAAGACCGCCGATACCCTGACCGAGACGCGCTACTACGTGAAGGGCGGGGCGATCATCGAGGTGCTGGAGAAAAGCGCCACGGTCACCACCGGTGACGGCAAGAAATTGGAAGATCTCATCGCAAAGGCCGGGAACAAGAAGGTCGAGGAGAAGAAGCGGGATCCGTTTTTGTTGAAACGGGCCGCAGCTTTGGTGGACATGAAGACGAAGGAGCAGGCGCAGAAGTTCTTCGCGGCCGAAGAGTAGATTACTCCTCCATCGGCATCGCCTGCGAGGCCATCTCGTCCACGTCGCTCCAATCCTCGTTGTTCCCTACCTTCAGCTCGATCACCTCGCTGCCGCGCCGGGTGATCCAGCCGCGGGACTGCCATGCGCCGAACCATTCCTGCACCTTTTCCGGACTGGGTTCCGGGTCCACCGGCTCGGCAAAGATTTCTTCCAGACGGCCGCCGGCTTTCAGGCGCAGCAGGAGTTCATGCTCCACGGCATCCAGCCGCACCATGTGTGCGCCGCTGGTTCCGCGCCAGACGGCCACCTGGGTAGGCGTCTCCTCTCCCGGCTGGAAGGAATCCCAGCCGAGGCAGAGATCCGCGGGCACCGGCATGGCGACCAGTCGGACGTGCGGCTGCAATTCCAGTTCCACCTCCGCCAGCTGCTCCGGTGGCAGGGGTTCGCGTTCCGCCGCTTCGAAAACTTCCATGGCCGCAAACTCCAGTTCGGCCAGCGCGGTGAACCAGCGCCGCTGCGTCTCATCCAGCCCTGGCCACTCCGCAATGAAGCGCGCCATCGAGCGGCCCAGGTGCCGCAGCGTGAAACTGCCCGATGGATACGTCTGCAGGTAGGCCTCCAGCATCTCCCAGAACATCTCCTCGCCGGCCATCCGCCGCAGTGCCGGAAAATCCTCCGCCACCGATTCCAGCACCCGGAACCAGTACTGCCGGTGATAGAGTTCCAGGCGCTCCGCGGAGGAGAGATTCTCGCCCGGCTCCATCAGTTCTTCCGCCTTCGCCAAGAACTCCGGCGAGTGCCCTTCTTCATTCGGAGACAAGTGCGTGCTGCGCCGGCTGGTACCGCGCAGGGGCATCTGCAGCGCCGCGAAAAACTTCCGCTGGGTCTCTTCAAGCGGCCGCATTTTCCTGTCTCTTCGCCAGCGCTGCCTCGCGCCAGGTTTCCGATTTCTTCGCCTCCGACCAGACCTCGTTGAAGGACGGGATCCGACCGTCCCACTCCAACAAAGTGGCCACGTGGCCGCAGCGTTCGATCGCGCGCTCGTAAAGCTTCCACACCGGGTCGATCACCGGGTGGTCGTGGGTGTCCACGACGAAGCGCCGGTAGTGCGAGTGCCCGGCGATGTGGATCTGCGCCACCCGCTCCGGCGGAACGAAGTTCACATACTCCATCGGGTCGAAGCCGTTATTGATCGAGGACACGTAGATGTTGTTTACGTCTAACAGAATGCCGGTGTCCGCCCGTTCCGCCACCTCGGCGAGGAACTGCCACTCGGTCATCTCGTTGTCCTTGAATTCACCGTAGCTGCTGACGTTTTCCATCGCCAGCGGCACTTCCAGGAAGTCCTGCGCGATCCGCAGGTTCTCCGCGGTTTTCTTCGCCGCATCGAAAGTGAAGGGGATCGGCAGCAGGTCATGGCTCATGCTGCCATCCACGCTGCCCCAGCAGAGGTGATCGGAGATCCACGGGGTCTTGGTCCGCCGCACCAGCCGCTTGAGGCGCCGCAGGTGGTCGAATTTCACCCCGCCCGCATCGCCGGGATACATGCCGACGCCGTGTTGGACCACCGTGTATTGGTCGAGAATCCGGTCGAGCACGGCGAGCGCCCGGCCGCCCTCCACCATGTAGTTCTCTGAAATGATCTCGAACCAGCCGACCGCCGGTTTTTCGGAGAGGATGTGGTTGTAGTGCGGCACCCGCAGGCCGATGCCCGTGGCCAATTCCACGCCGGAGGTGAATCGGGGATCGCTCATGGCGGGTAATCGCGTTCCTTAAGACGGAAAAACCCCGCGGCACCGGATTGGCCGCGGGGCGATCCGTGGTTCTGAAAATCAGAGAATTTCGGACTCTTCCTTCTTCTCTTTGTCCTTATCCTTGTCCTTTTCCTTCTTGTCACCGACGAGCAGGAGTTCCTTCTTCTCCTCCTTTTCCTTCTTCTTGTCCTTGTCGGGGCAGTCGTCCTTATCCTTGTCCTTCTCGCCGGAGATCACGGCGACTTCCTTCTTCTCTTCCTTTTCCTTCTTCTTGTCCTTGTCGGGGCAGTCGTCCTTGTCCTTGTCCTTCTCACCGGAGATCACGGCGACTTCCTTCTTCTCTTCCTTTTCCTTCTTCTTGTCCTTGTCAGGGCAGTCGTCCTTTTCCTTTTCCTTGTCGGCGGCGAGGATCACTTCCTCCTTCTTCTTGTCCTTGTCGGGACAATCGTCCTTGTCCTTCTTCTTGTCGCCCGCCAGGACGAGTTCTTCCTTTTTCTTGTCCTTGCCGGGGCAGTCATCCTTATCCTTGTCCTTTTCGGCAAGGCGCGGAGCGGCGTGGGCGAGCGATGCAGCGGCGAAGGCGCCGGCGATGGCTGCGGCCACGAGTGCGTTAGAGGCTTTCATTGGGTTGCTTCGTTTGGTGTTTGGTTGGGACCCGTGGCTTTTCGCGTCCGGGCGCTTTCAGTAGGATTCCCCGGCCCTGCGAATATTCCAGCAGTTTTCAAAGCATCGTTGGGAGAGGGTATGCTTTAAAATCTCGTGGCCTGCGTCGAATTACCCGCCATTCTCTCTCCCATGACCGTCCGGCCCATGAATCCCGGCGAGGAAAGCACCGTCGCCTCCCTGATCCACCGCTCCACAAATTCCTGGTACCAATCGAAGCTGGGTTACGAAATCTTCACCGGAAAGCCGGAGGACACCCGCATTTTCACCGATACCTACGAGGTGCTTGACCCCGGGTGCTGCCTCGTCGCGGAGCTGGAGGGAAAGGTCGCCGGCTCCTGTTTCTACCACCCGCGGGAGAGCCATGTCGGGCTGGGGATCATGAACGTGCTGCCGGATTTCGCCGGCAAGGGCGTGGCCAAGGCGCTCCTGGAGGAAATCATCGGGAAGGCCGGCGAATTGCCGGTAAGGCTGCTTTCCAGCGCCATGAATCTCGATTCTTACTCGCTCTACACCAAGGCGGGCTTCGCTCCCGTCGCCGTCTACCAGGACATGCGGATGCCGGCCGGGCACACCCTGCCGCCGCCGCCCGCCGGGCCCGGAAGCGTGCGGATGGCCAATACCGGCCATCTCTTCGGGATGGTCGATCTGGAGGCTGAAATCGCCGGCATCAGCCGCAGCAAGGACCTTTCCCATTTCCTGCGGAGCCAGGGAAACCATTGGACGACTTTCGTCCATGTCGATGCTTCCGGGAAGATCGACGGCTGGCTGGCTTCCATCGATCACCCCGGCTGCCAGATGATCGGCCCCGGCGTCATGCGGGATGAGAATGCGGCGATGGCGCTGATTCACATGCAGCTCTCCCAGGCGCGTAGCGGTAACCCTGTCTTCCTGATTCCCACGCACGAAACCATCCTGGTGGCCGAGCTTTACCGCTGGGGTGCCCGGAATGTGGAACTGCACTTCGCCCAGGTGCGCGGCAATTCTTCGCCACCGGGAGGGATCATCATGCCGTCCTTCTTGCCGGAGAGCGGTTGATCAAGAGCACAGCGGGGCACAGAGCTTCACTAGCGCCGGATCGATCTTGTACTTCGAGTCCACCACCGTGTGGATCGGCAGGTGGCCGAAGGTGCCGTCGCGGTAGACCATGATCGCATTGGTCAGGCCTGCTTCCAGCGAATCGACTGCCGCCACGGCAAATTTGTAGGCCATGATCCGGTCCTGGACCGTCGGCGAGCCGCCGCGCTGAACGTGGCCGAGCACCGTCAGGCGAGCTTCCATGCCGATCGCGTCATTGATGTAGCGCGTGGTGTAGTCGGCCATCTGGGTGCCCTCTGCCACGATCGCGATGATGTGGTTGCGGCCCTCGTGCTTGATCTCGTGCTTCAGCTTCGCGCCGATCTTCTCGAGGTCGTAGGGAATCTCGGTCGTCAGGCACAGCTCCGCGCCGCAGGCCAGCGCGCTGACCATCGCCAGGTAGCCGCAGTGGCGGCCCATCACTTCGATCACGAAGGCCCGGGAGAAGGAGGTGGCCGTGTCACGGATCGAGTCCACCGACTGGCGGATCATGTTCAGCGCGGTATCCACCCCCAGGCAGTAATCGGTGCCGGCGATGTCGTTGTCGATGGTGGCAGGAATGCCGGCGAAGGGGATGCCGAAATCCGCATAGAACTGGTTCAGAGCGCGGAAGGAGCCGTCGCCACCGATCACGATCAGTTTGCCGATCCCGCGCTTTTGCAAGTTTTCCAAGGCTTGGCGGCGGAACTCCAGTTCGAAGAAACGCTTCGAGCGGGAGGACCGCAGGATGGTGCCCCCGCGGTGCAGGATGCCGGAAACCAGCTCGCTGTTGGACTCGACGATCTTGTCGTCGATCAGGCCGCGCAGGCCGTCGTAGACCAGCCACGGCTTGAAGCCGCGGCTCGCCGCGTAATCGGAGGCGCATTTGATGGCGGGGTTCATTCCCGCCGCGTCGCCGCCGGATGTGATAATTGCGATGCCTTCGCTCATTGTGGGATGCCGGGGCGGAAGGAAGGGGACCACCCGGGAGGTGGCAAGCACAGGATGTGCCGCATGGCCGTGCAGGATGCAACCGTAGGGGTTGCACCGGGCGCAGCTTGCATCGTTGAAAAGTGGCTTATCAAGTCAATGTTCCAAGATTGGCTTTGGTAATCAATGGATTGAGGCACGTGCCAGCAATTGGCCGGAATCTTGCAAAATAGAAATCCGAACCACCACCTTACTACCATGCTCCACTGGACCATTACTTTTCTCATCCTCGCCCTCGTCGCGGGACTTCTGGGTTTCACCACCATCGCTGGTGCTTCCTTCGGCATTGCGAAGGTTCTCTTCGTCGTCTTCTTGGTGCTGCTGGTCGTTTCGTTCTTCTCGAACGCATTGCGTGGCAAGGCTCCGTGAGACTCTGACGTTAATTGCCCCGAGTTGCGCATTTTTCCGCTTCCGCTCGCGACGAACAAACGTATGATTGCTGACGCGTCGGTTGCCATTCGATTTCTCCTGAAGCTGGATTCCCGTGAAAAAGAAAAGTCCGGCAGAAAAGTGGGTTGACGACGTTACTGAAGCAGCCGAAGAGGCAATGGGCGAAGTCAGTGACATGACTGCCATCGCCGGATAACAATCAGATTTGCCGCGGGTAAAACCGTGGCGGGGCGGGCGCTCGGGGAGGGGTGCCCGCCCCAAATTTTTTTCAGACAACGATGCATTGCGAGGGGCGACTCCTGCTGCATCATCTTGGCGCTCTTCCGGATTGCACCACGCGGCGGCGCGTGCATCCTCCCGGAATGACCGGAGTCCCCCGCCTTGCCGCCGGATTTCTGGGCCTTGTGTTTGCGCTGCCTGCCCTTGCGGACGAGGCCGCCAGCTTGAAGGCCGAGAATGCACGTCTGCGGGCACTTGTCCGCGAGCATGCCGCGGGCATGTTTTTCGACGGGGTGAAGGCTAGATCGGGGGAAACTTACCGCGATGTGGTGATCAAGAAGGTGACTGCGGACGCGGTGCGCTTTCACCACGCGGGCGGCGATGCCGAGCTGGCTGTCGCGGATTGTCCGGCGGTTTGGGCGGACCTGTTCGGGTTTCAAGCCGCGATCGGTCTAAAGGCGGCCAAGCCTGAAGAGCCGCTTGCCCTGCCTCCGTCGCCGGCGGCTCCCCCGGCCGAGTCGATTGCCGTGGTGGAGGGCGATCGCTCGAATGGCACGGGCTTCTTCTGCCGGACGGAAGACCGGATCTATCTTTACACCGCCGCCCACGTCATCTCCGGGAATACCAAGCTTCAGGTGAAGCTACGCAATGGCAGCATCGTCCGGAAGTTCGGAGATCTGGAAGCGGCGGAAGGTGCGGACCTCGTGCGACTACCGGTGGATGAACCGGTCGCCAATTGCCTGGAGATTGCTCCGGAAGGCGGCTTGGCAAAAGTCGGCTCGGAAGTGCTCGCTTCCGGCAATGCCGCAGGTGCCGGGACGGTCGGCTTTGAAAGAGGCAAGGTCCTGGGCGTGGGTCCGACCTCCATCGAGATCGATGCCGAAGTGATCCAAGGCAACAGCGGCGGCCCGATTCTGGATGCCGCGAGCGGCCGGGCCCTGGGGGTGGTCACTCACCTCACCGCGGCCCGCGAGGACCGCTGGGCCAAGGATACCCGCTTTTCGGCCGTGCGTCGTTTCGGCTGCCGTCTCGACCGCCATTGGGACTGGAAACGAGTCCCGGTGGAGACCTTCCTCAAGGAGGGCAAGGCGATCCTGGCGGTTCAGGAACAGTCGGAGTTGATGATCGCGGCCCTCAAGCCCTCGCTGTGGAAGGACGAGGTCTTCCGCCGCCTCTCCGCGAATCCGCTCGCGCGCGACATCACCGCCTTGGATTCGTGGATTGAAGAGCAACGCCAAGGTGGCCAGAAATTCAGCGAGACCGATCGTAAGCGGCGCCTGCGCGGCGTCTTGGACAGCGCGCGGCACCGCTCGAAGAGCCAACTCGCCAGCTTCAATGTGGAAGGCTTCGCTTGGTTTCACCGCGACCTTGCCGAAAAGGAGGTCCGCAGTCGCGAGGAAATCGACAAGGTCTACGAAAGCTCGCTTCTCGATCTTCGGTGAGGGGCAGCGGATTGGGACGCCGCGCGAATTCCCGCTGTCTGAGCGTTGGTTTTTTGAACAGGAGGAAGGCAGGAGAGAAGGGAGGACCCCAACCGGTGGTTCCGTTTCACCAAGCTCCGACGCACCTCCGGTGCTAAGAACCGAACCGGCAGATCCTTGGGGAGACCGCGTTCTGGAGGCTCCTCGGGAAATCTGACGGCGAGCAAAAAAACGCCCGGAAACCCATCGAGCCTCCGGGCGCTAAAACTAGCTCGATCCACTCACTCCGCCGTTGGCGGGTCGAAGATCAGCAGGAAGAAACCAGCCCCCTCCGACTTCGGCACATCGACACTATGTCCGAGGCGCTGCTCCGGGGTCATCGCTCCGATCTGCGCTCGGGTCAGGGTTTCGATCCGCTTCGAGACGTTCTTCAGATCGATCAGGCCGGAGCTGTGGTGGAGGTGATAGCTGCCGGCAGGCTTCAACTCGGGGAAGACCACGTGGATGCTCGCTTCCCTTGGCTGGATCACGAGGCGGAAGCCAATGTCGTCATGCGGATCATTCGGATCCATGCCGAGGTGGTATTCCGTCAGGTTGTCCACACCACCATCGTCGGAGTCCGCCTCCGCTTGGCCGGTGAGGCCACGCTGGTCGAGCCATTCCTCGAAACCGGAGGTGGCGATGTTGAGAACCGCGGCGGGCGAGAGGTTGCCGGCCTCATCGAGCGCGCGCACCTCGTAGTGGTAGGCGGTGCCCCGCTCCAGTCCGGTATCGGTGAACTCCAGCCCGGTGACCGTCGCAATGACCGTGGTGCCGCGGCGGACCTGATAGCCGGTAACCGCGACATTGTCGCCGGAGGCTTCCCACGACAGCACCATCGAGTGGAAGTCGGGAGTGCCGCTCAGATTGCCCGGTTCCGAGGGCACCTCCGTGTCCGGGAGCGTGACGATGTAAACCGATGCTTCGTCCGAGGTGTTGCCCTTCGCGTCCACCGCCACCAGTTGGTAGTGGTAAGTGGTGGCCGGCTGCAGGCCGGTATCGGTATAGGTCAGGCCCGGGACCGTGGTGACCGGCTCGCCATCGCGCGTTAGCCGGTAGCCGATGACCCCGAGGTTGTCGCTGGAGGCGGACCAGAACAATTCGACCGAGGACATCTTCGGATCCCCGCTGAACGAGTCGGGTGTCGTCGGGTCTTCTTCGTCTGCCAGAGTGGTCGCGCCGATGGTGGCCGCAGCCGAGGTATTGCCAGCGGCATCGATCGCCCGCACCGTATAGGTGTAGGAGGTCTCGCTGGTCAGGTCGTTGTCGGTGTAGCCGGTGCCGGGCACCGTCGCGACGATATGATCGCCATTGCGCCGCACCACGTAGCCGGTGACCCCGAGGTTGTCGGTGGAGGCCTGCCACGACAATTGCACGGAGACCAAGTAGGGGGTTGCTTCCAACTCGCCGGGAACCTTCGGAGCCTCGGTATCGGCCAAAGTGGTCACCAAGACCTGCGCCGGGATGGAGGCATTCAGACGGGCATCGAGGGCGCGGACCTGATAGGTGTAGACGGTGTTCGGCGTCAGGTCGTTGTCGGTGAAGCTCAGGCCCGGAACGGTGGCGACGACCACGCCATTCCGGCTCACCGCGTAGTCCGTGACCGCCACGTTATCGGACGCAGCGCTCCAGGAAAGCTGCACCGAGAGTAGGTCCGGGATGCCTGCGAAGTCGCCCGGGGTCTCCGGGGCCTGGCCGTCGGGCAGCGTGCTCTTGGTCAGCGTGGCTGCGGCGGAGGCATTGCCTGCCGCGTCGAGGGCGATGACTTCGTAATAATACTCCGTGTCGATCAGCAGGTCGTTGTCCGTGTAGCCGGTGCCGGCGACGGTCGCGATCAGAGCGTCGTTCCGCCAGATCTGATAGTCGGTGACCCCCAGGTTGTCGCCGGAGGGGCTCCAAGAAAGTTGGATCGAGAATAGGTGCGCGATGCCGGCGAGATTGTCGGGCGGCGTGGGTGGCACGCCATCGCTGGGGGTGGTCACCGAGATCGCGGCAGCCACCGAGGCATTGTCGAGGGCATCAAGGGCCACGACCTCGTAATTGTATTGGGTATGCACCGCCACATTGTTGTCCGTGTAGCTCAAGCCGGCGACGGTCGCGAGTTCCGCGCCGTTGCGCAGGACCTTGTAGCCGGTCACTCCTATATTGTCGCTGGAGGCGGTCCACGAGAGATGAACCGAAAACAGTCCCGGCTCGCCGGCGAAGCTGCCGGGGGTGGTCGGGGGCTGCTGGTCGGGCAGGATCGTCACGCCCAGCGGCTGCGGTGCGAGGGTGCCTTTGGATGCGGCCAAGCTGCCCAGCGGCTCCGGCACCGCGGCATTCACCGGGATCGAGACATGGACCTGGGTGGCCCCGGGCGCGGGTGAAATACTAGCTACGTAGTAGTAGCCGGATCCACGCAGTGCCGTGACCGTGCCGTTCTGCACCGTGATGTCGGAGGTGGTGAAGCCGGTCACGTCCTGGTCGAAGACCACGGTCGCCTCGAAAGCACCTTCGACCGGCACCACCGGGCCGGCGAGCTGGGTGCGCGCCGCGCGCTTGTTGTAGCCGGGGGCGAAGACGGTCGGATCGGGGGAAGTGAGGGACCAGGTGCCGGAGTCGAAGGTGGACCAGCTCACGTAGTCCTCGCTGTAGAGGATCTGATACTGGCCGATGCGACCGTCCCCATTCGAGCTGGTGCGCGGCCAGTAAACGTAGCCGCCGAACTCGCGCACGGAGCCGAGGTCAATGGTGACCTGGTGCGGGTGGTTCGGTGCAGGTGCGGGGCTGCTCGGCGTCTGCCAGAAATTCGCGCTGCTGGTGCTGCCATCGATGATTTTCGAGGCAGTGTTGCTGCCGGCCTCAAGATCGACATCCTTGATGGTAAGCTGGCCGAAGGGGATCACGACCCCTTTGCCATCGAGGACCTGGAATTCGCGGATCGCGGCGAAATTCCGGTTACCGTTGATGGACTTGACGCGCACGTAGCGGGCCTTCGGAGCGGCGGGAACGACGAATTCCGCGGGATCGAGACCACTGATGTAGGACTGTAGGGCGGCGATCCCGGCAGTGTGTGCCAGGTTCTTGGCCAGCGGTGGCATCGCGTCGCCGTTGTGCACCGCGGCAGCACGGACCAAGATCGCGGAATGCGCCGTGTCGCCCGGCTTGATGTAGCGGCCGTCCGGACCGAGGGCCTCGTAGCGCTCCGGGATGCCGTTGATGATGTTCTGCAGCTCGAGCGGCGTACCGAGACGCGCATCGTAGCCCTCGCCCGAGCCGCCCGGCTGGTGGCAGTGGGAGCAGTTGGTGGCGAGGTAGGATCTAATACGGTGCTCGAGCGGCGCGGTCTCGTCGGTCAGTGGGCGGGACTCGGTCCCGTTTTCCATCTGCGACGCGGTGAGGGTCACGTTGAAGGCTCCAAGTGCATTGAAGGTCTCAAGCTGGTTGGCGGTGCGCCCGGTGGAGGGGTAGTGGAACTTCGAATTGAAGGTCGCGGTGCGGACGCCCAGCGCCTGGCCGGAGACATCGTTGTGGCAGATCATGCAGTCGCCGCGGGAGGGATAGCTCCAGGTGCGCTGCTCGGTGCCGCCGCCGCTGGCGGTGTAGGTGAAGTTCTCCTCGGCCCCCTGCTCCAGCAACTCGGCATCGGTGCCTGCGGCGTTCCATTTGTAGGTGAAGCCGTACTTGCCGCCGTTCGCGGTGCAGATCAGGAAGCGGGTTTCCAGCCGCTTGATCGCGTCTGGGTTGGCGGCGTCGGTATTGACCTCGAAGTGCTTCACGAAGACCGTTCCGGCCGGGAAGCCCCAGTTGCCCTCGTCGCTGAAGACAATGTCTTCAGCGACGGAGTTGAAGGTCCCGTCGTTGGGCAGGATCACCCAGCGCTTCTTGGCTGCGGCGTCCGACCACAGCGGGTTCGGCACGTCGTAGGGAATCACGCCGGCAGCCGTGGCCAGCGTCGTAAGATTGGTGAAGACCCCCGTCTGCGAAAGCAGGGACGGCGGTTCGGCGGACACGGCCGGCACCGCCAGCTTCATGATCTTGCCGGCAGGGTTGTTGGCACCCGCGAGATTCATCATGTAGATCTCTCCCTCGCTGTCCGTGAAGAACCCGCAGAGGCCCTTCTTGTAGCCGGTATCGAAGCTCGAGTTCAGTTCCTGGATCACCGGCGCGCCGCTGGCGGGCACCGTGGAACTCCAGATCTTGCCGCGCACGTGGTCGCCGAAGATCACCTTGCCACCCAATGTCGCCGCCCACTTCGCGCCGCGATAGCGCGGGCCGCCGATGATGCTATTGCCGACCGAGTGGTCGTACTCGTAGTGCGGCGGTTGGTCGAAGCCGGTGAGCGGATTCGGCTTGTTCTTGGAGGTCGCACGGGTTCCTTCCAGATAGGCCCATTGGCAGTTGGCGCCCTTGGTCACCTTGACCAACTCCTCGCGGTTCGCCTCGCCAACTTCGCCGACCCAGATATCGTCGGTCACGGGGTCGAAATGCGCCGAGTGCGGGCTGCGCAGGCCGATCGCGTAAAACTCTTCCAGAACGCTGCCATTCGCGGCCAGCCACGGATTGTCGTTCGGAATCCCATAGCCTTGCGTGTGGCTCGACGGCCATTCCGCCGGCTTCGGGGTGACCTGGGTCGGATTGTCCAGCCACCAGTTCTCGCTTTCGGTGGGTTGCCGGCGGATCGCGTGCGATTTTGCCGGATTGTTATCCACATCGATCCGCAGCACCCCGCCGAAGAAGCCGAGGTCGGTGCGCTGGGAATTGTCCAACGCGTCACCGCCGAGACCACCGTCGCCGGCGGTGATGTAGAGAAAGCCGTCGTCGCCGAAGAAGGTCGCGCCGCCGTTGTGGAAGCGGTGCGGATCGTATTGCGAGATCAGGATCGACTCGCTGTCGGGATCGAGCGTGCCGCTTGCCGGCAGCCAGGTGAAGCGCGAGACGGTCCAGTAGGTGCGGTCGTTGTCATCCACGCCGGCGACCGCGCGGCGGTTGTAGCAGACGTAGACCTTGTTGTAGCCGGATGAACTGCTGTTTGTGAACTGCGGGTGAAAGGAGAGGCTGTAGAAGCCCTGGTCTTCCGAGGTCTCGACCCGCGCCGTGAGGTCCGCCACCAGCACCCGCTGGGGCATGGTCGCGGCGGCGTTTTTCGGGAAGCGCCAGATCTGGCCGTTCTTGCCGACGACCATGAACTCGTTCAATCCGGGGATCTCCGATAGCATCATCGGGTCCGTGAAAGTCAGGTTGGGGAAGGCGTTCTCCACGGCCCATCCCGACGGGTCGCCGGGCGGCGAGTTCGGGAAGGTGCCATTGAAGTACGCGCCCACGGGCTCGGGCTGATCAAGTCCGGGCGGGAGGGCGCCCCATGCCAAATGTGCGGATGTTAAAAGGGTGAATCCGTACAGGCACAGGCCTACTGGGCGCAGCAATCGGGGGGAATGCACAGGGCGATTTATTTTAGAACAGTGACCATCAACGAAATCATTTGTCAGCAGCGAAGGGGGGACGGCGAGACAAGCGATTTGTTGGGGGCGAACGCGGTCTGTATCGCAGAAGACATGCCGAAATCAAGTGCGGTTTCCTAACGGGATCGCGTAGGGGGGGGCGAGTAGGTGGCAAGAAACTGCAATGATTTCTTCTGCCACCGTCCCCTCATGATCGCGTTTGATAAATCGGAGGGTTCCAGCTTCGTTCCTGGGCCAGCTGCCATGGGGCAGGTTACAGAAAATGATTCCAAGTTACGTGAAAAAAGGCTCGCCCCGCCGGGTCGGCTTTTTTAAAACCCCCGCGAACACAACGGCTCCGCGCGGTCCTTGGGGGAGGAAATGCGCAGCCCGCAACAACGATTTCAGGTTCGCCACCCCCCCCTTTGGCCGGTGCTACGGTCAGAGAGGGAAGCTTGCGGACTTGGGTTCTGGAACTTGATCGATCCTCATGATTACCCCCTCCCCCGACTCCCTCCGCCCCTTGTTTTCTCCCTCTTCATCGCCACTTTTGGCGTGATAGATGCTTGTTTGATGCTCTTGGCTTGAAGGTTCGTCTGCCCCCCAGTC
Source organism: Luteolibacter sp. Populi (assembly GCF_040801775.1). Lineage (GTDB taxonomy): Bacteria > Verrucomicrobiota > Verrucomicrobiia > Verrucomicrobiales > Akkermansiaceae > Haloferula. The sequence goes on from NZ_CP161812.1 coordinate 4,722,227, forward strand.
CGAGTCCGAATGTCCCGGTTATCCCCCCGCTTCCCGTTCCCCGGTGCAGTCGGCGTCCTATTATGGATCGCCGCTTTAGGGGAGACGTTGCCCGCGCAAGTGCCCGATACCCTGCGCTATTCCTTCTTTGCGCCCAAGACCCTGCCGCAAAAATTCGAGCAGCAGGGCTCCTGCGTGGCGATTTCCGGCACTGTCGCCGTGGTGGGTTCACCGTCTTACGATATCGATCCCGTAACCGGCTTCGATTGCGGGGCGGTTAAGATTTACGAAACGGTTACGGGCAAATTGCTCCACCGTTTGAACAACCCGGCCGGCAGCCCCTTCGGTAATTTCGGCGAGAGCGTCGCGATCTCCGGGCCGATCGTGGTGGTGGGCTCCTGCAACCCGGTGGACGATTTTCCCGCGGCGGGCTGCGTCTACGTTTACGATCTCTCTTCCGAGGCCCCGACCGTCCCGCTTTTCACCCTCCGGAATCCCGACCCGGCCGCACAAGATCAATTCGGCCATTCGGTGGCCGTGGACGGCGACCGCGTGGTGGTCGGCGCGTGGTTCGATGACAGCTCCGCCGCCAACTCCGGGACCACCTACGTCTACGACATCTCCTCCGGCCAGCCGGAACTCCCGCAATTCGTCATCCCGAATCCGACTCCTGCCGACGACGACAACTTCGGGGTCTCCGTGGCGATTTCGGGCACGCGGATGGCGGTGGCTGCCTACCGCGACGATACTGGCGCGGCGAATGCCGGGCGCGTTTATATTTTCGACCTGCAGTCCGGCACCCCGACGGTCCCGGTCCGCGACATGGGCAGGCCCTCGCCCGCGGCGGACGACGGCTTCGGCAACGCCCTCGCCATGGCAGGCAATCTCGTCGCCGTGGGTGCCGAGGGCGCCGATTCCGCGTCCTTCAACTCCGGCAGCGTGGTTGTCTTCGACCTCTCCCTGCCGGACCCCACAGTGCCGCGCCTCAGCTTGAGCGCCCCGGTGACCCATCCCAACGACTACTTCGGCACCGCCGTCGGGCTCTCCGGCACCCGCCTGGTGGTCGGCTGCTATCGCGATGACGCTGCCGCTGAAAATGCGGGCACCGCATTCGTCTACGATCTCGCGGGCCCGAGTCCTGCGGTGCCGGTCGCTTCGCCGGACAAGCCTTTGCCCGCGGTCGCCGACTACTTCGGGAATGCCGTGGCCATCTCGGGAACCACCGTGCTGGTGACTGCCTGGCACGATGATAAGGGCGACCTCGAATCCGGCTGCACTTATGTTTACAGCCTCGCTTCCGGAACTCCCGATACCTCGCTGCTGGCGCTAGACAACCCGGTGAGCGGTTCGCTGGACCGCTTCGGCAGCGCGGTCGCAGTCGATGGCAATCTGATTGTGATCGGCTCCCCCGGTTCGGATGCGGGCGCTTCGGGCGCCGGTCGTGTCAGCGTTCACGATCTGTCCGCTTCGAAACCCACATCGGTCCTCGCCTCCCTGGAAGATCCCGCGCCCGACATGGATGAGAATTTCGGGGCTGCGGTGGCCATCTCCGGCACTATCGTGGTGGTCGGCGGACCGGGAGATGACGACGGCGCGGAGGATACCGGGCGGGTCTACGTCTACGACATCGCCAATCTGCCGGACACCAGCCCTATCCGCGTGCTGCGGAATCCGGCACCTGCTGCCGGCGACCGCTTCGGGACCTGCGTCGCCATCTCCGGCAATTTCGTGGTAGTCGGCGCGGATAGCGACGATGCTGGCGCCACCGACTCCGGCACGGTCTACATCTTCAATCTTGCTTCGCCCACGCCTTGGCTGCCGGTCCATACCTTGGCAAATCCGAGTCCGGTCGCCTCGGATCACTTCGGCGGCTCGGTTTCGATTTCGGGCAGCCGGGTCGTCGTCGGCGCGGTCAAGGATGACAGCGGGGCAGGGGATGCCGGCATCGCTTACGTCTACGATCTCGCAGGTGGCACACCGGCCACGCCTCTTCACGTGCTCCCCAATCCGGCCCCCGTTGCCGACGACGGCTTCGGCAATTCCGTCGGCATCTCCGGTAGCACCGTGGCGATCGGAGCAAGCGGCAAGGATACCGGCGCGGTGAATGCCGGCGTCGTCTACGTCTTCGACCTCGCCGGGCCAACGCCAACCATTCCTTGGCAAACCCTTCCGAATCCCGATCCCCTTCTCGAAGACCGCTTCGGCTGTTCCGTCGCCGTTTCGGAGCCACGGGTGGTAGTCGGTTGCTATCTGGACAATAATCCCACCGATTCCGGGCGCGCTTATTCCTTCAACATGACTTCGCCGACGCCGACCTTGCCGTCGGCTACGCAGAAGAAGAGCACGTCCACCGGCGGTGACCAATTCGGCACCTCGGTCGCGGTCTCCGGTTTGACGGTGCTGGTCGGTTGCCCCTCCGATAACAGGACTGCCCCGGATAAGGGTGCTGCCTACGTCTTCGGTCCCGCCGCGCCGGAAATCGCGATCGAGGTCTCCGGCCAGGAAGTCCTGAGCGGCGGTGCCGCTTCCTTCGGCCCGGTGGCCATGGGTGCCGGCGGCGGCGGTAGCATTTCGATCGATATCCTGAATACCGGCATCACCAATCTCAGCATCTCCAGCATCTCCGTGATTGGCGGGAATGCCGCTGATTTTATCGTCAGCACCTCCGGCATGACCTCAACGGTGCCCGCAGATGACGACACCCGGTTCACCGTTACTTTGAATCCCTCCGCGCCGGGCGTCCGGACCACGACCCTGCGGATTCAGAACAGCGACTCCGACGAAGCGCTGTTCCAGATCGTTCTCTCCGGCCAATCCCTCTCACCGACCGAGGATACCGATGGTGACGGGGTGAACGATGTCTCCGAACTGCGGATGGCTGCCTTGGGATTCGATTGGGAAAGTCCCGATTCCGAACTGGTGACGGCCTTCCAAAGCTATTCCAATGGCGGCGGCCTCTTCGAGCCCGGCCGCGTGCAGGCGCTCCGGATGACCGCCCCGGCGCTGACCCGCAATCCCGCTACCGGTCAGGCGAAGCTCGTCCTGTCCCTGCTGAAGTCGGCGGATTTCCAGAATTACCAACCGCTGCCTTTCACCGGCCCGCAGACGACGATCACTCCCGCGGGTGAGCTGGAATTCCACTTCAGCGTCCCGGACGACGCCGCTTTCTACCGCTTGGAAACGAAGTAACCATGCAGTCCATTTTCCACCATCTGCCGAGCGTTTCCACCACAGGACAGATCCTGGTGTGCGTCGCGGCTTGCGGCGTGATGCGGGCGGCACCGATTCCTTATTCCCTGGAGAATACCTTCGTCTCGCCGGCCACGGCGCGGCAGCTCAACACTTGGTTGGGCCATTCGGTGGCCGTGGATGGCACGTATGCCGTGATTGCGTCTCCCTTCGATGACACCGGTGGGGAAGACAGCGGCATCGTTGGCGTTTACAACGCCACGACTGGCGCGCTGATCCACAGCCTCGCGAATCCCGAGCCCTTTGTGCAGTCCCGCTTCGGATGGTCCGTGGCGGTCTCGGGCAACTGGGTGGTGGTCGGCGTGAAGGACGATGACACCGGGGCGGAAGACACCGGCATCGCCTACGTCTATGACATGGCTTCGGTCACGCCCGCGATCCCGGCCTACGTCCTCGGGAATCCGGATCCGGGAGAAAACGATTCCTTCGGCTATTCCGTCGCCATTGCGGGCAACCGGGTGGTAGTGGGAGCCCCGGACGGCGATGTGGAGGATGCGGACGCAGGGACCGCCTACGTCTACGACCTTGCGTCGGGGACTCCGGAACAGCCGCTGGTCACACTCGCGAATCCCTTGGCTTCCGGACAGAACTTCGGATGGTCCGTGGCAATCTCCGGCACACGGGTGGTGATCGGTTCACCCCAGGACAGCGGCACCGGCGATCTCAGCCGCGCCTATGTCTACGATGTCTCCTCCGGCACCCCGCAGACGCCGGAGGCAAGCTATGCCGACGCCACGCCGGCCAGCAACGAGCGCTTCGGGTGGTCCGTCGCCGCGTCCGGCACCCGGGTGGCCGTGGCCGCTCCCCATCACGACACCGGAGCGGACAATGCCGGTGCCTGTTACCTCTACGATTTCTCGTCCGGAACTCCGGCTTCCCCGACGGCCACCGTTCTCAACCCCGCCGCCTTGCTCGCCGATGAGTTCGGCTTCTCGATCTCGCTGTCCGACACCCGCCTGGCGGTCGGCAATCACCTCGACGATCAGAGCGGTGCCGACGCCGGTCGGGTCTATGTCTTCGACGTCAGTTCCGGCAGCCCCGCGATCCTCGCCACCTTGGACAATCCGACCCCGCAGAGTGGCGACAACTTCGGCCGCTCGGTGAGTATCTCCGGTACCCGCCTGGCGACCGGTGCCCACGGCGATAACACCGGAGGCAGCGACGTCGGCTCCGCGTATGTTTTCGATTTTTCCGGCGCGCCGCCCTCCGCTCCCGTCCTCACGATCAATACACCGAGCATTTCCTCGGAGGAAGAATTCGCCACCGCCATCGCCCTCTGGGGTTCGATCGTCGTCATCGGTGCCCATCACGATGACAAGGGCGGGAATCCGAATTGCGGCACCGTTTTCATTTACGACCGCCTGTCGCCAAATCCCACCCAGCCGGTCCTGACCATCGACAACCCGGCTCCGAATTTGAACGACTATTTCGGGGCGGCCGTGGCGATCAATGGCAACACGGTGGTGGTGGCGGCCTACCAGGACGATGTTCCCGCAACGAATTGCGGGATCGTCTATGTCTACGACCGCTCGTCGCCCACGCCGGGCACGCCGGTTCTAACCATTCAAAATCCCGCCGCGGGGAACGGAGATCAATTCGGCAATACCATCGCTCTTTCCGGAACCCGGCTGGTGGTGGGCTGCTCTAGGAATGATCCCGGCGTCGCGCCGAATACCGTGTCGGACGCAGGCAGCGTCTATGTGTATGACCTGAATTCGGGCACCCCCACGGTGCCCGTGGCCATTCTGGACAACCCCGCGCCTCACATCGAAGATGTCTTCGGTTACGCGGTGGCGATCAGCGGGACCAATGTCCTGGTGGGAGCTTACAACAACGACAGCGGCGCTCCGAATTCCGGCAGCGCCTACCTCTACGACATCTCCTCCGGCACACCCGCGGTACCGGTCGCGGTCTTCGACAATCCGGCTCCCACCACCGATGACTTTTTCGGCCACGCCGTCGCCCTATCGGTGCAATGGGCCGTGGTGGGTGCCCATATGAACGACAGCGGGGCCCGTGATGCCGGCAGCGCCTACGTTTACGCGCTGGCGGATCTGCCCGCCACGGCCCCCAACGTCATCCTCCATAATCCTGCCCCCGAACCGGAGGATGCCTTCGCCTTTTCAGTCGCCATCGACGGCTCGCGCATCGTGATCGGCGGGCCGGAGATCGACAATGGAGCGCCCGATGCAGGCGGTGTCTATGTCTACGACATGACTTCCTCCACCCCGGCGGTCGCGGTGGACATCTTGGATTGCCTCGACCACCGGACCGGCGATTTCTTCGGCTTCAACGTCGCCGTCCAGGACAACAACATCGTCGTCGGTGCGCCCTTGGATGACGGGACCAGCTTCGACCGCGGCGCGGCCTACTACTTCGATCCCGATCCGCCCGCACCGCAGATGCAGGTCGAGCAGCCGCCGGGGACCGGTCTGATCGGCGGCTCGGCCAGCATTCATTTCGGCAACTCGCCGGTGAATGTCGAAGGCGGCAGCCAGACGGTCACGGTGCGTAATGTCGGCACCGCGGCACTCCAGCTTTCCAGCATTACCCTGCTCTCCGGGAATACCTTGGACTTCGTGGTGGATACGCCCTCGCTGCCGCTGACCCTGCCGGTCGACCAGACCGCGACCTTCGACGTCACCTTTTCTCCGCTCGCCGTGGGCAGCCGTCTGGCCCTGCTGCGGATCACCAGCAATGCCGCGAGCAACAGCCCCTTCGATGTCACCCTCACCGGCCAGTCACTGGCCAGCGATCACGATACCGACGGGGATGGCTTGAACGACGTGCTCGAACTCCGGCTCGCGGCCCTCGGCTTCGACTGGCAGGTCAACGACGAGGAACTGATCGCGATCCTTCAATCCGGGGCGAATGTCACCGGGGTCTATTCCGTGGCACAGTTGCAGGCCATGCACCCGGGCATGCCGCTGGCCCCGGTCGATCCTGAAACGGGCGACTTCACCCTGACCGTGGCGGTCAAGAAATCGACCGACCTTTCCAACTTCGCCTTGCTGCCCGTGATCACCGGCCAAGCGGTCGTCAATGGCCAGGGCAAGCTTGAGTTCAATTTCGCCGCGCCCGAACAACAGGCATTCTACCTCTTGGACCCGCGCTGAGGGAGTGTGTCTTGCATAGCGCGACCTTCTGCCAGGAACGGTAAGCAGGTCTTTTAAGTTTCCCTAACAAACAAGCAACCCCACATCTGTTAGGTCGTATCACCTTGGATTCCTCGCCCGCCCTTGCGCCGCGGTAACTTCAACGCCGGCCGGCAGGGCGGCGGGTCTTTGGGAATTGACTCTCTATCAAAACTAAAAAAAGATCCGCCAGTCCACCCAGACTCCTTCCCCGAATGTTCACCCCCCGCCTGCATTCCGTGGAGAAAACCTTGGCCGCTGCTTTGCTGGCGCTTGCTGTTTTCCCTGCCACCTCTTCCGCTCAGGATTTCGCGCTGCGTGTCGCCGATGGTGATCGCGCGTTGGTCGAAAGCTTCCTTCCGCCCACCGAGGTCATCGGCGGGTTCAAAGGGGGCTTCTACTTCGGGCTGGATGCGTCCACGACCTACGATTCGAACTTCTTCATCCTCCAGGACTATCCCGAGAGCGAGCTCGTCACGGATGTCTCCCCGCGGGTGATGTACCGCTCCGATCCGGAAGGCGGCGCGCTGTGGTCGGTCGAAGCGCGCTACGCGCCCATCGTCCACACCTACTGGAACAATTCCAATCTCGACGGCATCGACCACGCTGGCGGCGTCACCGTGAAGTACACCGGAGCGCGGACGAACCTCTCGGTCTTCGCGAACTACGACGAAGTCTCCTCCGCGGACCGCCTCGCCGGCGGCTTCATCGAAGGCTCGATCCTGAATTACGGCATCAAGGGCTCCTATCAACTGGCACCCCGCACCGCCCTGCTCGCAGCGTGGACGGCCTCGCAATCGGAATACGACTCGGGAGCGCGCTCCGGGGCTGATGTCTACACTTCGCAGATCTCCGGCCTCTGGGACGCCACCGAGCGGATCCGGGTCGGTCCGGTGCTCCGCCACACGCTCACGCAGTCCGACCAGACCGGCGAGCGGGATGCCATCGCCGCCCTCGTCAACCTCCGCTACAAGTGGGGCGAGCGGATCTTCCTCGATGCCTCCGGCGGGATCGAGTTCGCCAAGAATTCGCGCATCGGCGGCGGCCGGGATTCCGGCCTCACCGGCGGCTTGGAAGCCCAGTACCTCATCAGCGAGCGCTGGACCTGGAAGGGTTCGGTCCAATACGCCACCGTGCCATCCCCGGTGAACCTGAATTACCTGGTGGAGGATCTTTCCTTTGACACCTCGCTGGTGCGCTACTTCGACAAGGGCTCCCTGGAGTTTGGTGTCGGCGTGAGCTTCTCCGAATACGATCCGGTCGGCACCGTCACGACCCTGCGGGATGACGACGAGTTCCTGCACGGCTTCATCACCTACCGGCGCAAGATCTTCTCCGACCGCGTCCTTTGGACCAATTCCCTGCGAGTGGCGCAGAACGAGGGCCAGAAGGATTGGTCCCAGTATCAACTCTCCACCGGCATCTCGATCGAGTATTGAAGTAGTCCGCTCAGTCCTCAGGGCGGATGCAGGGCCCCAAGCCGCTCGCTCGTCAGCAGCCTCCACCCTCGCGTGGCCGGATCACGGCGAACGGTTCGACCTCCTTACCAGTAGCGCGGCTCTCCAGAGCGGCGGACCTGGCTCGGGACGTTCCTCATCACACTCAGCCGTTTCGCGTGCTTCTCACGGGACCAGCGGGCGATCCCAAGGCCCCTGCACGGCTGAAACCGGTCCCGCCCTGCGCTGCCGGGCGAAGGCAACGCCAATCCCATTCCGCAAATCGTCACGGATCCATTGATCTCACGAATCCAAAGATCATTTGGATGTCTTCCCTTGGCACAGCCATTGCTCGGTAGGGAAAGATGTCCCTCGTCCAACACCGGCAGCAAACCACGGTTCTATGTGGTTCTGAGGTTCCAAGCACGGGATTTTTTTCAATTCCGTGTAAGAAAGACCCATTTGGCGTCCAATCCTCCCAGATGGCCTCCGGATCTCGCGAATTTGTCACCGCCGCCTACGTAGTTCTTCCAATAATTGCTTGTGGTTGACACCGATTCTGATAGAAAAAGCCGCTGTTCGTTCCACCCCCCAGCAACATCTCCCCCCATTTGAGTCCCCGACGAGTCCCCCTGCGTCACTCACCCGCTTCCATTTATGGAGCAGACGCCTTTGGAAGACTCCTCCCGGTCCTCAGGTGTGAGGAGGTCATAATCTGACTGTCACCTCCAGGGTTTTGGCGTTGAGAAGCGCCAAGTGACCAAGGGCGGCAGCTTGGATGCAAAAACCCAAGACGGACCGAACACACACCAAACCCATTCACGATCCCGAAAGCCTGAACATTCCCTGACTCCCGACCCCGTCACTCCATTCCCCCCCACCCCCCGGATGACAACACCTACGAAGGAACGGCGAAGCCGTGTATCTGCTCCCGACCAACGGGCGCACCCCTCCACCCTTCGCCCCGATCGCCCCCGCAGCCGGGCGTCCCGGCACCTGTGGCTTCCCGCGGGACAGCCTCTTGCAGGTCGGGCAGCACCATTTTCCGAAGTCGCGGATCCGATCCAAACGCCGCCGACCCCGGCATGGAAGCGTTGGACGGATCTGGCCTGTGTTTTGGCCGCATTGCCCTTGGCGATTCCCCTGCTCGTTGCGATCACCGTCTGGATCCGCTTGGTTTCGCGCGGTCCGGCGCTGTTCCATCAGGAGCGCGTCGGCTTCGGCGGTAAGAAGTTCACGCTCTATAAATTCCGCACCATGCGCCACGGTGCCTCGACCAAGGATCACGAGGCCCACGTCGGCCGCTTGGTCGAATCGGATAGCCCGATGGTGAAGCTCGATACCTTGGGCGATTCGCGGTTGATCCCCGGAGGTTGCCTGCTGCGCACCGCCGGTCTCGATGAACTGCCGCAGCTTCTCAATGTGCTCCGGGGCGAGATGAGTCTCGTCGGCCCGCGGCCCTGCCTCGTGAAGGAGTATGACTTCTTCTCCGCCAGCCAGCGCGAACGTTTCACCGTCCTGCCCGGCATCAGCGGCCTCTGGCAAGTGATGGGCAAGAACCGCGCGACCTTCCGCGAGATGAACGCCATGGACGTTCACTACGCCCGGCACGCCTCGCCGCTCCTCGATCTCTGGATCATGCTGCGGACTCCCTTGGCCCTGCTCGGCCAGATGAGCGACTGCATGGCCGCCAACCGCCGCCGCCGGCAAGCTGCCGCTCCGGCCTATGTTCCGGCCGTGGACGAGACCGTCCTCGGCTGACCGCTGCGGCAAGAACCGCCGCCTCTTCCTTCTCCCCTATGAGAAAGTCCCTTGCCGTGGGGATTGCCGGTTGCGGCTATTGGGGGCCGAATCTTGCCCGCAATTTCAGCTCCCATCCGGAAGCGGAACTCTGCGCGCTCTGCGATCCGGATCCGCAGCGGCTGGAGCACATGCGGAAGCTCTATCCGCAGGCCGGGCTCTTTTCCGATTTCCAGCGGATGCTGGAGGGCGCGGCGCTCGATGCGGTGGTGGTGGCCACCCCGGTGAAAACCCACCACGCGCTTGCGAAGGCCGCGCTGCTGGCCGGCAAGCATGTCCTGATCGAGAAGCCGATGGCTTCCTCCTCCGAAAAGTGCGAGGAACTCATCGCGCTGGCCGGGGAACGCGGGCTGACCCTGATGGTCGGTCACACCTATCTCTACTCCGAGCCGGTCCGGAAGATCGCCGGGATCATCGCGGTCGGCGGGATCGGCGAGTTGAAATACATCAACTGCCAGCGCCTCAATCTCGGCCTTTTCCAGAAGGACATCAACGTCGCCTGGGATCTCGCACCGCACGACATTTCGATCATCCTCCACGTGATGGGAGAGAGCCCGCAACTCGTGAATTGCCAGGGCAACGCGCACATCCATCCCGGCATCGAGGATGTCACCAACCTTTCGCTGACCTTCCGCAAGCAGCGTTTCGCCACTGTCCAGAGCAGTTGGCTCGAGCCGCGCAAGGTCCGCCAGATGACCTTCGTAGGCACCCGCAAGATGATCATTTACGATGACCTCCAGCCGCTCGAAAAGATCCGCATCTACGACGTGCGGGTCGAGTGCCCGCCCCACTACGATAACTTCGCGGAGTTCCAGTATTCCTATCACTACGGCGATTGCTACATGCCGCGAATCGAGCAGAGCGAACCGCTCAAAAACATGTGCGGGCATTTCGTGGACTGCGTGCGCGATGGCAGCACGCCTTTGAGTTGCGGCATCCGCGGCTTGGAGATGGTGCGGATCCTTGAGGCCAGCTCCGAATCGCTCCAAGCCCGGGGCGGGCCCGTCCCCTTCGCCGGCAGCCGCCTGGAAGGACTGCCCGCCGCGCGCCCGCCGCTCGCGGAGCCAAGCTTGCCGAAGTTGAGCGGCGTATGATGGAAGGACCTGCCGACACCTTGCGGATCGCGCCGGATGTGACGCTCGGGGAGCGGGTGAAGATCCACGCCTTCGTCAATCTCTACGGCTGCTCGATCGGCGACGATAGCAGCATCGGCACCTTCGTTGAAATCCAGAAGGGCGCGCACATCGGTGCCCGTTGCAAGATCTCCAGCCACAGCTTCATCTGCGAGGGCGTCACCCTCGGCGATGGCGTCTTCATCGGCCACAATGTCAGCTTCATCAACGACCGCTTCCCCCGCGCCACCAATGCCGATGGCAGCATGCAAACGGAGGCCGACTGGATCTGCGAGAAGACTGTCGTTGAAGACGGCGCCTCGATCGGCTCCGGCTGCACCATCCTCGGCGGCCTGGTGATCGGTGCCGGAGCGATGGTCGGTGCCGGCAGCGTGGTCACCCGCGATGTAGCGCCCGGTGCAGTGGTTGCCGGTAATCCGGCCCGCCCGCTGCCCGGCTCCCGGTCGGACTGAGAAAAAGGTCGGAAAAAATCCGCCGGACCCTACGCGAACGCGGGTAGAAATCTGGAACGGAACATGCGGTAATCCGCGGTCCCTCCCGACATTTCCTCCCTCTTTAATTTCTCCCCCGCTCGATCTAACCGGTCGAATGGTTCTTGGATTTCTCCACTCCAGGATTTATAACGTAACCACCCCCACCCCCCGAAATGCAAAAGTCTGATCCACGCGGTGCCAAACCCGCCTTTGGCCTCCAGGATGTCCTCTACGTGCTCTTCAAGCACAAGTGGAAGATCATGGTTTCAAGCGCCCTCGGTCTCGGGGCAGCGGCGACTCTCTATGTCACCCGCAAGCCTCTCTACGAATCCGAGGCGGAACTCGTGATCAAGTCCGTGCTCCAGCGCGATGCACTCGACGGACACGAGGTCGAAACGGCCGCCGGCGGCCGTGGTGGCGAGCAGGTGGTCAACACCGAGATGCTCATCCTGCGCAGCGGCGACCTCGCCAAGGAAGTGGCCGCGGCGATCGGGCCCGAGCGCCTCCTTCCCGAAGCCGGCGAGGCGGCACGCCTGATCGACGCCGCGGCGGTTGTGCAAGGCGGTATCGAAGTGAAGCCGGCGTCCAAGGGCAGCAATGTCGTGCTCGTCATCTACCGCAACCCCGATCCGCAACTCACGGTGGACGTGTTGAACGAGGTGGTGAAGCGCTACTATCAGAAGCACCTCGAGATCCACCGTTCGCTGAGCGCTTTCGAAGCCGTGGCGAAGCAGGTCGAAGAAGTCGGCACCAAACTGCGCAAAACGGAAGCGGACCTGAACAAGCTCAAGTCCGAGTCGGGAATCATCTCCTTGACCGACGAAACGGTGTCCCTGTCTTCCCAGCGCGAACGCACCAAGCAGGACCTCAACGGCGCGCGCGCGGAACTCGCCCAGCAAATGACCTTGGTCGATCATTTGGAACGCCGCCTCTCCGAGGTTGCCGGCGGCTCGATCACCCCGATCGGATCCCAGGTCGTGCCGAAGAAGTCGGAGCCGGCGGCTCCCGCGGCTCCGACGGCAGCCCAGATCGAATCCTATCAAGCGCTTTCCAAGCGGATCGAATTCCTGCAACAACGCGATTTCGAGCTGGGCGCGAAGTATGCTGCCGGCGACAGCCAAGTGGTTAACAACCGGCGGGAGCTTACCCAGGCCCGCGCTGAAAAGCAGGGGATGTTGGAGAAGTCTCCGGGACTCGTGGCCCAGGCTACCGCTACCCAAGGTGCTCCGGTCGCCAATCCTGCCGACGAACTGAAGGTCGAGCAGACCAAGCTCGACGGTCTGCAAGCTCGGATCGCCTCGTATCAGACCGACCTCGAGACCTGCAACTCCCGGATCACGCAGCTCTCGGTCATCGGGCCCAAGATCATTGATCTCGAGCGCCGCCGCGAGATGGAAGATACCGAATACCGGAATTCCGAAAAAAGCCTCAAGCAGGCCAAGATCGATGTCGAGCTCGATCCCTCCAAGATCAGCGAGATCCGCGTCGTGGACCAACCCTCCGCGCCGGTCAAGACCTTCAGCGACATGATGAAGAAGATCATCCTCGGCCTCGCCGGTGCCGGCGTGGGCGTGGGCGTGGGCATCGCCTTCCTCTTGGAACTGGTCATCGACCGCCGGATCAAGCGCCCGAACGAAATCGAATCGCGCCTGCAGCTGCCGCTGATGCTTTCGATTCCCTTCGTGCAGCCGAAAAACCGCGGCGCCCTGCTGATCTCGAACGATCGCACGGCCGACGGGGAAGGGGAGCGCAACGCCCTGCCCGCGGTGCGCGGTGCCGATGGCTTCAACGCCTTCCCGCCGAAGACCGACCACTTCATCCATCCGTATTCGGAAGCGATCCGCGACCGCATCGTCTTCAACTTCCAGGTCAACAACATGACCCACAAGCCGAAGTTGATGGCCGTCACCGGACTCTCCGCGGGTGCCGGTGCCTCGACCATCGCCGCCGGCCTGGCCAAGGCCTTCTCCGAAGTGAACGGCGCGAAGGTCCTGCTGGTCGATCTCACTTCCGAGTTCCCGGATGACAATCCGATGTTCGGCAACAAGCCGCTGCACTCGCTGGTCGGCGCGCTTCAGGCGGCCCGCAACACGCGCTTCAAGGAGGGGTCGCAGAACCTCTATCTGGCCAGCGCCGCGTCCCGCAAATCCGAACCGGGTGCCGCCGCCTTCGGCCCGATGCACCTCTATGAATTGCTGCCGCACTTCCGCGCCAGCGAGTTCGACTACATCATCTTCGACATGCCGGCGATGGCCCAGACGAGCCCGACGCTTGCGATGGCCGGCCTGATGGACAAGGTGCTGCTGGTCGTCGATGGCGAGGACACCAACCGCGAGACCCTCAAGTGGGGTTACTCGGAATTGGTGAAGGGTCGCGCCGATGTCTCCTGTATCTATAACAAGGCCCGCTCGCATGCGCCGAGCTGGGTTTTAGGCGAAGCTTGATCACCCTCTCTCACGAAGAAGATACGTAACTCCTCTGGTCGCACCCGCCCGCAGGTTCCTCCTCACCCCCCGATGCCGCGACCCATGGCTCCCTCTTGCGAGGCGATGTCGGACAGCCCCCCCGGGCTGCTCGCCAAGACCTACTACAGGATCAAACCCTTCATTCCCCGGCGGCTCCGTCTCGCGGTGCGGCGGGGCCGGGCGCGCGGCATCATCAAGCAGTGCGTCGGCACCTGGCCCATCAATGAATCGGCGGGCAGTCCGCCGCAGGGTTGGAAGGGCTGGCCACAGGGTAAGGAATTCGCCCTCGTGTTCACCCACGATGTCGAATCCGGCAAGGGCTTGGCCAACGTCTCCAATCTCGCGGAGATGGAGGTTTCCTACGGCCTGCGCTCCTCCTTCAACTTCATCCCCGAAGGCACCTACGAAGATCCCGCCGAACTCCGCGAGTGGCTGGAAGCGAAAGGCTTCGAAGTCGGCGTCCACGACCTGAACCACGACGGCCGCCTCTTCGGCTCGCGGGAGGGATTCCGCGAGAAGGCCCTCCGCATCAATCACTACCTCGAGGCCTGGGGTGCCGTCGGCTTCCGCGCCGGTTTCATGCTGCGCCAGTTGGATTGGATCCATGACCTGAACGTCCTCTACGACGCTTCCACCTTCGACACCGATCCTTTCGAACCGCAGCCCGAGGGCTCGCATACGATCTTCCCCTTCCGCGTTCCACCCGCCGAAGGTGATCCGGGTCCCGGCTACGTGGAGCTTCCCTACACGCTGCCGCAGGACTCCACGCTATTCCTCGTCCTGGGCGAGGAAAGTCCCGCGATCTGGAAGGACAAGCTCGACTGGATCGCCGCCCGCGGCGGTCTCGCGCTCGTGAATATTCACCCCGACTACATTGACTTCTCCGGAAAGCGGGATTCGTCCCGCTATCCATCTTCCTTCATCAAGGAATTTCTCGATTACTTGTGTATCAAGTACAAGGGAAAGTTCTGGAACCCGCTAGCAAAGGAGCTTGCCGTTTGGTACCGGCAAGAGATGATGACCTTGGCCAGCGAGGTTGAAGGTCCCCCCTGACCATCCCCCCGCCCCCCTGCTGTTCCTCCCCCCACACCCCCCGTCCCCCCAATGATCCGCCTACGTCATAAGGTACTGATCCATAGTTTCCGCGTACTAGACCAGTTGATACTCGCCGCCGCGGCAGCCCTGATCATCTACTTCCGTCCCGAGGTCGCCCTGCGTGGCGGAACCCTGGCCACCCCCGCCATCAACCACTTCGGGGACATGATGGGCATGATGCTGCTCGGCCTCGGCTGGGTCGGCATCTTCGCCTACTGCATCCGCTACAAGGCCGACCGTTTCGTGGCCCTCAAGACCCAGATCAAGGATCTGGTGAAGGCCACCAGCCTGGCGTCCTTCTGGTTGGCCATCGTCTGCGGGGTTTTCAACGTCCGCAGCATCACCACGGAGAACGTCTTCCTGTTCTGGGCGGTCGTCACCGTGACCGGTGTGGTCAGCCGCCTGGGTCTGCGCATGATGCTGATGAGCGCGCGGCGCTCGGGCTACAACTACCGCTTCCTTCTCGTCATCGGTGCCAACAAGCGCGCCAACGAAGTCGTTTCGCGGCTCGATGCGCGCCCGGAGCTCGGCTACAAGATCGTCGGTTTCGTCGCCGAGAACGAAGCGGCGCAGAGCGCTTGGCAGGAAACCCCCGGCCATCGCGGCGAGGTCCTAGGCGTGCTCCCGGACCTGCAATCGATCCTCAAGCGCGAGCGTGTGGATGAGATGATCGTCTGCCTGCCGGTGGATTCCCGCTTCAGCGATATCGTCACCGTGGTGCAGCATGCCCGCGATCTCGGCGTCGTGGTGCGGTTGATGCCCGACCTTCAGGATGGCTCGCTTTTCAAGAGCCTTCACCTCGAGGAATTCGAGGGCGAGCATGTCGTCACGTTGTTCCGCGAGCAGATGCTGCTCCAGCTCCTCGCGAAGCGGGCGGTGGATACCTTCGTCTCTGCCGCCGCACTGATCGTTCTCGCGCCGCTGATGCTCACGGTGGCTATCCTCATCAAGGCCACCAGCCCGGGGCCGGTGTTCTTCGCCCAGAACCGCGTCGGCATGAACCAGCGCAGCTTCCGGATCTACAAGTTCCGCTCGATGGTCATTGATGCGGAGGAGAAGAAGAAGGAACTCGCCCACCTCAACGAGATCTCCGACGGCCCGGCCTTCAAGATGAAGAACGATCCGCGGATCACCAAGATCGGCCGCTTCATCCGCAAGACCAGCATCGACGAGCTGCCGCAGCTCTTCAATGTCCTCCACGGCGAGATGAGCCTGGTCGGCCCGCGCCCGCCGCTGCCGGACGAGGTGAAGAAGTACGAGTGGCTCTTCCGCAAGCGCCTGTCCGTGAAGCCCGGCATTACCTGTGTCTGGCAGATCAGCGGCCGCAGCAATATCACCTTCGAACGCTGGATGGAGATGGACAACGAGTACATCGAAAACTGGTCGATCTGGCTCGATATCAAGATCCTCTTCAAGACCATCCCCGCCGTGTTGCTGGGCCGTGGTGCCGCCTGATCCGAACGATCCTCTCCGATCATGTCCCGGACCAAACCGAAAATCCTCGCGATCGCCTCGGGTGGCGGCCATTGGGTGCAGTTGCTGCGCCTGCGGCCCGCCTTCGAGGGCTGCAACGTCGTCTTCGCCACCGCGAAGGAAGGCTACCGCGCGGATGTCGCCGGCGCGGAGTTCCGCGTCATCACCGACGCCAACCGCTCGAACAAGATCGGCCTGCTCAAGTCGGCGTGGAGTATCTTCACGCTGCTCCGCCGCGAGCGGCCGAACGTGGTCATCTCCACCGGAGCGGCCCCCGGCTTCTTCGCGTTGAAGATGGGCAAGATGATGGGCTTCCGCACCATCTGGGTGGATAGCATTGCCAATGCCGAGGAGCTCTCGATGTCGGGCGCCCAGGCGGGTGCCACCGCCGACCTCTGGCTCACCCAGTGGCCTCACCTCGCCCGCGACGGCGGTCCAACCTGCATGGGGAACATACTATGATTCTCGTAACCGTAGGTACCGACAAGCCCTTCGACCGGATGATGAAGGTCGTCGACCGCTGGGCCGCCGAGCGCGGCCGCCAGGATGTCTTCGCCCAGATCGGGGAGGGCGGCTGGGAGCCGCGCCACATCCCCTTCGTGAACTTTTTCGAGCCGGTCGAGTTCAAGCAGCGCTTCGCCGCCGCGAACCTGATCATCGGCCACGCGGGCATGGGCACGATTCTTTCCGCCCTGCTGCACGGCAAGCCGATCCTGGTCATGCCGAAGCTGGCCCGTCTCGGCGAGCACCGCAACGAGCACCAGACCGCGACCGCCAAGCGCATGATGGAACTCGGCAACGTCAACGTCGCCTTCGACGAGGCCGAGATGCTGGCCAAGCTCGATCTGGTGGATCGCCTGACCGCCCGCGAGCCGATCGGGGCCTATGCCTCCGGTTCGCTGGTCGAGGGCATCCGCAACTTCATCTGGACCGGAAAGGGGACACCGCCGTGAAGTCACCGCTCTCCAAGGCCATCGGTGCCGCATGTTCCCTGCTGGACCCGCGGAACTACCTGCACGCGCTGCGGCTGATTCACTACTATGGATATAGTCACGTGAGCGAGCGCCGGAAGATGGCCGTTGGCAAGGGCACCGGCATCTCGCCGAATGTCTCCTTCCGCAATGGCGAGAGGATCGTGATGGGCCATGACTGCCACATTGGCGAGCGCTGCTACCTCTGGGCCGGCGATTCGACCGGCCGGATCATCCTCGGCAATTACGTGTCGCTCGCCCCGGAGGTCTTCATCACCGCCTCCGACTACAAGTTCGAGGCCGGCAAGCCCTTCCGCCAGCAGCCGAAGAACGAGCGGGACATCCGCATCGGCAACGACGTCTGGCTTGGTGCCCAGGTCGTCGTCACCGCCGGCGTCACCATCGGCGATGGCTGCATCGTCGGTGCCGGCGCCGTCGTCACCAAAGATCTTCCCCCGGCTCGATCGCCGCCGGGGTCCCCGCCAGGGTCATCGGCAAAAGAGAACCCGTTCTAGCTTAAAGTTCCCCCCCCATGAAAGCTGACGTAGCCATTGTTATCGTTTCCTACAATTCGAAGGACCACATCGGTGAGTGCCTTGATAGCGTTTTCACACAGCGCAAATCGGTCAACCAGCAGGTGATCGTCGTGGACAACAAACCCGGCGACGGAACCGCGGAATATGTCCGCGAGAACTACCCGGAAGTCCAACTGGTGCAGCCGGGCGAGAACCTCGGTTTCGCCAAGGGCGTAAACCTGGGCGTGAAGCATGCCGATGCCGAGTTCGTGCTGCTGCTCAATCCGGACACCGTCATCCTGGACAGCGCGGTCGACACCATCGTCGAATTCGCCCGCAAGAATCCCGGCCACGGTCTTTACGGCGGCCGAACCTTGCGCCCGGACGGCAGCTTGGAACCTTCCTCCTGCTGGGGCCTGCCCACGCTGTGGAGCATGACCTTGTTCGCCTTCGGCCTCACCACCATCGCCCCGCGCAACCGCTTCCTCGATCCCGAGTCGCTCGGCTCCTGGCAGCGCAATACCGTGCGCGAGGTCGGCGTGATCACCGGTTGCTTCCTGCTCAGCCCGCTTGAAGTCTGGAACCAGCTCGGCGGTCTCGACGAACGCTACTTCATGTACGGCGAGGACGCGGATCTGGCGATGCGCGCCCACCGCGCCGGCTATCGTCCGGTGATCTGCCCGGAGGCCAAGCTGGTCCACGAGGTCGGCGGCTGCTCGGACACCCCGGTGCACAAGACCAAGCTCCTCTACAAGGGCAAGGCCAGCCTCGTGCGCACCCACTGGACCGGTCTCGACCAGCGCCTCGGCCTCTTCTTCCTGGCCACCGGCACCGGTCTCCGCGCCGCGATCAGCAAGATCCGCTCCACCCCCGGCCGCAACGACAGCGCCGGCCGCTGGCAGACCCTCTGGCAAGAGCGCGAGGACTGGCTGCAAGGCTACGGTGCCAGCAATGCCGCGTGAGCCCCGACAATCTGAAATTTCAAATTCTGAAATCTCAAATCTGAGATCTTAAATCGAAGTCCCCCTCCCATGATCAGTGTAGTCATTCCCAGCTACAACCGCCGCGATTGCGTGCTCGACCTGCTCCGTGACGTCTTTGCCCAGCAGGATGTCGATATGGAAGTGATCGTCGTGGACGACTGCTCGCCGGACAATAGCGTCGACGCCTTCCGCAGCGAATTCCCACAGGCCAAGATCTTCGTCAACGAGAAGAATGGCGGTCCCGCCGTGACCCGCAACCGCGGGATCCGCGAGGCCAAGGGCGATATCATCGTCGGCTTCGATAGCGACGTGACCATCCCCGATCCGCTGCTCTTGTCGAAGGTGGTGGCCCGCTTCAGCGAACATCCGCAGGTCGATGGCCTGGCCTTCCGCCTGCTCAAGCCTGACGGCAAGTCGGAGGACACCCCGCGCTGGTGGCACCCGGTGCCGATCAAGGACTACGCGGACAAGGAATTCTACACCTCCTACTTCAGCGGCACCGCCTACGCCTTCCGCCACGAGGCGCTGGTGAAGGCCGGCATGTATCCGGAGATTCTCTACATGCACTACGAGGAAGTGGAACTCGCCTACCGCATCCTCGATGGGGGCGGGGAGATCCTCCATTGCCCCGATCTGGTGGCCCTCCACCACGCGAACGAGGTCTCCCGGCGCAGTGAAGTGACCGTTTTTTACAAGCCTCGTAACCAGATTTTACTAGCAGCCGCCTGTCTGCCGGGGGCCAAGGCGGTCCAGTACATCCTGCCGCGGGTGTGTTACCAGTTTGCGAAGGCCTGCCGCGGCGGCCACATGAAGGACTTTTTCCGCGCCATGCGCTCGGCCAGAACCTTGCTTCCTGCTCTTCTCAAGAATCGCAAGCCATTGAAATTCGAGACCTTGCAGCGAATCGGTGAAATGAAGCACGGGCTGGTCCCGTGACCCCGCGGCCCCTCGCCATGGCGCCGCGGAATCCGCCGCCGGTGGCGTGAAATCCGCTTCAATCCCCATGGAGAGTCCGCCGTTTCAAGCTGCATTCCCAGCTAGGGTATCTACGGCTAACGGGCCTTCCGCGGCACTCCAATCTTGCTAACAGTTCGATTCGCGGGACTCTAGGCTTCTCAAAAGCAAAAAAATCCGTATATTTCAGTTCTCCTAAACACATCTCCCTAAAATCTGGCCGGAAAATGGCACCGGAAATTTGCCGGTGAAAGAATCGGGCGGGTTCATGTCCCTGACTGCAGGCATGCATCTCGCCCCGGAAAAATCAGGTAGACTCCCCGCTTCCCGTGCCGCCTCCAGAAGAAGTCTTGAAACGTCGGAAAAACAAAACCGAACCTGTTCAATGAGAATCAAAGCCTGCCTATCCTTACTCGCTCTTCTTGCGCTGCCTTTCACGGCAGTCGCCAAGCCGGAACGGGTCGTGTCCTTCGGTGCCAATGGCACCCACTGGCCCGAACTGATCCCGACCCCCTTCATGTACGACAACACGGTGGCCAACATCGTGGAAGTCCCCTGCAATTGGACCGCCATCAGGAACGCCATCCAAGGCGTGACGGCGAATCAAGCCAATAGCGGCACCCTGATCCTGGTGGCACCGGGCGAACTCGCCGGTAACGGCAGTTCGAGCGGCTCCGACCCGGTGTTGGAAAGTATCGGCTCCGCGACCTGGGCCCAGCGCGTCACCGTCGCCCCGCGCGATGGCTATGGCACCGTGAAATGGAAGAATGGCATCCGCTTCCTGAAAGTCTTCGGGATCTGCTTCGCCGGCTTCGAATCGATCGAGTCGGGCGGCGTGAAGAGCGGCGTGAAGCTGCAGGGCTGCCGGCGCTCCGCCTTGGCCTGGATCAAGTGTGTGGGCCATTTCGGAGCTTACGGCACCGATGGCATCACCACGGAAGGTGTTGAAATCGTGGAGCTGGTGCAGCCGAATCACTACGTGGTGAACGACGACGCGGCGGACATCTACGCCGGTGGCGGCCCGATCACGGGCTGGCGCTTCGACGGTTGCTACCACGCCCCGCGCTTCTACGAATATCCCTACACCGGCGGCAAGCCTCACACGGATACCTTCCAGTTCGCGACTGCCAGCGGCGGTACCTACGGGGACATGACCCTGCGCGACAGCGCCTACTTTTCCTCGAACAACTGCGCCATCCAGACCGGTAATGTAAATGGCCTCGATCTGGAGCATTGCTACGTCGTTTCCGATACCGTTTCCCTCTCCCGCTATCCTTGGCTGCCCGGCGGAGCGAGCGGCGAGAATGGAGCGACCAAGAATGCCTTCAACGGTTCCGGGAAAAACCTCACCGCCAAGGATTGCACCTTCTACGGCGGCATGGCGCTCAACCAGACCGATTCGCCTACCCCTTGGAGCCACGTTCAAAACACCAGGACCAGCAAGGCCTACAACGCGCCCGCTTCCGGTGCTTGGACCGTGGATACCGGCATGAACGCAGGCAACTCCGGGATGCCGCCGATGCCGAATGATGCCTACTTGGACAACATCTGGAAGAATCCAGGTGCGACCACGTCCGTCTCGCGGCCGGTCTTCATTCCCGGTGGCGGCACCTATGGCGCGCCCCAGCAGGTGAGCCTGACCTGCTCGACCGCCGGCGCGACGATCTATTACACCACCAACGGCACCACGCCGACTACCTCGTCCACCCGCTACGCCGGTCCCTTCACGGTCTCGGCGACCAGCACGATCAAGGCCTTCGCGACTTCGGGCACGCTGGATCCTTCCGGCGTCCAGAGCGCGGACTACCGCATCGTCAACCTGGTGGCCACGCCGGTGATTTCCCCGGAAGGCGGTCTGTTCAGCACGGCCCAGCCGGCCACGATCACTTGTGCCACGTCCGGCGCGACGATCTACTATACCTTGGACGGCACCACGCCCTCGACCTCATCGAGTGTTTATCAAGGTCCGGTCCTGATCTCGTCCTCGGCCACGCTCAAGGCGATCGGCATCAAGACTGGCGCGGAGAACAGCCCGGTTGCCTCCGCCACCTTCGGGATCGGGGACTCCTACGTTGGCTCGGAAGCTTGGACGAACGTCACCTTTCCCAGCCAGCCCGCGCAGTTCACGATCCGTTGGAACGCGATTCCGGATGGTCCCAACATCGACGGCGTCACCGGCCTCGGCCCGGCGTCCGCAGACGGTTACGAGGATCTCGCCTGCATCACCCGCTTCGCGACGACCGGTGTGATCGAGGCCCGCAACGGCGGGGTGTATTCGGCGGTGAATCCCCTGACCTACGAGGCGGGCAAGCTATATCGCTTCGAGTTCAATGTGAACGTGGCGGCGAAGAGATATTCAGTGGTCGTGACGCCGGACGGTGGCGCGCCGGTGGTGATCGCGCAGGACTACGCCTTCCGGACGCAGCAGGCCACGGCGGCGAGCCTGAACCACGTCTCGCTGGTGACCTTGGCAGGCGGTTCGCACATGGTCTCCGACATCACCCTCGGCTCCACGCCCGCACCCACCGCCCCGACCGGGCTGCGGGTGACCTCGAACTGACTTGAACGCTATTTTTCCGGGATCACCGGAATTCCACGGCACCCTGCTCGCGCGGGGTGCCGTTGCTTTTGCCTCTCGCGCTGCCATTCGCGGATCTCAAATTTAAGATCTGAGATCTGAGATCTGAGATTTGAGATTTGAGATTTGAGATTCCCGGATTCCAAAGATCGAAGCTATCCTACGCCTTCGCGTAATCCCCCTCCGCTCGTTTTTCCGGCATCTTCGGTGCCTCGCTTGCTTCCTCCCCCCTTTCGAAGTCCGGTGATCGCCCGTCGACACCCGGCCTTCGATGTTCGCCTCCCCCCATGAGTTCCCCCATCCGAGTCCTCTACAGTTTTCCCCACAAGCTGGGCGGCGGTCGTATCTGCACGACCGCATGGCATCAGGTCGATGGCACCTCGCGCGCCGGTGCCAAGGTCACGGCGATCGCCGGTTCCCAAGTCAAGCCGCTCAACAGCGAGGTCCGGGTCAAGAAGACCCTCTCCTTCGGCAAGCTGCGGGTGCCCTACCGCCTGATCGGCCGCGACATCGCGTGCAACTGGCATGACACGGTCACCGCGATGTGGCTGAACGCCAATCACCGGGAGATCGATGTGGTCCACGGTTGGCCGCTGTCTTCGCTCAAGACGATCCGGGCTGCGAAAAAGCACGGGATCCCGGTGGTGCTGGAGCGACCGAATGCCCACACCGGCTTCGCTTACGAAGAAGTCGAGAAGGAGAATCAGAACGTGGGCATCCATCTGCCTGGCAATCACGACCACCTTTTCAACCAGAAGCGCCTCGATCTCGAGGAAACGGAATATCGCGAGGCGGACTTCCTGCTTTGCCCGTCCGACTTCGTCGCCCGCACCTTCCGCGACCGCGGGTACGAGGATGCCAAGCTGGTGCGGCACCAATACGGTTTCGACGGCTCCCGCTTCAAGGCGCCCGGAGCCAATCCCCCGCCACATGACGGCCTGGTGATGATCTATGCCGGCGTGGTCGAGCCGCGGAAAGGCCTGCACCACGCGCTCAAGGCGTGGCTCGCTTCGGGCGCTCAAGAGAAGGGCACCTTCATGGTCTGCGGCGAATTCATCCCCGGCTATGCGGACCTGCTCCAGCCGATGCTTTCTCACCCGAGCGTCAAGGTCATGGGCCACCGCACCGACCTGCCGGACCTGATGCGCCAGAGCGATCTCTTCGTGCTCTCTTCCGTGGAGGAAGGCAGCGCCCTGGTGACCTACGAGGCCCGCGGTTCGGGATGCGTGCTGCTTGTCTCGGATGCCTCCGGCGCAGTTTGCGAGCACCTGCAGAACGGCCTGATCCATCCTTCGCGCGATGTCGATGCCCTGACCGATCACATCCGCCTGCTGGATGGGGATCGCGCGCTCCTGGCCAAATTGCGCAGCGCCTCGGCCTCCGATCTCGACAAGCTGACCTGGGACGAAGCCGGCCGCAAGCTGGCGGATGTCTATCGCGAGGTCCGCCAGCGCGTTGCCTGAAGCCCTCGTCCATCCCACACCCCGCGATTCCCCCACCGCGTGAATATTCTCGGCACCCTCTTTTTCCTGATCAGCGCCATCGCCTTGATGAGCGTTCCCCGGAGGTGGGCTCCGATCCCGCTGTTGATGGGGGTGATCTACATCACCCATGGCCAGGCCCTGGAATTGGGCGGGATCAAGCTGCCGGTCTTCCGGATGCTGCTCGGCGTAGGCCTGGTCCGGATCATCTTGAGAGGGGAAGGCTTCGGCGGCGGTCTCAACCGCATCGACAAGCTGATGCTGGCGCTCGGCGGCTGGCTCTTCTTCGCCAGCTTCTTCCATGAGCCGGGAGCCGCTGCCGCCGGTCCGACCTTCATTACCGGGAAGGTCGCGGAAATCTCGCTCTGCTATTTCCTGATGCGCTCCTTCTGCCAGGACATGGACGACTTCGCGTCGATCATGGGCGTCATCGCCATTCTGTTGGTGCCGATCGCACTGGAGATGATCCAGGAGAAGTTTACCGAGATCAATCTCTTCTCGAAGCTCTTCGGCGGAGTGAGGGAAGCGGTGGTGGTGCGGGATGATGCCTTGCGCGCCCGTGGTCCCTTCCGTCATGCCATTCTCGCCGGTACCGTAGGTGCCGCGCTCGTCCCGATCATGATCGGCCTGTGGCGGCGGAATCCGCGCGCTGCGAAGATCGGCCTGATCGCCTGCATCACGATGGTGGCCTCCTGCGCGTCGAGCGGCCCGGTCCTGAGCCTCGGGTTCGCATTGCTCGGCGTGTTCCTGTGGAAGTTCCGGGCCTGGATGAGGATGATCCGCTGGAGTCTTCCGATCGGTTACATCGTGCTCGCCATGGTAATGACCAGGCCGGTGTATTACATCATCGGCGAATTGAGCATGGGCGGCAGCACCGGCTGGCACCGTTCGAAGCTGATCGACTCCGCCATCAACTACTACGGGGACTGGTGGGCCTTCGGCACCGACCACACGCGATCCTGGATGCCCACCGGCGTGACCTTCAGCGAGGAACATACCGACATCACCAACTACTTCCTGGCCTACGGCGTGATGGGCGGCCTGCTCGCCATGCTCCTGCTGATGGCGATGGCTTGGGTCGCCTTCAAGTGGGTGGGCGACACCATCGACAGCTTGCCCGAGGACGACGACGAGAACGGCGACCGCTTCATGGTCTGGTGCATGGGATCGAGCCTTTTCGCCCATGTCGCCACCAGCATCTCGGTCGCCTACTATGACCAGTCGGTCTTCTTTTTCTGGTTCAGCATCGCGACGATCAGTTCGGTCTACATGGCCCGCCATGATCGCGTCCCAGTGCCCGACGAAAATCTTCCTGAAAGCGACCCCGCTTCCAAAATGCAGTGGTCCAACTAGTTTGGATCTTCACCCCGGCATCCCCCGTCCCCCCGATGTTCAGTGCCAAAACCGTCCAGCTCCTCGGCCCCGCCACCACGCGGCAGGCCAAGGTGCCTCTTGCCGTCCCCGAAGTGGCGGCCACCGCCAGGAAGAGCGAACGCTTCTTCCATCTCGATGCGCTCCGCGCCGGCCTCATGTTCTGGGGTATCCTGGTCCACACCAGTACCCTGGCACCGCCCGCCGCCGATCATCCATCGACCGCTTCCGTGGTTTTCCGCAAATTCGCGGAAGCTTCCGGGCTAGTCCGGATGGAGGCTTTCTTCATCATCTCCGGCTTCCTTGCCTACATGCTGCTGCAGAAATACGGTGCCAGGACGACCGTGAAGAAGCGCCTTGTCGCGATCGGGGTGCCTTTCGTCACCGCTCTGGTGCTGCTGAATCCACTCACCAATTGGCTGGTCTTCATCTACCACAATCACGCCGTATCGTTCAGCGATTACCTGGCGGGGAAGGGGACCGCGCATGCCGAGGGCCCGGGCAACTGGCACCTGCATCTTTGGTTCCTGCTGGCTCTTTTCGCGTATTCGCTCCTGGCCCCGCTGCTGGGTGCCGCGGTGGATGCGGTGATGCGCCACTCGGCGGATCGCGAGCCGCGGCCTTGGACCCTGGGCAAGCTTGCACCGCTGGTGCCCGGCCTGAAATTCCTCGCGATGTGCCTGATGGTTTGCGCCGGCTGCGTCGGCGCGCGCGTCGCCTTCGAGGTCGCCAAACACTTCCTGCATCCGGAGTCGCAGTTCGTCATCCGCTCGATCGGCAATTACCTGCCCTACTACGCGCTCGGCATGATCCTGTTCGCGTCCACGGAACTGCGCGGCATCTTCTCGAAGGTGCATTGGATCCAAGCCCTGGGCTCCGGCTTGCTGCTCTGGGCGGTGCACCAGAGCGCTGGAGACGATCCCGACCGGCTGCATGAGGTGCTGATCCTGGCCGCGCAGACCTACGTCGCGCTTTGCCTGTCCAGCTTGCTGTTCTGGCTGGCACGGAAGCTGGTCAAGGCGGAGAGCGCCATGGTCCGCTTCCTGTCGGAGGCGGCCTACTCCGTCTATCTTTTCCACTACCTGGCGATCTACTGCTTCGCGCTGCTGCTGCGGCACATCATTCCGATGACCGGACTGATGATGACGATGGTGGCGATCGGCACCTTCATCGCGACCCTGTGCCTGCACGCCTTTATCATCCAGCCGGTACCGGTGCTCGCCTTCCTCCTCAACGGCAAGCCTCCCAAGCGCGCGAAATGAACGCCTCACCTCCCATGTCCGAGCCGCAAACCGACCGTGGCAGCCAGGCCGCGACTCCCGCCGCCACCGCGGTGCGGAAGATCCTCTTCATCGCCTATCACTTCCCGCCCGCGGGTGGTGGCGGCGTGCAGCGCTCGCTGAAGTTCGTGAAGTACCTGCCGGGCTGCGGCTACGATCCGATCGTCCTGACCGCCAAGCCGAATAGCGAGCACCGCTGGACCCCGACCGACCAAGCGCTGGCCGACGAGGTGCCGGAGTCGGTGAAGGTCCATCAGGTCGAGCTCCCGGAGGAAGTCCATGTGCCCTCCAAGATGGAGCGCGCGGTGCGCGAGATGCTCGGCATGCGCAGTCGTTTCGGCCTCACATGGATGAATCTGGTGATCGAGGAAGGCACGCGGATCGCGAAGGAAGAGAAGCCGGATCTGATCTTCGTCACGCTTTCACCTTTCGAAGGCGCGGATGCCGCCGCGGAGATTTCGCGCCGCACCGGGATCCCTTGGATTGCGGACCTGCGCGATCCTTGGGCGCTTGATGAATTCCAGCTTCACCGCACCCGCTGGCACCGCAGCCTCGAGATCATGCAGATGGAGAAGTCGCTGCGCAGCGCCTCGCTGATCATCATGAACACGCCGGAGTCGGCGCGCCGTCTCGGCCGCGTGCTGCCGCGCCTGCGGGCCAACACCATCGTGAGCCTGACCAACGGCTACGATGCGAGCGACTTCACCGGACCGGTCGAACCGATCCCGGGTGGGAAGTTTTCGATCGTCCACTCCGGCTATTTCCATGCCGAGTCCGGTCTGGTCGAGCGCAAGCGCCAGCGCCAGTACCAGCTGCTCGGCCGCACGGTGCCGGGGGTCGAGCGCCTGCCGCGCTCGCACTTTTACCTCCTCCAAGCGCTCGAACAGTGGCTCAAGGAATCGCCGGGGATCGTGGATGAGGTCCGCGTCCGCTGCGTCGGTGTGCTCTCGAAATCGGACCAGGCGCTGATCGATGCTTCACCCGCCAAGCCGCTGTTCGATTGTTCCGGCTACCTCAATCACGTCGAATGCCTGCGCTACGTGCGCGCCGCGGACCTGCTATTCCTGCCGCTGCACAAGGTGCCGGCGGGCATGAAAGCGGGCATCGTCCCCGGCAAGGCGTATGAATACATGGCCGCGGGCCGGCCGATCCTGGCCACGCTACCCGCCAGCGATGCGCGGGATTTCGTGACGCAGGCCGGCACCGGCGTCTTTGCCGAACCGGGCGATGTGGCTGGCATGCTGGCCGCTCTGAAGGATCAGCATGCAAAATGGAAATCCGGGGCCGCCCGCTCCGATTGGAACGAAGAGTTCGTCCGCCAGTTCGAGCGCAAGAATCTCACCCGGAACCTCGCCGGGTTTCTCGATCAAATCCGCTGATCTCTCCGCTTGCGGTTGACAAACTCCCTCCCCCCCTTGGAATGCAGGCCGAAAGCGTGATCGATAATACCACGGAGACCCCCGAGCCCGAGCTGGCCTCCGCCAAAGGTCCCGCGCGCCACGATCCCTTCGTCAACCCGGACGTCTCGAAGGATCTTCGCAAGAATTCGGTCCGCGGTGCTTCTTTCATGTCCATGGCGCGGATCGGGGGCCTGGTCCTGCGGATCGGCTCCACCGGGATCCTGGCGCGCATGATCTCGCAGGGTGATTTCGGTATCTTCGGGATGACCGCCGTCTTCGCGAATTTCCTCGCGATCTTCATGGATGTCGGTCTATCGCAGGCCACCATCCAGAGGTCCGAAATCAATCATCGCCAGATCTCCACACTGTTCTGGATCAATGTCGTGCTTTCGCTGGTCATCGCGGCGGTCTTCGCGCTTTCCGCCCCGCTCATCGCGGACTTCTACAAGACGCCGGTCCTGGTCACGATCATCCCGGTGCTCGCCCTGAGTTACCTTTTCGGCGGCCTCGGACTCCAGCACATCGCGCTGCTGACCCGCAACATGCGCTACCGGATCCTGGCCGGGTCGGAACTTTTCTCAAGTCTGGCCGGGGTGCTGGTGGCCATCGTCATGGCGGCGTCCGGCATGGGCTACTGGTCGCTGGTGGGTATGGCGCTAGCGCCTCCCATCGTGAAGACGATCATCGTGTGGTGCTCCCTCCGCTGGGTACCCTCCTTGCCCGCACGCGGGACCGGTGTCCGGAGCATGTTGAAGTTCGGCGGGGATGTTCTGGGCTTCAATATCGTCAATTACTTCTCCCGCCAGGCGGGCAGCATGCTGATCGGCAGATACTGCGGCACTGCGCCGCTCGCGCTCTACGACCGCGCTTACAGCCTTCTGCTGATGCCGATCGGCCAGATCAACGGGCCATTGAGCGCGGTCTCGATTCCCGCCCTTTCCCGGCTGCGGAACGAGCCCGAACGCTTCGGGCGTTACTATCTCAATGCGATCCTGCTGATCTGCGCCCTGAGCATCCCGGTGATCGCGGGCCTGACCCTCTTCGCCGACCAAGTGGTCCTGCTGTGGCTGGGCCGCAAGTGGCTGGACACGGCGGAAATCTTCCGCCTGTTGGCGGTCGCGGCGTTGATCGGCGGTATTTCGAATCCCGCGGGCTGGCTGCTGATCGCCCTGGGCGAGACCAAGCGCTACCGGATGATGGGATTGGTGAATTCCGCCATCATCGTGGCCGCCTTCATCGCCGGGGTCTTCCTCGGGCCCAAGGAGCCGGGGCAGGATGGCTCGCTGCGCGGTGTGGCGATCGCTTACTCGCTCGCGATGGTGCTGAACTTTATCCCTTATTGGGCGTGGTCGCTCAAGGGCACGCCGGTGAAGCTCGGGCAGGTCTTGCGCACGATGATGGTGCCTACGGTTTCCTGCATTCCTGCGGCGCTCGCCGCCTGGTGGATCATGAGACTGGCCAACGGCCGCATCGACGCCTGGGGCCTGATGATTGCCGCCATGGCGGCCTTCGGGATCATTTACGCCGCCATCCTCCTGTTCGGATTCAAGAAGCTGGATTTCTTCCGTAATATCGCGGGCGAATTCCGCAAACGCTAGTCACCTCCCTCCCCACCCATGATCATCATCATTCCCACCTGCCAGCGTGGCGAGTTGCTGGAGCGCACCCTCCAGTGTCTGGTCGATGCCGACCGGCCCGCCACGCTCAAACGCGTCTATGTCGTGGAGAACGGCAAGAAGGAAGGCGCGGAGTCGAAGGTCGAAAAGTTCCGTTCCGTGCTCCCGATGGAGTACCGCTACACGCCTGTCGGCAGCAAGAGTGCCGCGCTCAACCTGGTGCTCGACGAGGTGCCTGGAGAGTTCGTGGTTTTCTTCGACGATGACGTGCGGATTCACCCCCACAGCGTGCAGGCTTACGCCGATGCCGCGGCGGGCAAGACCGGCGGTGAGTTTTACGCGGGCAAGTGCCTGGTCGATTACGACTCGCCACCGCCCGAATGGCTGAAGGATTATCTGCCTTACTCGGCGAAGGGCTGGAGCTACGGCGACGAGGTCCGCGAGCTCAAGGAACCGCTGGCGCTCGGCTTCAACTGGGCAGCCTTCGCGGACGATCTGAAGCGCGCCGGGAATTTCGATTCCAACATCGGCCCCGGTCGCGCGATCTCGGTGGGCGAGGAGACCGACCTCCAGCTCATCATGTTCTCGCAGGGTGTGAAGGGCGTCTATCTGCCCGGGGGCTTGGTCTGGCACCACGTTCCTGCGGAGCGCTGCTCGCCGCATTGGACGCTGGAGCGCAACCGCCGCATGGGCCTGGTGGTCGGCCTGAAGCTTGCCGCCGCCCCGGTCTCAAAGCGCGTGCCGAAGGCCGCGGTGGCTTGGGGGAAGGCTGTCGGGCTTGGCGTGTTCACCCGTATCGGCAGGGCCTTCCTCAGCGAAGCCAAGCACTTCCACTATCAGCAGCGCCGCTACTGGAATCTCGGGGTCTGGCAGGGCCAGCAGAATGCCCAGCCGAGCCAATAATTCCCCCCCGTGACCCACGCGATCCCGTAGTAGGCGCGTGGCCCGCCGCTTGCTACTGATGGAGCTGTCCTTTGGTTCCATCGCCCCAACCGGGGATTTTATTCAGATAAGCGAAATATTAGTTAATCCTAGTATATTAAAATATCTGGTCGGCCTCTCTCCGGCTTGATAATTTGCTTTGCCTTCACTCCTCCCCCCGATCCCCCACGCTTGAAAGCATGTCGTCCCTTCGGGAACGGTCATGCCTTCGAAGCACCCCATCCCCCCTCATGTCACGCGCCTCCGAAAGATTGGTTTTGCCATCCCATTGGCTTGGTTACCCCTGCCTCCGCGATCGCCGGATGCCCCCATGCGAAGTTGAGCTGATGGCCGGATTGTTACCGTCATCCGCGCGTGGTTTGCATGGTAGCGTTGGTCGCGCCTGATTGCGTGCCGTTTGTTTTCCTCCCCTCCCTCCCTTTGTTGTTTCCCCCTCGCTTTACCACCCCCCAGATGAAATCCGAGTCTCTTACCCATTGCGGGTACCGTCGCAAGTTTTCGGTGTTTCGCCGTTCCGGCCGATCGTCTTCCCTGGCATCCCTGCTGGCACTTGCCGCTCTTGCTTCTCCCTTGGCGGAAGCCCAAAGCCCGGCGCCGCCGCCGGTCGCCTTCTCTTTCAGCCGTCTTGTCGGCTTGAGGGCCGGTGCCAACAACAAGGGAAACAAGGTCACCTCGCTCCAGTTCGGCCCTGACGGCAAGCTCTACTACGTGCAGGAGAACGGCACGGTCTGGCATTGCAACGTCACCCGCCAAGGTCCGAACAACTATGTGGCGGATGCGCTTACGCCCATCAACCTGGTCAAGTTGATCCCCAACTACGACGATGACGGCACGCTCAACACCACGCTGCACACCCGCCAGGCCACCGGACTGATGGTCAGCGGCACCGCGGAGAGCCCGGTCATTTACGTCACCTCGAGTGATCCGCGCGTGGGTGCTGGCTCCGCTGGCGACCTCAACCTCGACACCAACTCGGGCGTCATCTCGCGGCTGACCAAGAACGGCGCCAACTGGGAGAAGGTGGATATCGTCCGCGGCCTGCCGCGTTCCGAGGAGAACCACGCCGTCAACGGGCTTTCTTTCGACCCGACGGGAACCAAGCTGCTCCTCGCCGTGGGTGGCAGTACCAATGCCGGTGGTCCCTCCAACAACTTCGCTTTCGCTTGCGAAGACGCGTTGTCCGCCGCGGTGCTTTCAATCGACATCGCCGCGATCGAGGCGATGCCGATCCTGACCGATGGCAATGGTACCAAGTACATCTACGATCTGCCCACGGTCAACGACCCGAACCCGGCTCGCGCCGATGCGGTGCCGGGCAGCGCCGATCACGCGGATGTGAACGATCCCTTCGGCGGCAACGATGGCTTGAATCAAGCGAAGCTCGTCCCGGGTGGTCCGGTGCAGATCTTTTCTTCGGGTTTCCGCAATCCTTATGATGTCCTGGTCGCCACGACCCCGGGCCGTGCGGGCAAGATCTATACGATCGACAACGCCGGCAACCCCGGCTGGGGCGGGTACCCGAAGAACGAGGGAACGGCGAATGTCACCAACGAGTATCAGTCGACCGAGCCGGGGACCGTGAACAACCTCGATAGCCTCCAGCGCATCTCCCAAGGCTACTACGGCGGCCATCCGAACCCGATCCGCGCCAACCCCGCGGGAGCAGGCTGGCTGCATCTCGATGGCGGACCGGGCGGCGCAGGTCTGGTCTACTCGGCCTCGCCGACGATCGACTGGCCGCCGGTGCCGGTCAGCATGGCGGACCCGCAGCAGGGTGATTTCCGCCTTCCCGGTCCGGCGAACAATGCCCTGATGACCTTCTCTTCGTCCACCTGCGGCATCGCCGAATACACCGCGGGCAACTTCGGCGGGGCGATGGTCGGCAATATCATCACCGCCCAGTTCAACGGCGGCACGCCCAGCCCTTCCAGTCCTCCCAAGGGCGCGGTGCGGCGTATCGTGATGAACGAGGACGGAACCCAGGCACTCAGCAGCAGCATCATTCTGGAAGACGGGCTGTATGGGAGTCCGCTCGATATTGCGATTCCCGGCCCCGGAACCGCACCGGCCCTGGCGGGAACCATCTTCGTTGCCCACTATCTGGGCCTTAACGAGGATGTCACGGAGAGCCGGGGAATCACGATCCTCGAGCCGACCGACTTCGACAACAGCCACGGGATCTGCAACGGCACCTTTAGCTACACGCTGGACGAGGATAACGACGGCTACAGCAATGCCGACGAAAGCCTCAACGGTTCGGAGCCTTGCTCGCCGGCGGTCCGGCCGGGCGATGCGGATAGGGACTTCCTTTCCGACCTGCTGGATACGGACGATGACAATGACGGCATCGCCGACAACCAGGACGCCTTCCCGATCGATCCCCGCAACGGGATCAATCTCGGACTGCCGGTGGATTACGATTTCTTCATCAGCACCCACGGTTTCTACTCGCTTGGGTTTACGGGCGTGATGCTTGATCCCGGCACGGATTACAGCGCGCGCTTGGAGTTGGGCAATATCGTCGGGGGCGGTACCTCCGGCGTCTACACCCCTTCGTCGATCGGAGCCGGCACTCCGCTCGGATCGGCGAACAGCGCGATGAACGCCTTCCAGATCGGCGTGAACATCGATCAGTCGACCGGTCCCTTCCGTTTGATCTCGGGTCTCGGCGGCCTGCTCTTCAGTGGCACGCCGACCGCCGGTCAGTCGCAAGGCATCTTCATGGGCAACGGCGACCAGGACAACTATGTGAAGGTGGCCGTGAATGCCAATAACGGCGCGGGCGCGATCGAGATCGTGCATGAAGAGAACGGCGTGGTGCTTACCAACCATCTGTATCCGGAGCCTGGCCTGCTCTCCGCAACGCCCGCCGCGCTTTCGCTGAGCTTCCTGGTCGATCCGATCAGCGGCAGCGTCCAGCCCGGCTACGCGATCGGCACCGGAAACTTCATCAATGTCGGTCCGCCGATCATCGTCGGCGGCAAGATTCTCGACGTGCTGCATGGATCGAGTGGCATGGCCTTCGGCCTGCTGGCGAGCACCGGTGGGGAAGCGACGCCGAGCTTCGAAGCCACTTGGGACTTCTTCAAGGTCCTGCCTATCGCCAGCACCGCCTCCGCGAAGCTGACCGTGAATAGCAACGCCGGCAGCATCACCAACTCGAGCACCAACACCACCGGCTCCTTCCAGTTGGAGAATACATCGACCGGCGGCCAGAAGATCGTCTCCGCAAAGATCGACCTGAGCACCGCGCTGCTGCCGGACATCGTCTTCGACCCGGCCGGCACGGCGGGCGACCTTGATGGCAAGGCCTTCCAGCTCGACTCCTTCAACGGCACCGGCACGCCGGTCGGCATCTTCGAGTCTCCGCACGATGGCATCGGCAGCCAGGATGGCTTCAATGCGCTGAAGGTCGAATGCGGTCCCGGAGTGGTCTTCGGTCCCGGCAATTTGCTGACATTCTCCTCGGACGTTGATCCGACCAGCGTGAAGGGCGTTCCCGGCCCCGGTCCTTCTCACTCGGCCAGTGTTTCCGGCCTCGAGTTGATCGGCGCCACCTTCACGGTGACCTTCGATGACGGCACGGTGCAGCAGATTCGCAACGGTGGTTTCAATGGTACGAACGGCAACAAGACCTCCATCGGGGTAGCAGCCTCCGGCAATCTGCCGACGCCGGGAATCGCTGTCCCGGGCAAGGTTTCGCCCTTCATTACCAACTCGCAACCGACGGTCCGGGTCACCGGTCCTGCCGGCGATCTGGTCGAAATCTGGACCTTCAACACCGCCTTCTACCTCGATGGTGTGGCCAATGGCGGCTACGACATCGACCCCTTCGAAGCCAACAGCGTCATCGCCTACGGAGTGACGGACGCCGTGGTCGGCGGAGCGGGTTATGTGGACGTGCCGGTGACCCTGTCGTCCGAAAACGGCGGGATCAACTACGTGGCCGCCCTGATGATCGACGAAGCCACGGGCAAGCGCTCCTCCTCGTCCAAGATCCTGACGATCGATTACGATCCCAACTTCACCAACGACGCGATGATCCGCGTGAACGCCGGGGGACTGGCCTTCACCGACAGCCTCGGTCACGTGTGGGCAGCCGACAATGGCTGGAGCTCCGGCAACGAGCAGACCTACGCGAATGAAATCGCCGGGACCGTGGATGACATCCTCTATCAGGACTTCCGCTTCGACGACAGCCCGTCGACCCCGCTCGACTATTCCTTCTCCGTGCCGAACGGAAACTACCAGGTGAAGCTGCACTTCGCCGAAACATGGTCGGGTGTCACGGCTCCCGGAATCCGTGTCTTCGATGTCCTGTTGGAGAATGCCATCGTGCTCGATGACTTCGACCCCTTCGCTGTGGCCGGCTCGAACACCGCGCACGTCGAGACCTTCGATACGAATGTAAGCGACGGTCAGTTGACCATCGGCCTGCGCAAGGTCGTCCAGAACCCCTTCATTAGTGCGATCGAGGTCTTCTACCTCGGCGGCGGATCGGGCCCGGACACCTCCGCGCCGCTCGCCCCGCCCTCCTTCGCAGCCACCAATCTCAAGGCGGGCAGCCTGACCCTGAACTGGCTCGCGTCCTTCGACAATGTGGGCGTCACCGGCTACCGCGTCTTCCGTGAGGGAAGCGACCTCGGGACTACCACCGCCACCACCTTCGCGCAGGTCGGCCTCACTCCGGAGACGGAGTATGACTTCGAGATCGAGGCCTTCGATGCCGCCGGCCATGTCTCACCGCGCTCCACGCTCACGGTGACTACCCCGGCCGATGCCGAGAATCCGACCATCCCGGTTAATCTCAAGGGCAGTGCCGGCAACCAGTCGGCGACGCTTGCTTGGCTCGCCGCCAGCGACGATGCGGCGGTGACCGGCTACCGGATCTATCGCGATGGCAACCTGCTCACGACCGTCACGACCCTCAACTTCTCCGAGAGCGGTTTGGAAAACGGCACCAATTACACCTACCAGGTCATCGCCATTGACGCCACCGGCAAGACCTCGCCGCCGGCGACCGCGATCGTCCGGCCGCGCGCCATCGCCGGCGTCGTGTTCCGAATGGATACCGGGACGCCGAACGGTGTTACCGCGCCGACCATCGATTCCCTCGGCAACGAGTGGGTGGTGGATACCGGCTACTTCAACGCGGGCCTCCCCGATGGCAGCACGCGGGCCATCGCGGGAACCGTCGACGACGTGATCTATCGAAGCCGCCGCTACGATACCACCTTCGCTCCCGAAATGAAGTACACCTTCCCGGTGGCGAATGGCGACTACGAGCTCCGCCTCCACTTTGCGGAAACGACCCTCGATTTCCAAACCGGGGTTCAGAAGCGCATCTTCGATGTGAAGGTGCAGAATCAACTCGCGATCGACGATCTCGATATCGTGGCGACGGTGGGCTTCACGACCGCCCTGGTCATTCCGGTGCCGGCCACGGTGACCAACGGCTCCTTGACCGTGGAGTTCCTCCACTCGGGATTCAATAACCCGTGTATCAGCGGAATTGAGCTCTACGCCCTCGTGCCGCCGCCGCCGGATACCCAAGCACCGACCGCGCCGGGAAGCCTCGCGGTTTCCGATGCCAACCCGGGCAGCATCTCGCTTGCTTGGACGGCCTCCGCGGACAATGTCGCGGTCACCGGTTATCATGTCAGCCGGGATGGTGGTGCACCGAGCGCGGTCACCGGCCTGAGCTTCACGGACACCGGCTTGCTGCCGGGCACGCTCCATAGCTACTCGGTGAAAGCCGTTGACGCTGCCGGCAACCTTTCGACCGCAGCGACTGTCGATGGTTCGACCTTGCCCGATGTCACCGCGCCGAGCACTCCTGGCTCGCTTGTAGGGACTCCCGGCAACGGCACCGCCGGGCTCACCTGGACCGCATCGACGGATAACGGTACCGTGACCGGCTACCGGATCTACCGCGACGGCTTCCCGGTCGAAACGGTGGGCACGCTGAATTATAACGCGGTCGGCCTGACCAATGAGACCGCCTATGTCTTCGGGGTCGCCGCGATTGACGGCTCCAACAACGAGTCGCTACCGGCACAGGTGACGGTCACCCCGCGCGCCCTCGGGGCCGCGATCTACCGGATCGACTGCGGCAATATCACCGCCGACTACGTCGATCCCTTCGGTGTCACCTGGGCGAAGGATCTGTTCTTCAATACCAGCCCCTTGAACGTCAGCGAGGGTTCGGCACCGGGTAATACCATCACCGGCACCAGCATCCCGGAAATCTACAAGACCTACCGCTCGAAGAATCGGAACACCTCGGTCCCCTTGAAGTACGAGTTCCCTGTGACGAACGGGACCTACGAGGTGCGCCTGCACTTCGCGGAAACCGCCACGACAAACTCCGTGGCCGGGATCGGCTCACGCGTGTTCAACGTCCTCCTGGAAGGCGGCGCGGCGCTACCGAACCTGGATGTCTTTGCTCAAGTGGGGCGAAACGTGGCCTTGGTGAAAGTCCTCCCGGCGACGATCGCCGATGGCAAGGTCACGCTCGACTTCACCGTGGGGAGTCCCGTGGCGCAGAATCCGTTCGTCTCGGCCATCGAGATCTTCCCGGTCCTTTCGGGTGCCGCCGCCGAGGGCGAGCCGCCGGCGACTCCCGGTCCTCTCCAGGAATCGAACCTCACCGGTAACAGCGTGACCCTCGGCTGGGCCGCCTCCACCGATAACATCGCCGTGGCTGGCTACCGGATCTACCGCAACGGGGTCCTGGTCAACACGGTCACGACCCTGTCCTTCAACGACGCTAGCCTGACTCCGGGCACCCTCTACCACTACTCGGTGGTGGCCTTCGATGCCGCCGGCAATGTCTCGCTGGCTTCAACGCGCGATGTGACGACGCTGGCTCCGGATATCACGCCGCCGAGCGTTCCGGGTAACCTCGTCGCCACCCCGGGCCTCGGCCAGGTGGCGCTGACTTGGGATGCCTCCACGGATATTGTGGGCGTGACCGGTTACCGCGTCATCCGCAATGGCAGCCTCGTGACGACCGTGCCCACCCCGGGCTACATCGACACCGGCCTCGCCAATGCCACGCTGTATAGCTACGATATCGTGGCCGTGGATGCCGCCATCAACCTCTCCGTCGCGGCCCAGACGAGCACCACGACCCTGGCGGACACCGGGGCTCCGGAAACTCCGGGCGGCTTGGAAGCCACGCCGGACTTCACCACGGTGACGCTGGCTTGGGATGCCTCGACTGACAATGTGGGAGTCATCGGCTACCGCGTCTATCGTGGTATCGATCTCCTCGATACGGTGACCACCTTGGGCTTCGAAGACGCAGGTCTCACTCCCGGCACTCCCTATCACTATGAGGTGAGGGCGATCGACTTGGCCGGAAATGCTTCCGCCCCCGCTTCAGTGGATACGACCACCCCGGCGGACACCCAGGCTCCGGCGGTTCCGGTGGGCTTCGCCGCCACTCCCGGAGACGGCAGCGTGGCGCTGGGCTGGACGCCCTCCGGGGATAACGTTGGGGTCACCGGTTACCAGATCAGCCGGAACAGCGCGGTGATCGCCACCGTCCCCACTCCGGGTTACTCGGATACGGGACTGACCAATGGCACTCTCTACACCTACGAGGTGCGCGCGCTGGATGCCTCGAACAACCTCTCGGCGGCGGCTGCCGCTGCGGCTACCCCGCGGGTAATCGGTGCCAATGTCGTGCGGATCGATGCCGGGGCGACCGCCAGCTTCACGGATAGCCTCGGGCGCCTCTGGGCAGCGGATAGCGGATTCAACTCCTCCGGTTTCACTACCACCGTCCTCAGCGACATCCAGGGCACCACGGACGACGCCATCTATCAGAGCGAACGCTACGATTCGACGGTCGGCGGAGGCAATTTGGGGTATTCGTGGGTGATGCCGGACGGGCAGTATGAAGTCCGCCTCCATCTCGCCGAGACCTACGCCGCCATCACCGCCCCGGGTCAGCGCGTGTTCGATCTGAAAGCGGAAGGAGCGATCGCGGTCGATGACCTCGATATCTTCGCCCGCGCCGGTTCCAACCACGCCTTGGTGGTCACCTTCCCGGTCACCGTGGCGGACGGCATCCTCGACCTCGAGTTCATCCGCGGCGTGCAGAATCCGAAGATCTGCGGCATCGAGGTTTACACGATCCAAAGCAGCGGAGAGGCGGTAACCTTCGCGCAGTGGCTCACCTCCCACGGCCTGAGCGGCCAGACGGATGCCGACTCCGATGGTGGACACCTCGACAACCTCAGCGAATTCGAACTGCAGATGGATCCGAATGATCCTTCCGATGATCTGGAGTTTACCCTGAAGGTCGCACAGGTGGGTGGTATTCCCACGATCACGCTGCCCGGGCTCAAGCCGATCGGTAACTACTACGTTCATCGTGCTTCGGATCTCGCTGACATCGGTAACATCGCCAATCGCATCGATGTGATCACCAAGGCCGAGATCGAGCTCATGTCTCCTGCCGCACGTGCCAACTACGTGATCGAGGACAATGCGGCGGGCTCCAAGGCCTTCTACCGCTTGTTCTTCGAGCCGGTCGCCGAATGATATCCCATGCCCCGGAGGGATTCACCCTCCCTCCGGGGTTTCCTTCCTCCCGGGCCGGTTCGCCTGCCTGCCCGTGACGAATCGCTCCGGTTCGCCTCACCCGGCTTGCCCCTGCAGTCCGCTGTTCACACCCCCACCCCCGAACGATGAAACGTCCCCCCCGGATCGTCATTATCGGTGCCTCCGGCCGTCTTGGCCAGGCACTCGAAGCCCGCTTCTCGCGGGATGCCACCGTCATCGGTCTCGCGCGCCCGCAGATCGATCTCTCCTCCACGCAATCCATCCGCTATGCGCTGGAGCCGCTGAAGTTCGACCACCTGATCCTCCCGGCCGCCATGACCGCGGTGGATCCTTGCGAGACCAACCAGGACCAGGCCTATGCGGTCAATGCCGTGGCACCCGGGCTGATCGCGAAGATCTGCGCGGCCAAGAAGGCCCACATGACCCATTTCAGCACCGACTTCGTCTTCGACGGCAAGAAGGACGGTGCCTACACCGAGAAGGACGCGCCGCATCCGCTCGGTATCTACGGGGATTCGAAGCTGAAGGGCGAGCAGGCGGTGCTTGAAGCCAGCCCCTATCATCTCGTCGTCCGTGTCTCCTGGCTCTACGGCCCGGGCAAGGCCGCGTTCCCGGAGTGGATCGTGGACCAGGCCTGCAGCAAGCCGGAGCTCTCCCTGCCCGGGGACAAGACCGGCTCGCCCGTTTCGTCCACCGATGTGGCGGACCTGCTGGATCC
The DNA here is from genome assembly GCF_040801775.1 of Luteolibacter sp. Populi. GTDB lineage: Bacteria > Verrucomicrobiota > Verrucomicrobiia > Verrucomicrobiales > Akkermansiaceae > Haloferula. The sequence goes on from NZ_CP161812.1 coordinate 4,761,847, forward strand.
CCTGCTCTTCGGCCCCGGCGGCGAACCTGCCAGCGGCATCTATCATCTCTGCAATTCCGGCTCCTGCACCCACCGCGAGTGGGGCCAGGCCTGCCTCGACCTCGCCGCAGAGGCCGGCGCGCCGCTCGAAACCCGCAGCATCTCCGCGAACTCCCTGGCGGATATCAAGGCCTTCGTCGCCAAACGTCCGGCGAACAGCGTCATGAGCACCGCCAAGTATACGGACTTCACCGGCATCGTTCCGCGCCCTTGGCAGGAAGCCCTGCGCGAGCACTTCGCTACCTCGGAAACCCTGCGCCAATACCAAGCCGCCGCCTGCGGTTGACGCCCCGGTTATCATCCTCCCACCACTGCACCCTTCCCACCCCATGAATCTTCTCATCACCGGCGGCGCCGGCTTTATCGGCTCGAATCTCGTCCACTATCTCCTGCGCGATGCTTCCGCCGAACTCGGCGTGTCCATCGACAAGGTGGTGAACCTCGACAAGCTCACCTACGCCGGCAACCGCTCCAGCCTCGACGATCTCGACTCCGATCCACGCCACATCTTCGTCCAGGGTGACATCTGCGACGAGAAATTCGTCGGCGGCTTGCTGCGCGAACACAAGATCGATGCCGTGATGCACCTCGCCGCGGAGTCCCATGTGGACCGCTCGATCGATGGTCCCGAGGCCTTCATCATGACCAATGTGGTCGGCACCTTCAAGTTGCTCGACGCTTTCCGGAAATACCTCGCCGAAAGCGGCCGCACCAAGCTGCCGAACTACGGCAAATCGATCGCCGATGGCGGCGAGTCCGCCTTCCTCCACGTCTCGACCAACGAGGTCTTCGGCTCGCTCGGTGCGGAAGACCCGATGTTTTGCGAGACCACGCCCTACGCGCCTAACAGCCCGTACAGTGCCTCGAAGGCCGGCAGCGATCACCTCGCCCGCGCCTACCACCACACCTACGGCATGCCGGTGATCACCACCAATTGCTCGAACAACTACGGCCCCTTCCAATTTCCGGAGAAGCTCCTGCCGCTGATGATCCAGAAGACCCTGCGCGGCGAATCGCTGCCGGTCTATGGCGATGGCAGCAACATCCGCGACTGGCTCTACGTGGAAGACCACTGCCGCGGCCTCGCCACCGCGCTGGTCCGCGGCACCATGGGTGAGACCTACGTGATCGGCGGCAAGAACGAGATCCGTAATATCAACGTCGTCCGCGCCCTTATCCAGACCGTCCACGAACTCGCCCCGCAAAGCGCCACCAAGAGCGCGGACGAACTCATCACCTACGTCAAGGACCGCCCCGGTCACGACCAGCGCTACGCCATCGACCCGGCCCGGATCGAGAACGAGCTCGGCTGGTCGCCGCGGGAGGACTTCAGGTCCGGCCTGCGCAAGACCGTCCAATGGTATCTCGACAATCAGGAGTGGATCAACGCCATCGAAAATGGCAGTTACCAAGGCGAACGCCTCGGCACCCTCGCCTGAAGCTTCCGACTCCCTCTCCTCATGGTCGTTCCTGAATCCACCTACCTCGCCCCCTCGCCCGCGGATCTCGCGCTGCGCAAGGGGATCATCCTCGCCGGCGGCACCGGCAGCCGCTTGTTCCCGATGACCCATTCGGTCAGCAAGCAGCTCATCCCGGTCTATGACAAGCCGATGATCTACTACCCCCTGACCGTGCTCATGCTCGCCGGGGTGAAGGAGATCCTCCTGATCTCGACCCCGCATGACCTGCCGGCCTTCGAGCACTTGTTAGGCGATGGCTCGCAGTGGGGCCTGCAAATCTCCTACGCACCGCAGCCGAAGCCGGAAGGCCTCGCCCAGGCATTCCTGATCGGGGAGGAATTCCTCGCCGGCGAACCCGCCTGCCTGGTCCTCGGCGACAACCTCTTCTACGGCCACGACCTCGCGAAGTCCCTCCTCGCAGCCTCCCGCCGCTTGGACGGTGCCACTGTCTTCGGCTACCACACCAAGGAGCCGGAGCAATACGGCGTGGTGGAATTCGATGCCGATGGCAATGTCGTCTCTCTCGAAGAGAAGCCCGCCAAGCCGAAGTCGAACTACGCCGTCCCCGGCATCTATTTCTACGATAGCAAGGTAGTGGAGATCGCCAAGGCGCTCAAGCCCTCGCCGCGCGGCGAATTGGAGATCACCGATCTCAACCGGGTCTACCTGGAGCAGGGGAACCTGCGCGTCGAGCTTCTCGGCCGCGGCACCACCTGGCTCGATACCGGCACTCCGGACTCGCTGGCGGATGCCACCCAGTTCGTCCAGGTCATCCAGCAGCGCCAGGGTCTCAAGATCGCCTGCCCGGAAGAAGTCGCCTTCCTGCAAGGCCGCATCGACCGCGCCAAGCTGAACGAGTCGATCCAGAAGTACGCCAAGACCCCGTATGGCGAATACCTCGCCACCCTCTGACCGGCCATGTCTTCCCGCCTTTCCGATACCTGGGCCGGCCTCAATCCCGACGCCCGCGCCCGCCTCGAGACCCGCGATTACTCCAGCGGCGATCTCGCCCTGCGGCTCGCCACCAGCGGCGTGAACGCCTCCGAGGCCATCGCGGGTAAGGCCAGCCTGGCCGATGCCTGGATCCCCGGTGTGGAGCTCTTCTCGCGCCGCGTCTTCCAGCAGAAGGGCAGGGGATACTTCGGCGAGCTGACCCGCCTCACCGAGGGCACCCTCGAGCGCATCGGCCTCGCCCCGCGCCAGTGGGCCTCCGCGCTGATGCACCGTGATAGCTCGAAGGGCTTCCACATCCACCCGCCGCACATCCCCGCCGGGGAAGATCCCGCGGCCTGGTTCAAGAAACTCTACATCGAGGACGCGGAGAACTACTCCCTGCGCCCCTACGACCGCGAGCAGTGGGACGTCATGTTCTTCCTCACCGGCATCTGCGAGATGCTCTTGGTCGATGAACGCGCCGGCATGCCCCGCCGCGTCATGCGCTTCGTCATCCCCGGCGATAGCCGCGCGGGCCCCGACAATGCCTCCATCGTCATTCCCTCCGGCGTCGCCCACGCCCTACGGAATGTCGGCAATGAGGACCTGATCATGGTTTACGGCACCAGCACCGTCTTCAATCCCGAGTGGGAAGGCCGCATCGCCAGCGATGTGGAGAAGTGCCCGCTACCCTCCGATTGGGACCGCTACCTCGCCGGTTGACCTACGCGATTTGTCCCGTCACCCACCGGTGACAAGCCCCGTGCAATCTGTTACAAACCCCGCCTGTTCACCCCACCCCAGCAAACGACAATCCGATGACTACGACACCAGCCACCAAAGCCATGTCCGCATGGCGTCGCCTCCCCCGCGGCTTTGCCTCCATCCTGATGGCCTTCATGGCCCTCGCCCTCACCGGCTTCTTCTCCGGCTGCGAGACCGCCGAGCCCTACCAGCAAATCCCTGACAGCGAGATGCGTGCCCGCCCCACCGGCACCCTGTCCGCGGGCGATGTGATTCAGGTCAGCTATCCCGGCGCTCCGGAACTCAACACCACCCAGCGCGTCCAGGCGAACGGCCGCGTCAGCCTTCCCAAGGTCGGCGACGTCAGCGCCTCCGGCAAGAGCGCGGCCACCCTGCAATCGCAGCTCACCGGCATGTATGCCAGCCACCTGCAGAACCCGACCGTCCTCGTCGCCGTCGAGACCGCCGCCGCCGGCGTCTACGTCTCGGGCGAGGTCAACAAGCCGGGCAAGATCCCGCTGGATCGTCCGATGACTGCCTTCGAGGCCGTCATGGAAGCCGGCGGCTTCGGCAAGTTCGCCAATCCCAAGCAGGTCGTCGTCGTCCGCAATCAGAACGGCAAGCAACAGCGCTATGCTCTGAACTTCGACGACACGCTCCGCAACGGCGGCTCGGCCTTCTACCTCCGGCCCTACGATACCGTCTTCGTCAACAAGAGCCGTTGGTAAGCAAAGCAAGGCGCTCCGGCCCACACCGCTTCTAATTCAACGGCCCGCCCTCACCGGCGGGCCGTTTTGTTTGCTCCGGAAGGACTGAAACGCCGCGGCCTCACGCGCCAGCGCTTTCCTCTTCGCGCAGCGCCACTTCGATTGATGATTGGAAGATTGGTGATTGATGATTCGAAGAAAGACGGCGGCGCGCCTTATCCCCACGCCGCCCGCCCTAAGATCACTGCGTCTCCAGCTTGTAGAACCGCTTCTTGAGCGATACCGCGGCAGGATCGACCACCCGGATAACCCCGGTGGTGTTCGTTTGCGTGGAGATCAGGCTCCACGAGTCCGGGGCCAGATTGTCGGAAGCGTAAATCTTCACGCTGCTGAGCAGCCCGCCGGTGAGCGTGAAGCTCAGTGACCGGTCGGTGTTCATGACCATCTGCTGCACCTTGAAGATCGGCGTCGCACCGGAGGCGGGGCTTACGACCAAGGCCGCCGGGCCGGCCGTCGCGGTTGTGGTCCCCCGGGTCAGCGTCACCGTGTAGTTGCCGGCATTCGCTTCGGTCAGGTCCGTCAGGACTAGCCGCGCGGACGTCGCTCCGGTGATCGCCACATTGTTCCGCTTCCACTGGTACGTCACCGGACCGGTGGCGGCAGCAGCGACCTCGAAGACAGCGGATCCGCCCGCGCTGCGGGTCAGGCTCGCCGGCGTGCGGGTCACCACCAGCGCATCGCCGGTCCGCGCCAAGGCATCCGTCGGCGTGAAATTCGGATCGGAAGTCAGCACCAGCCGGTCGAGCAGCGCGCCCTGCTCCCGCACCCGGACTTTGAAGGTGTGCGCCCCGGCCGCCAGCGCGTAGCTGCGTGGCGCTCCGCCCGGGATGTGGATCCGCTTCCAGACCCAATCGCTCGCCCGCGGCTCGGTCGTGTCCGGAATCACATAGACGTGAAAGATGTCTTCCGTTCCGCTATCCATCGTCACGGAGAACGAGTCCATGCTGGCGGCAGTTGCCTTGACCCGGCACCACACCTGATAATCGCCGGCTGTCCCGATATCGAAGCTCATCCGGGTGAAGCCGTTGCTGGCGGTGGAGTAATTGGTGCTATCCACGTAGATATTCGGGCTGGTGCCCATGATCGCCGCCGGCGAATTGAGCTGGCCGCTCTCCGCCTCCAACAGTACCAGCCGCGAACTGGTGTCCGGCACCGATGGTTCCTGGGAGGTATAACTCAGCGGGATTTCCGCGGAGAAAGCGCTTTCCTGCATCGACGAGTTGTAGGCCTTGACCGCGCAGTAGTAGGTCCGGCCGCTGGTCAGTCCGGTGACGGTCCCTACAAGGCTTGTGCCGACATCTATTACACTGGTGTACTGACGGCTGGATTCGCCCCAATAAATTTTATATCCGGCCAAATCGGGCTCCAGATTGCGGTTCCAAGCGACCGTAATCGATCCCGCAGCCGCCCCGGAGGCGGGGAAGACCATCGACAGAAGGATCAGTGCATAGCGCACGATCCGCATGGGGAAAATTCTCGATCCTCCAAAATAGAGCATTACAAAAGGTAAATTTTTGCAGAATGAATAGGAAGGTTAAAATTCCATGTTAGAGTGCTTTTCGCACAGTCCGTTGATTTTTCGTTACCTCCGGTGAAAGAATTCTGAAAGTCAGACGGTGTAGGAATTCCGCGGAGCCTAAGCTGCTCCGCCGCCCATGCGGCAATCCGCACATTTACGAAGGTCCTTGTTATCCATTGAAGGTGAATGGATAGTGAGCCGGTCGGTTAGGCCCGGCACCCGCTCGCCGGGTTTTTTCGCGCCAATTCCGGCAGTTGCCGCCCAAGCCTCCGGTTCTTCCCGGTTCGAGTGCCCGGGGCATTGGATGCCTTCCCTGCTTTACGTTGCGCTTCGGAGGGGGGGTGACACGGTGCGAGGAAGGAAACCAAGAATGAAGATGAACGTCGAACTCACGGGCAAGCGGGTATTGATCACGGGTGGCACTACCGGCGTGGGAGCGGCGACTGCAGCCTTGCTCGCAGGGGAGGGTTGTCGGGTCTTCATCTGCGGCCGCGATCCCAAGCGTCTGGCCGCGACTATCTCCTCGGTGCAGGCAGACGGCGGTGAAATTGGAGGCGTTGCTACCGACCTCGCCACGATCGAGGGAATCCAGAAGCTTTTCTCCGCCGCCGACGAATGGCTCGGAGCGCCGGACATCGTCGTATTGAACGCCGGCCTGGGCCAGAACGGCGAACTCACCGACCTGACCCATGAGCAATGCCGGGAAGTCATCAACGTCAATCTGCTCTCCTACATTTCCTGCGCCTTGGAAAGCATCAACCGGATGCGCGGCGCGGGCGGCCATATCGTCATGATCGGCTCGATGAGCGCGGAGGTCTTCGATGAGAAAGCGGCGGTCTATGTCGCCAGCAAGTGCGGCGTGCGCGGCTTCGCATACTCTCTGCGCAAGGACGTGAATCCCATTGGTATTTCGGTAAGCCTGATCGAACCCGGCTCGATCGGCACTGACATGGTCGACGAAACCCTGGAGCAGCAGCGCGAGATGCAGGATCAAATGCGCATGTTGAGCGCCGACGATATCGCCCGGAGCATTGCCTTCGTCGTCAGCCAACCGAAGCGCTGCGACGTGATCAAAATGCAGGTACGTCCTCACCTTCAGATCGTCTGACCGACCATGAACGACGACCGGATCATCTTCGCGCCTCCCGACGTGGACCTCGGTCGCTCGCCGCTGAGCTCGAGCCTGTCCGGGGAGACCTTCGTGCTGGGAGCCTTCAATCCCGGCCTGACCCGCCTGCCAAGCGGCAACCTTCTGATGATGGTGCGGGTGGCGGAAGCGCTCAGGGAAGCGATCCAGGGAGACCATATTCACTCGCTGCGCTGGACCGCACCGGGCCGCTATGTCGCGGATCCACACGCGCTCGCCGGGGTGGACGCGACCGATCCCCGGACCTTCCGGTTGCGCGGCCATGCCTCGAAGGTCGTGGCGCTGACCTCGCTCTCCTGGCTGCTGCCCGTCGAACTTTCCCCGGACGGTCGTGAGATCGTGGCCGTTCACTATGACCAGGCGATCGAGCCGGCCGCGCCTTATCAGGAATACGGAATCGAGGATCCGCGGATCTCGAAGGTGGATGACACCTACTACATGACCACCTGCTCGGTCAGCGCGGAGCGTCACTCGACGACGCTCTACACCTCCGCGGATGGCCTGCGCTATCAATTGCAGGGCATCATCCTGGATCACCAGAACAAGGACATGCTGATCTTCGAAGGCAGGCCTGGCGGAAAATTTCACGCCCTTACCCGCCCGCTCGGAGAACTCTACTTCGCCTATCCGGCCGACAGCGGATTCGAGCCCGGTCCTTCGATCAATCTCGCCTCTTCGCCCGACGCCCTGCACTGGAAGCCCGCGGATACGCCCTTGATCCGGCCACGCCGCGGATCTTCATCCACCATGAGAATCGGTGGTGGTTCGCCGCCGATCCGCACCGCCAAGGGCTGGCTGATGCTCTACCATGGCGTCCAACCGGGAACCACCGTCGGCACCTACCGCACCTTCCACGCCTTCCTCGATGGGGAGGATCCGGCGGAAATCTTATCAATCGACGACACCACTCCGCTTCTGGAACCGAGGCCGGAGCTGACCGCGCACCTGAGCGGGCTGAGCTACTTGCAAGGCGTCGTTTTCACCACCGGCATCGTCGACCATGGCGATCATTTCATCGTGGCTTCCGGCGAGGACGACCTTGCTTGCCGGATCACCCGGCTCCCGAAAAGCGTTCTCGGCCTGACCCCATGAAACTACCACTCGGTTACGGCCTGATCGGATGCGGCGGCTTCGGTCGCTTCTGCCTTCAAGCCTATCGTCAGATCGATGGACTCGCTTGCCTCGCGGTAGCGGATAGCGACCCCGAACTCGCGCGGACCACGGCGGCGGAGTTCGGCCTCGACTTCGCATCATCACCCGCCGCCCTGCTTGCGCGGCCGGACATCGGAATCGTCCATCTCGCGACGCCGCCCTTTACTCACGCTTCCCTGGCCCTTCAGGCGCTGGAGGCGGGCAAGCATGTGCTCTGCGAGAAGCCCCTCGCGCTGCGCATGGAGGATGCGGAAGTGATGGTCGCGCTGGCCCGGCAGAAGGGTCTGCTACTCGCGGTGAATCTGATCATGCGCTACAACCCGCTCTGTCGCGCCGTGAAGCATCTCGTCGAGAGCCGGCTGCTCGGCGAGCCGATCTTCGCAAGTTTCATCAATGCCGCACAGGATGAGGCGCTGGGGCCGGCCCACTGGTTCTGGGATCCTGCCAAGAGCGGCGGGATCTTCATCGAGCACGGCGTGCACTTCTTCGATCTGTTCGAATGGTGGTTCGGGCCGGGCGAGGTCCTGTCCGCCCACCAGATCGCCCGTCCCGATAGCGGAATCATCGATCAGGTGCAATGCTGCGTCCGCTACGGCGCCATGACTTTGGCCAGCTTCTACCACGGCTTTCACCAGATGCGGCGGCGCGATCAGCAGGGCTGGGAGATCATCTTCGAGACCGGCACCCTGCGGATGTCCGAGTGGGTGCCGACCCGACTCCAACTCGATCTGCACGGCACCGGGGCCACCATCTCGGATTTGGCCGCCCTCTTCCCCGGCGCGGAGATCGAAGTCGTCGAACGCTATCCGGAGAGCGCGCAGCCGGTCGTCAGCCGCCATCAACCGAGGGAAGTCACCGTGCATGCCCGCCTCGCCGCAGGAGCCGGATTGCCGAAGATGGAACTGTACGGTGAGATTCTGCGTGCCCTGATGAAGGATCAACTTCAGGCCATCGCCGATCCCGGGCACCTGCGCACCATCTCCGAATCCAATGGCCTCTCCTCGCTGGCCTACGCCGTCGCCGCACAGGCCATCGCGGAGAGAGGGACCTGACGGCGGAGCCCGGCAATGCCTATCGCCGCAGTTCGTCTAACAATTCGTCCAGGGAGATCGAGACGATGGCCGAGGCCTTGTCGCTCATGGCGTAGGGCAGGATCAAGGTCCTGCCGTGGACCAGCGCTCCGCAACTGTACACCACATTCGGCACGTAGCCCTCCCGCTCGTTGCCTTCCGGGGAGAGCAGCGGCTCTTTCAGGCGGCCGATCACCTTGGTGGGATCCTCCAGGTCCAGGAGCGCGGCACCGATGCAATACTTCCGCATCGGGCCCACGCCGTGGGTCAGCACCAGCCAGCCGGCTTCCGTCTCGATCGGCGAGCCGCAGTTGCCGATCTTCACGGACTCCCACATCTCGGCGGGCCGCATCAAGATCTGCGGGTCGCTCCAGTGGTGGGGCTCGTTGGCAAACATGATCAGCATGTTCTCGTCGTCCTGCCGCGATAGCATCGCGTAGCTGCCCTGGATGAGCCTCGGGAAGAGCGCCATGCCTTTGTTCTGCACGGCCTCCCCATTCAGGGTGAGCACCCGGAAATTCAAGAAATCCGCAGTCTCGATCAGCTGCGGCAGGATCGCCTTGCCATTGTAGGCGGTATAGGTGGCATAGTACATCACCTCGCCATTGGCCCCGGTGAATCTCACGAAGCGTGCATCCTCGATGCCGTTGCTCTCGTTCGCGGAAACCGGGAAGATGATCCGCTCGCTCATGGCCAACTTCTCGGAGAAGCGCAGCTCGTAGTTCGAGTCCGCCAGCCACTGCATGCATTCCAGCGTCCGGTGCAGGTCGCGTGCGGCAGGTGCCGCTTGCTTGCGCACGGCGCGGACGCTGCGCGTGAAGTCGCTCCGCGAGAAATGGTCCTCCAGGGACTCGAGCACCGTCGCGGTCCACTCGTTGTCGAAGCCCATCTCATGCAGCTTGGTCACGAAGCTTTCCTTCCGGTAGCTCGGGTTCGGCACCACCTCCGGAATCGTCACGAAGCGCGATACCGAATCGAGGTTGATCCCACCATCGGCCAGGATCACCCCGCTGCGGAACTCGATCGAGGAAATATGCCCCTCGCCGGTCGCCCGCAGGCTCATGATGAAGCGCAGGGCACCTTCCGGAATCCCGCTCTGGTCGGGATGCGGCACGATCGAGGGATTGAAGAGCGCCGCCGATTCCAACGCATACTCGCCGGAGAACAGGGCCCCGATCAACAGCCTCCGCTCATGCGACAGCGGCCGGTGGGTGAAGACATGCGTCTCCACCTTCGCGAAATGCTGCAGCAGCAGGGAATCAATATCGAAATGGCGGGAATCGAACTCGCTCTTCACGCGCGCAAGCTCGGCTGCTACCTCCTTTTCCGTGAGCGCCAGGGCTCGCCCGATGACCGTCGTGATCAGCCGCGGACTGGATGGGATGAAGGGCCGGATGATCACCCGGCTGCTCTCGGGGCTGATGCTGATCTCGTAGCGGCGGAGACGAAGTTTACTCATGCGATTTGCTGGATAGAAGGTCGGCTGGCAGCCAGCGCCTGCCGGAGATCGACCAGCGAAAGAGCGAAAGCCAAGGATGATTCCGCTCCTTGATTCGCATTGACCCGGTCCGGTTGCAAGCCATCGCAGCAACCACCGCCTTCCGGATCGTAAAGTGGCAGGCCCACATCATTCCGGCCGAGGAACCAATCGAAGGCTCGCTCGGCCTCGCCCAGCCACCGTTTGTCGCCTGTGACGCGCCACGCCTCCAGGCACGCGGCGACGCTTGCTTGAGCTTCCAAGGGCTGTTGATCGAAATCGGCACGCTTCCCGCCGCTCGGGTAGAAGCCTTCATTGCCGATCGGCCGGAAATGCCCCGCTCCGGAAGTTTGAACTCCGACCAGCCATTCGAGCGATGCCAGGCCGATCTCGAGAGCGCGGCTCTCCGGCAGCCTGGATCCGCTCGCGATCAAGGCCTGCGGGAGCCGGGCATTGTCATAGGAAAGCGATCTCTCATACCATTGCCATTCGCCGCTGGAATGGCGGTCCCAGAGACCGATCAGACGATCAACAAGCCCGATACGAAGCCGGTGCGCCCGCATGTCCCCTGGGAAGGTCTTCAAGTACTCGTGCAGACCGAGGAGGGTGAATGCCCATGCCCTCGGCGAAGTGAAGGATTCCACCGCGCCCATCCCCGCCTCTAGCAATTCCCCGCAGAGCAAGCGCCGCCCGTCTTTCCTCATCGATGCCGCGCCCGTGGCTGCAGCCCACAGCGCGCGGCCGTGGCTATCCTCGCTGCCGGCTCCCTCCAGCCAAACCCGGCCATGGCTCATGAAATTGCGAAAGCGGCCGTTCCCCGGATTGAATGCATCTGCTAGAAAGGCCAGATACACCGTGGACATCCTCTCCAGCGTGCCGGGATCGGCGTCTTCGGAGGCGTCCAGCTGGTTGCACAAGATCAGGCCGCGCGCATTGTCATCCGTGCAATAGCCTTCCTTGTACAGAGGAACATCGTAGATCGCGTGTTGAAACAAGCCGGTGCCGTCCGTCATCCGCGACAGATGCTCCAGCCTGAGCACCGGCAGCCCGCGTGACTTCCAACCCGGAAAAGCCGTCACCCGTTCGGAGTCGGCCAGCGCGCGCGCGAAGGATTGCCGGTATCTCGCGGCGACTGCCGGCCAGATCATGTTCCGACCTTCCTGGTAGGCCGCGGCACGGATCGTCTCCATCTCCTGCGGATGATCGAACAAGCGGTTCACCGCGGCGGTGATCGCCGCCGAGTCGCGCGAGGCCACCAGGACCCCCTTGCCGCCGGCCAGCAATTCCTGCGCATGCAGGTAGGGCGTGGAGACGACCACCTTCCCCGCCCCGATGGCTTGTGCGAGCGTGCCGGAGGTGATCTGGGCTTCATTCGGATAAGGAGTGAGATAGATGTCCGCGGCCGCCATGTAATGCTCCAGCTCCCCCAGCGTCACATAGCAGTCCTCGAACCGTACATTCGGGCCCACCCCCAGCTCTTCTGCCAATTCGCCCAGCGACTCGCGGTAGCGCTCGCCTTCGCTGGCCACCAGGTTCGGATGGGTCGCGCCCAGGACGACATAGAGGACCTCCGGGTGATCCCGCACGATCTCCGGCAGGGCGCGGATGGCATACTCGATTCCCTTCCCGCGGCCAAGCAGGCCGAAGGTCAGCAATATCTTTCTTCCAGCGAAACCCATCTGCTCCTTTTCCGGTCCGGAATCCAGCAGCGCGAAATCCGGAATGCCATGGGGAATCACATCGATCTTCGCCGCATCCACCTCATAGACGTCTCGTAGGATCGTGGCACCCGTCTCCGCCATCACCACCAGCCGCGAACTGCGCCGCGTCAACTCGTCCATCACCTTTCGTTGCTCCACGTCAGGGGTGGCAAGGATGCTATGAAGGGTCGTCACCACCGGCATCCGGAGTTCCCGTAGAAGGGTCAGCAGATAGCTTCCCGCGGGACCCCCGAAGATTCCGAATTCATGTTGGACGCACAGGAGGTTCGCGCCGCTTGCGTTGATCAGGGAGGCGGCTTTGCCATGGGAACTCGCATCCGTTTCATCGATGTTGAAACGCACCTCCGGAGGGTAAGCCACCGTGGCATTGGGAGCGTTCATCGCCGCTACCAGCATTTCGGTATCCGGAAGATCCGCCGCCACTGCTGCCACCAGATCTGCGGTGAAGGTGGCGATCCCGCACCGCCGCGGAATGTAGGTGCCGAGAAAGGCAATCTTCGAGCGCGTTTGCGGATTAATTCCGAGATGGCGGGTTTGGGATCGTTCGCGCGACATGGGTACTCCTTAGCGAAGCCCGTACCGCGCGCCATCGGCTCGTGAACTCCATTAATTTCCAGAAGCCGTGACCCGCTTCTCGACCGCGAGGAGTGCAAAATTTCCCTCAACCGTTTGCACTTTGCACAAAAGAAGAGCACTCCAGCCCTCGCCTCCGTTACCGGGCGCGAGGGAAAAATCTGCCGGGTAATCAGCGCCTCCCGGAGTTAGTCCGCTCCATGCGATAGAAATTTCAGGCACCATACGCGCCATTGGAATCATCCCAACAGTTTTCGCGCCAAGGACTCGGATGACGGCACGAGGGGATGGGATTCTTCAGCCTTCCGCCCGGATTCACCCGCCGCGGGCATACACGAAAAAAGCGCCCCGTACTGGAGCGCTCGTTCTTCGCCACAACCCTCTCGGAGAGAGGATGGTGGGCAGGAAAGGATTCGAACCTTTGAAGGCGTAAGCCAGCAGATTTACAGTCTGCCCCGTTTGACCGCTCCGGAACCTGCCCTTTGTTTCGGCGGGACGGAGAACTAGGGGGAGGTCCCGGCTTTGGCAAGGGAAAATCCGCGCGTGTTAGGGCATTTACCAGATCGTCCGTCCGCCGTTGACCACCAGCGTCTGGCCGGTCAGGAAGGAGGCCTCGCAGGACGCGAAATAGTTCACCGCATGCGCGATGTCCGCCGGCCTTCCCCAGCGGCCCAGCGGCACCGTCGCCAGATAGCTGGCCTTGTGCTCCTCTGCCACCTCGTCGTGCCGTTCCACCGGGATCCAGCCGGGCGCCACCGTGTTCACCGTGATCCCGTGCGGCGCCAGCTCGTTGGCCATCGATCGGCTCCAGCCGATCTGCCCGCCCTTCGCCGCCACGTAGGCGCTGAATTCCGCCATCCCCAGGTGATACACCTCGCTGGTGATATTGATGATCCGGCCCCTGCCCTCCGCCTTCATCCCCGGCACCAGCCGCTTCGCCAGCAGGAAGGGGCTTTTCACGAAGGCTTCCAGCATCGACTCGTGATCCTCCCACGTGTAATCCTCCAGCTTCTTCATCGGCTGGTGCGGCGTCGCATTCGCCACCACGATGTCCACCGGCCCGAAGCCCGCTTCGATCTCGCCCGCCATCCGGTCCACCTCGGCCTCGTTCGTCACGTCGCCCGCCACCAGCATCGCCTCGCCGCCCGCGGCGCGGATTCCCTCCACCACCGCTTCGCCCGCTGCCCGGTTCGCGAAGCAATTCACCACGGTGCGGGCCCCGGCGGCAGCCAGGGTCTCGGCGATGATCCGCCCGAGCCCGCGGCTGGATCCGGTGATCCAAGCGATGCGGCCGTCGAGGCGGAAGGGCGGGTGGGCAACAGACATGGCGGGGATGTAACGGGCAGCTCTTACGAGGCCAAGAGTCAACCGCGTTTCGAAAATCCGCGGGTAGCGATTTGCGTGCAAATCCTGTCATGCTTTTGGCGGAGAACGCTTGGCCCTCCGTCAGGTTTGCTGTGGCGAGTCGAGCGGATGCCGCGGATAGACGTCAGACAGGAGATCATCCCGAAGAGCCAAGGAATGGATCCATCAGCAACCTGACGGAGAGCTAAACACTTTGCGGATTCCTCCATCCGGAGATTTCTCGCGCAACCTCGGCTCCCTTTCCCGGGTAAAAGAACCCGTGATCCGCCTGATTCTTCTCTTCGCCGCCCTGCTTCCCGCCGCCCTTCGTGCCGCGGATAAGCCGAATATCCTCTTCCTCTTCGCGGATGACATGACCTGGAAGGCCGTCCACTCCATCTCCGGGGAGGACATCGATACCCCGAATCTCGACCGCCTCGCCGCCCGCGGCAGCACTTTCACCCACGCCTACAATCCCGGCGGCTGGCACGGTGCCATCTGCGTCGCCAGCCGCAGCATGCTCATGACCGGCCTCCCGCTCTGGAAGGCCAAGGCTGCCGAGCCAAAGCTGAATTCGGACTTCGTCGCTCGCGACCGCCTCTGGCCCCAGCTCCTCGCCACCGCCGGCTACCGCACCTGCTTCTCCGGCAAGTGGCACATCCAGGCCGACCACACCCGGGCCTTCCAGCAGATCCGCCACTACCGCCCCGGCGGCATGGCCCCGGACCGCAAGAACGCCTACTTCCGCCCCCTCGAAGGCCAGCCCGATACCTGGAGCCCCACCGACCCCGCCGAGGGCGGCTTCTGGACCGGCGGCGAGCACTGGAGCGCCGTCATCGCCGATGACTTCCCCGTCTTCCTCGCCGACTCCGATTCGCGCCCCTGGTTCATGTACTTGGCCTTCAATGCCCCTCACGACCCCCGCCAATCCCCCCAGGCCACCCTCGACCGCTACCCCCTCTCCCGCATCAAGGTTCCGCCGAATTTCCTGCCCACCTATCCCTACCGCGTCGAGATGGGCGCGGGCGATGACATGCGGGATGAAAAGCTCGCGCCCTTCCCCCGCACCCCCTTCGCCGTCCAGACCCACCGCCGGGAATACTACGCCGCCATCACCTACCTCGATGCCCAGATCGGCCGCATCCTCGATGCCCTCGACCAGAGCCCCGCGGCCAAGAACACCTACATCTTCTTCACCGCCGACCACGGCCTCTCCTGCGGCGAGCACGGCCTCATGGGAAAGCAGAACCTCTACGACTCCAGCGTCCGCGTCCCCTTCATCGTCGCCGGCCCCGGTGTCCCCGCCGGCAAGCGTATCGCCGCCCCCGTCTACCTCCAGGACGCCATGCCCACCGTCCTCAAGCTCGCCGGCGCCCCCGTCTCCGCCGGGATTGGCTTCCAAGACCTCCGCCCGCATTGGGAGGAGAATGGGCAGGGAACCCCGCGCGATGCCATCATCGGCGCCTTCCGCGATCGCCAGCGCATGATCACCCGCGATGGCAAAAAGCTCATCCTCTACCCGCTCCCCAAGGTCATCCACCTCTTCGACCTCAAGACCGACCCCGACGAAATGCACGACCTCTCCGCCACCCCGGAGGGCGCAGCCCTCGCCAAATCCCTCTTCCAGCGTCTCCTGGAAATCCAAAAGGAAACCGCCGACCCCCTCGACCTCCGCCCCACCTTCCCAAGCCTCCAGTAGCAAAAAGGAGCCGCCCCCCGCGCCCCAATCTCTCCTTCCGTATATTCCGAGTATTCCGTGGTTCGCCTTCCTGCCTTTCCTCTTAAAACTTGGACGTTCAATGTTGGACGTTCGATGTTCGATGTTTGCCTTTCTGCCTCCCCTGCGCCCTCCGCGCCTCCGCGTTTCGTTCCCTCCCATCCCCCGCTTGTCAAAACCCACCGCTCTCCCCGCCACCCTCCGCCAAAAACACCCCTTCCCAAGGTTTCCCGCTTCCCTCCGCCCGCCCCCTCCTCCTAGCGTCCCCACCATGGCCATCGACGTCGCTCTTCTCTCCCGTATCTGCGAAGCCCCCGGCGCCCCCGGCTTCGAGAAGCTCATCCGCGAACTCGTCCTCAAGGAAATCGCAGGCCTCGCCGACGAAATCCGCGTCGACAACATGGGCAACGTCATCGCCCTCAAGAAAGGCCGCTCCTCTGCCAAAAGGGCCATGGCCGCGGCCCACATGGACGAGATCGGCTTCATCGTCACCCATGTCGATGACAAGGGCTTCATCCGTTTCAATCCCCTCGGCGGCTTCGACCCGAAGACCCTCACCTCCCAGCGCGTCATCGTCCACGGTAAGAAGGACCTCATCGGTGTCATGGGCTCCAAGCCCACCCACATCATGCAGCCGGAGGACCGCAACAAACCGGCCAAGATCACCGACTACTTCATCGATACCGGCCTCCCGAAAAAGGAAGTCTCCAAGTATGTCGAAGTCGGCAATGCCGTCACCCGCTGGAGCCCTCTCCTCGAACTCGGCGAATGCGTGAACGTCAAGTCCCTCGACAACCGCGTCTGCGTCTTCCTCCTCATCGAGGCCCTGCGCGTCCTGCAAAAAACCCGCAAGAAGCCCGCCTACGACTTCTACGCCGTCTTCACCGTCCAGGAAGAAGTCGGCCTCCGCGGTGCCAATGTCTCCGCCCTCGATATCAAGCCCGACTTCGGCTTCGGCCTCGATACCACCATCGCCTACGATGTCCCCGGCTCCACCCCGCAGGAACGCTGCACCGCCCTTGGCGAGGGCGCGGGCATCAAGATCATGGATAGCTCGGTCATCTGCGACTACCGCATGATCGCCTACATGAAGAAGACCGCGGACAAGCACAAGATCAAGTGGCAGCCGGAGATCCTCTCCGCCGGCGGCACCGATACCGCCGGCCTCCAGCGCATGGTCCCCGGCGGCTCCATCGCCGGCGCCGTCTCCGTCCCCACCCGCCACATCCACCAGACCATCGAGACCGTCCACAAGAAGGACCTCCAGGCCTCCATCGACCTCCTCGTCGCCTGCGTCTGCGAACTCGATAAAGGCGACTGGAAGTTCTAACAACTCCGCCTCGATCAACGAGGAGCCGCGCCCGCCATCCCGCAAGGAGGGGGTGCGGCTCGCGCCCCTCGGCTTAACCTCTTCAGCCCCACAGGGGCGTTCCATACCAGCCTAGGGCGAAAGCCCTAGCGCTCTCGCAAGAAGATCCCGGAGCCCTGTAGAGGCGATCTAACCCGGCAATCCACCGCGCCCCTGCCCCTCTCCCGCAGGGAGAATAGCAAGTAACCGGGGGTCGAGCGCCTCAAGCGCGACCCCCCCCCGGTTGGACGTCAATGTCAACGAACCTCGGATGGGGTTCCAGCGGATCCCCGCAATACCCCTGCCTCCTCCACCTCCGCATCACGGCTCCGGAAACAGCTCTTCAAGAGCATCCGCGAAAATCTTCATCCCCCGCGCATTCGGATGGTTGATCGAGTTCACCATCAGGGAGGTATACGGAATGCCTTGCCGCCAAAGCCGCCCGTAACGCGCCGACCCATCGGCGATCAGAACCGGATACTGTTCCGGCAGCTTCCTGAGGAATGCGACGTAGGGCCGCGGATCCTCGTCGATATCCCGCTCCTTCTGGAGTCCCATCCATGAGGGGCGCACGTAGTGCGGGGTCAGGATGATCCATTCCGCCCCGATGCTACGAAAGTCATCGTAGATGCGGCGATAAGCGCCTTCGTAAGCCGGAGCGGTCAATCCCGCATCATTCACGAACTCGGAAATCACCAGGTCGGGCTTCGCACCGAGCACCTTGGCCTGATAATTGTGTTCGGACCCGGGTGGTTCATTCAGATAGGCCGTGGTCGTGCGCCCGCCCCAGGCTGCGCTGACGAGATCGATCTTCGCCTGGGGATATTTCGCGCGGAGTCTTGCCGCAAATTGCTCCTGCCATCGCTCCGCGGGCGGCAGATAGACCCCGGCCGTCACGCTATCACCCCACGCCAGGATGCGCACGGGTTCGCCCGCGCGGAGCTTCTCCATCAGCTTCGGGAAACGCTTCGCCACCGTGAGCGCCGGCGGCGTTGCCGGATAGCGTGCTTCCAGAATTGGGAAGAGATGTTCTTCCCCCAGCTTCGCGATCGGCCCGGGAATCCAGACATTTCCCAGCAGGCGGCCATCGGCCGGCAGCGCGGGCGGAACGGGTGCCGCAGCGGCACCATCGCCCTGGATCACGATGGTGGATCCATCAGGCATCCGCACCACCGAATCGATCCGCAGGAAGGTGTGGCGATAGCTGGCGAAGACCGCCGCGTCCCCGCTCAAGGCACCGCCCTCAAGCCTTCCAAAGGTTCCCCACGATGGCTCGATCTCCCAATCCTTGCCGCGGGTGAAGATTGCTGCATCCGCCCCCTCCGATGAACGGAGTATCACGCTCCCGGTATCCACCAGATCCGGGGTGGAGCACGCCTCGGCCAGATTGCCGGCGAACTTTGCGCCGTTGTTCCAGCCGCCACCATTCGGATTGTAGAGCGGCAGCCCTGCGAATCTTTCCGAACGCACTTCCTGATAGACAGGTGCTGCGATGTCCAGAGTGGCAGTCGCGCCACCGGGAACAGTCACCGCAATTTTCCAATCCCCGGCCAAGGAGATCAGGGTGGGAGGCAGCGGGCTTTCGTCCATGGCCGCGCTGGCCGCCCCCTTGTCCATCAGCCATGCGACCAGATCGCGCACTTGCTCCCGCGGCAGCGAATCGATCATGCCTTCCGGCATCAGCGAATTTGGCAGCGTCTCGATCTTGGTGATCTCCTCCGTGGCCAGGGAGACCTTCTCCGTGAGCGTCTGGAACTCCGTGCTGCGCTCGCCCTTGGCGCGGATCATGCCGGCGAGCACGCGCCCGTCCTTGAGCGTCACCAGGGATAGCTGGTTCTCCTTGGCCACGGTCGCGCCCGGATCCAGGATGTTAGAGAGCAGGTAGTCGAGATTGTCCCGTCCGCCGCCCGTGAGCTCCGGGCCCACCATGCCGCCTTCTCCATACATCTTGTGACAAGAGGCGCAGAGCTGACGGAAGGCCTCCTTCCCCTTCGGCTTGTCGGCTCGCGAGAGCGTCTTCGGTGTCAGGTAGAGCTTCCATTGCTGAAGCGCCTCCGCCTTCCCGGCACTGGTGTCCCGCACTTCCCCCCACAGGGTCGTGATCCGGCTTGAGAGTGCTGGCGCATCCAGCGAGCGGATCTGCCGGACTTGGAAGGGCGTGAGCACGGAGCCCGGCAAGCTGCCGGATTCGATGGCATCCAGCAGCAACGAGGCCCACGCGGCACGGGAGATCAGCGCCGTGGTCGCATGCGTCTTGTCGCCATCCTCAAGCGTGGATAAGCGCTGGATCAGGAAGATGGCATTCGCCGTGTCCTCTTCAAGCGTCAGCCGTTCGATGGCCTGCGCAGTCAGCCCCGGCTTGCCGATCAGGTTTTTTGCAAGCTCGAGCGAGCCGGGGTCGCGGATGGCGGTGAGCGAGCGCAGCGCTTGCTTCCGGGCTTCCATGCCGGAGCCTTCATCCCCGGCGATCGCACGGTTTGCCGCTATCGCGGCGGGATCCCGGTAGAGCGTGCCGATCAAGCGATAGAGTTTCACCAACTCGGGATGGCCGGTCTTTGCCAGCACCTCGGAGAGTTGAGGCCATGAGGCGGGCGAGCGCGGGCTGCCGCTTCCTTCAAGCGACTTCGCCAGACCGGCGAGCAGGTCGCGCTTCCACTCGTCCGGAGCCGGGACAGCGTGTTGCACCAGGGAATCGAATGCCTGCTCCGGGTCCGCGGGATCCATCGCCAGGCGGCGCGCGATGTAATTCCGCACCAAGGGAATGGCACAAGTCTTGGCCAGTCCCGCGAGCCCGGCACGGTGAGAGCCGGCCAAGGGCTCGATGCCATACCACAGCATCAGCGGGAGATTGTGATCCTGTGCATCCTCCGCGTGCCCGAGCAAGGGAGCAGCCACTCCGGCGCGAGCGGGTAGGGGTAGGCGTTGCAGGCCGGAAGCAAGTGCGAGTCTCACGGCAGGCGAACCTTCCTTGGTGGCGAGTTGGGTCAGCGCGGTGATCGTGTTGGCATCCACGCTGGCCGGGGCGGGATCATCAAGCAGCAGGCGGATCGCCCAAATCCGCAGCGGGGGCGCTGGATCACCAAGCAAGCGCAACAGCAATCCCCGATCCGCCTTGCCGATCGCATGCAGCGCCCAAAGTGCACGGAGCTTCAGCGTCGCGGTCGCACCGCTTTCAAGCTGCTGCTGAAGTGCAGGGACGATGCTCTCCGTAGCTCCTCCCCTGGCGGCATGATCCTGCAGGGCCAGCTGTGCCCGCCGCGCGAACCATTCATTCCGGTGGGCCAGCAGGGGCAGCAATTGCTCCGGCGACAGTGCTGCCACATCTGGCACCGCCGGCACCGCAGGGGTTCCATAAGAGATCTTGTAAATCCGGCCGGACTGACGGTGGATACCGTCGTCGTCATGACACTCGCCGGTGTCCGACCAATCGGACACGAACACGCTGCCATCCGGACCGTAGAGCAGGTCGATCCCGCGGAACCACGGATCCGCGGAGAAGGCCAGGTCCGGCCCGTGACGGCCGGTGAAGCCGCTGCCGCCCGCTTCCAGGAACTCGCGGTTCAGGCGGCGGCCGTGGAAGTTGATCGTGAAGAGATTACCCCGGTATTCTTCAGGCCAGTTGTCACCCAGGTAGATCATCAGGCCGGTATGCGCGTGCCCGCCGCCTGCCGATGAAGATTCCGTGCTGATCCCTTGGCGGACCTCATCCCACTTCTCCGCCGTGTCCCAGTGCACATGGTCCGCGTGCTGGTCGATCTGCCCGAAGATGTAAGGACTGTAGTCATCACCGAACATCCGCTTGTAGTGAGCTCCCGGAATCACATGCCAGAGGTGGCCGATCACCGTGTTGATCATGAAAGGTTCGCCATGTTCGTCCCAATCCATGCCCCACGGATTGGTCGTCCCTTCCGCGACGATCTCCACGGACTTCCTCGCCGGGTGGTAGCGCCAGATGCCGCCGTTCAGCTTCTTCCGATCCGCGAGAGCCGTGCCCGGTTGGCCTAACAGGGAGTGCGCGAGAATTCCCTGCCGGCCATACAGCCAGCCATCCGGTCCCCACCGCAAGCCGTTCGCCATCGTGTGGGCGGAGCCCTTGATGTCGAATCCATCGAGCAGCGCCACCCGCGGCCCGTCCGGGACGTCATCGCGATTCAGATCCGGGAAGAAGACAAGATCCGGCAAGCTCAGGGCCCACACGCCGCCGAGTCCCACCTGGACGCTGGTCAGCCGCTCCAGTCCGTCCGCGAAAACCGTCCGCTTGTCATGCACCCCGTCGTGATTCGTGTCCTCCAGAATGATAATGCGATCCCGTAGCTTCGGCTCATAATACCCGCCGCTATGCCCGGCGTACATGTAGCTTTCCGCCACCCACGCCCGGCCGCGGTCATCGAGGCACATCGCGATCGGTTGCCGGACATCCGGTTCGCTGGCAAAGGCCGTCGCGCGGAATCCCGGCGGCAATTTCCAATCCGCCGCCGCCTGTGCGGCACCCAGTGGGGCGGTCGCAGACTTCTCGGTATTGAAAGGCTCGTCGGCCCGGGCAGGAACGCTGATGGCCAGGGTGCCAGCGAGAACACGGAGAAGCCAGATCATGGGCATGACGCATGGCTACGCGGAGATACCAAGGATTCTTCGGCCCTTTCGCGATTGTCCGCGTCATCACCCGCGGCCAAGCGCCAGCGTGCAAGTGACGAAAGAGAAGAACCCCCATGGGTATTCGATTATTCCTCCTTTTTCTCCTCTTCCTCCTGTTCAAATTTCCGGCTCCTCATCCGCGGAATCCGCGATGAAAATTTCCCCGTCCCGCCTAACAACCCCGGCATCCATCCCGGTCCCAATCCTCCTCATCTGCGTGCATCCCGTTTATCTCCGGTTAAATGGCTTTCCGCAAACCGATCAGCAGCCCTGACAGCAAGGTCCAAAAAGCAGCCGCCGGACCCTCCGGCGACCGCCTCAAATCTAACCAATCACTCCGCCGTCAGCGGCCCATTGATCTTCTTCAAATCCGCCGCATCGATCTTCATCACCTTCCGGTCATAACTCATCAGACCGTTGATCTCCTCCTCCACATCCGTCGTCTGCGTGTAAACGCCCGCCGAGACCCCCTTGGCCTTCAGCTCCGTCAGCACCTGGATCGACTTCTCGTACCGCTCCCGATACTCATCGATACTCTTCGGCAATCCCCCATAGCCCCAGTTGCCCTTGCTATCATCCCACAGGTGCCCCTTCACCGGCCAACCGTGGCCGCCGAACTCACCCACCACCTTCACGAAATCCTTATACCGCGGATCTTCCAGCGGATAACCCGGATCCGGATAGCGGTGCTCGTCCGCGATGTGTCCCACCGGCCAGAAATTCCCGCCGCTCGCGATGTTGATCAGGCGGCTCGGGTCCCGCTTCACCGCCCATGCGCCCACCTCCATCGTCCGGTGCTGGCCCCATGCCTCGTTGAAAGGCGTCCACACCACGATGCTCGGGAAATTCCCTAGCAGCGTGATCATCGCGTCCAGCTCGGTCATCCACTGCTTGTGGTCCGCATCGCTCCACTCCGCGTCCTTCGGGTTCAGGCCGAAGCGTGTCCACGGCGGGCTCGCGCCACCGCTCACCTGGTCCTGCCACACCAGCATCCCGATCTTGTCGCAGTGGTAGTAGTAGCGCTGCGGCTCCACCTTGATGTGCTTGCGGATCATGTTGAAGCCCGCGTCCTTCAGCCACTTGATTTCGAAGACCATCGCATCGTCGGAAGGCGGCGTCAGCAGCCCGTCCGGCCACCAGCCCTGATCGAGGGGACCCCAGTGGAAGATCGGCTTGTCGTTCAGCGTGAACCGCAGGTGGCCATCCTTGTCCCGCTCCATCCCCACCTTGCGCATCCCCGTGTAGCTCATCACCTCGTCGAAGCCCGGAATACTCACCTTGATGTCGTAGAGGTGCGGGCTGTTAGGCGACCACAGCTTCGGCTCCGGCACCTTGAACACGATCGGCCCGGACTTCGACTCCGCCACCACCTTGCCACCATCCAGCAGCTGTGCCTCGATCTTCGCGTCCGCGAAACTGAGACCCTTCAACACCGGCTCGATCTTGATCTCGCCCGTCTTGATGTCGTTCGTGATCACCAGATCCTCGATCCGCTTCTCCGGCACTTCCTCCAGCCACACCGTCTGCCAGATGCCCGAGTTGCGGGTGTAGAAGATCCCGCCGGGATTCAGCACCTGCTTGCCGCGCAGCTGCGCGCCGCCGGTCGCATCCTCCACCCGCACCGTGATGACGTTGTCCGCGTCCTTCAGCGTGTCGGTGATGTCGTAGCTGAAGGGCAGGTTCCCGCCGGTGTGCGTGCCGAGCTCCTGCTCGTTGCACCACACCGTCGTCTTGTAGTCCACCGCCTCGAAGCGGATGAAGACCCGCTTGCCCTCCTGCGCCTTCGCCTCGATCGGCCGGCGATACCACAGCGCCTCATACGGCTGCAGCATCCGGCTCACCCCGGAGAGCTTCGATTCGATCGGGTAGGGGACCAGGATCTTGCCTGCCCACTTCGCCGGCACCTTCGCGTCCTGCGTGGTGATCGCGTAGTCCCACTTGCCGTTGAGATTCGTCCACTCCTTCCGCTGCAGTTGTGGCCGCGGATACTCGCGCCATGCGTTTTCCTCCGTCACCTTCTCGCCCCACGGCGTGATCAGCGGCGAGCGCACCGCGCCATCCCCGCCCACCAGCGTGCGCAGGTCCGGCAGCGCATCCGCATCGATCACGTGCGCGTCGATGTATTGCCCGCCCGTTCCCTGATGACAGTGCACCGCCAGCAAGTTCGCCCCTGCGATCAGCGCCGAACGCTGCGAAGCATCGAGCGGCACGATCTGATAGGACGTCGAGAACTTCTCGAACTTCCCGATCTCCTTCCCGTTCACGTAGACCTCCGCCTCATCATCGTGGTGGATGAAGAGGGCCGCCTTCGCCGGCACTTCCTTCAGCTTGAAGCTGCGCCGCAGCCAAATATCATCAGAGGCCCACTCGGTATTCACCACCCCGCCCGGCGCGCGTTTGCCGCCTTCCTTCCCACCGAATCCGCCGGGCCCGGATTTCCAGGCGTCGTCGTTGAAGCCCGGAGCCTGCCACCCGTCACCGGGCTTGTCGGTCGTGTATCTCCACACCGGCGCGATAGGCGGGGCGGCGACCTCTTGTGCCTGCGCAACCATCGGCAACAGGGTGGCGACTACAGCGAGCCATCGGAATCGTCTCGGGTTACTCATAAGCTTTTGGGGAAAGTTGCCCCGTAATACGCGTTCCACAGGTCAATCTTCCGGGCATTTGCGGGAATCGCATCCTTCGTCCGCCCGCCTCCCCATCAAGCCCCGAATCGTGGCGGCCTTCTACTGCCAAGCCCGGAAGATAGTCTGACGCTGCCGTACACCTTAAAAGGGAGTTACCTTAATGGGGGAACCTTTGTGTCCCCCAAAACGGTACGGGTCCCGCCCCGTTTCGGGGGACGCCCCCCGTCCCCCGGATCGGGACGGGTGGTTTGACCTGCCGGGATGAATCCGCTTCATTGGCAGTGATGACGCGCGGCACCCTGATTTGGCTTGGCTCCCTGCTGGTGGCAGGCGCGTCCCCTCAGCTCGATTTCGCGCTGGGAGTCTTGGCCGGGCAGCGCGGCGATCAAGTGGCCTCCGCGACTGCGATCGAGAAGGCGCGGGCGGAGGACCCGACGGCGTTTCCGCTGGTCGAGCGAGTGGCCGGGATGCGCCGCGCGGCGGGCGATGTGGAGGCCGCTTCGACACTCTACCGCGACTTCGCGAAGGCGGCTCCCGAGCGGCTCGACGCCCAGATCGCCTACGCCGATTTCTTGCGCGACGCCTCACCGGACGATGACTTCGCGGCGAAGATGGCCCGCGAGACCTTGGAGAAAGCTGCCGAGCGCTTCCCGAAACAGATCGGGATCGAGCGCCGGCTCTTCCGCATCTACGAGACCCTGGAGCAGCGCGAGCGCTCCCGCGCAATCTTCGAGAAGCTCGCCAGCTCCAACCGCGGGGACGGGGATACGATGGCGGCGGTGGAAATGGCGCGCACCCTGTTTCCGAAGGACGATCTGGCCGGACGGGTCCGCGTCGATGAACTGCTGAGAAAGGCGGTCGAGGCCTCGCCCGAGAACCCGGTGCTGGCGCGGACCGCCAGCGAGCACTTCCGCAATACCGGACGGCTGCCGGAGGCGGTGCAGATGCTGGAGCTCCACGTCGCCGCCGATCCGGCGTCGATGGATCTCCGGACCCGCCTCGGAATCCTGCAACTCGCCGCCGAACGGCAGGCGGAGGGCGAGAAGACCCTTCTGGATGTGCTGGCGATCGATCCCCGCCAAGCGCTGGCCCACCAGTCGCTGGCCAAGCTCTACCGCAAGCTGGAACGCGCCGACGAGGCCCGCCCGCACGCCGCGGAAGCGCTCAAGATTCGCGGCGGCGATCCCTCCGAGTTCCTGACCCTGGCCGACGAGTTCCTGGCCGCGAACGATCCACGCGAGGCCAGGCTTTTGTTAGAGAAGGCGGTCTTCTTCAACACCTCCGATGCCGCGCTGGCCGTGAAGCTCGCCGTCGCCACCCGCCGCGATCCCGAGTCCCGCGAGCGTGCATCCCGTATCTTCCGCGAAGCCGAAGCCCAGGCCGGCAGCGAGGGCCCGGCGAAGGATCCCGTCTTTCTCACCGAGTTCGCCGAGTCCTTGTTAGAGGGTGGCCAAATCCCCGCCGCCGAAGCCCGCCTGCGCGCCGCGATCCGTGCCTACCCCGCCGAGCAGAAGAAGGAAGCCGCCGCCGCCATGCGCCGCCTCGCCGGGATCTGGGAAGAAGGCAAGCGCAACGCCGAAGCCGCCAAGGCGCTGCTGCAGAGGGCGGATGCTTTGGATCCGAAGTAACGAACGTCTTGGTTGGGCTGCGAACCTCGTCGGGCGTGAGGAATCCTGTGCCTTGGTAAGCCTTCTTTCCCAAAATCAAGCCGCCGCGTCCACGAGGAGCATCGACGAAGAAGATGGTCAGGTTTCCCCAACTCGGGGGTGTCGGAGAAATTGGCCAAAGAACTGGCCAGCCTTGAAAGGAAAGCCGGTTGAGGTAAGAGGTGCGCCTCCTGCTTGCCAGCATCGCTCAAAGCCAACTCCCTATTTGGGCTGTACTCGGGTTCCAAGGGATCAAGGAAATAAAAGGGGCGATTTCGACTGGCGAGATGGCGTGACAAGGGCGCGTCTCTGAAGGCAACTTCAAGTCTAGAAAGCGTGATGTTGGATTGATAGGGAAAAGTGATCTGACTTGTTCTCTTCAAGGCGGCCTCGTCTTCAATCCGTTGCCAGGAGATAAATCTTCAGAAGTTTCCACATTTTCCATGAAAATCTGTAATTGGATTGCCATTGCGGCTATCTCCGGAACCGGTTCCCTTGCTGCGCAAAGTGCCGAAAATTTCGAGTTTGGAATCACCTTGGGGGATCCGCTTGCACCCCACTCCTACATCGATAGCTGGGTCATCGGGGCGCAGACGCAAAGCCGGTTCACGACTCCTGAAGGAGGCATCCTCCTGCACGCCGGGGCGATCGAGACGGCCCGCGGAGCTTTTGACGGAGGCATCTCCTTGTCGGGGAAGCCGATCTCGTTCATTCTCGGTTCTGATTCGGGCAGCAACCCTAATACCGGCACCTTCGACGTGTGGCGGGATGGGGATTATTGGAACAGCAGCGCCGTGACACCGGTATTCCGGATCAATACCGCTGCGAACACCGCGGCTTTCAATTCGCTCGACGTCTCGATCTCCAACGGAACCCTGAAGATCGCCGGCAGCGATGTCTTGACCCAGGCGACATCGGCGGCGGTTCTGGCGGGCCAGGGCTTTGTGACAGGAACCTCGCTCACCGGCACGCTGAGCGCCTATGTCCCCAAACGCTCCTCCGCGACCGGCTCGCTCGCCCTCGGTTCTTCGCAGGCGACGGGAATCCATTCCCTGGGCGCGGGTCTTGCCAATGCCACGGGAGCTTACTCCTATGCAAGCGGCGGCAGCAACGTCACAGCCAGCGGGAGCTATTCGATGGCGAACGGCTATCTGGTGACCGCGAGCGGGGATTACTCCACCGCGTCCGGTATCAATGCCGTGGCTAGCGGTTCCTACTCGTTCGCAAAAGGTTCCGGGGCCAACGCGACGGGGGCGAACTCGGCGGCCTTCGGAACCTATTCGTATGCGAAAGGCGACTACTCCTTCACCAGCGGCTCCGATATCTACGCCGACTCGCTGAACGAAACAGTGTTAGGGAAATCCGGCAAGAGGTCGCTGTCTCCGGGGGGCTCGTATTGGTATGACTTGGACGGGCTTTTCAGGATCGCGAACGGTGAATATTCCAGTGCCAGAAGCGATGCGCTCACAGTGCTGAAGAACGGCCAAACCACTGTGGGCAACAAATACTGGCGCATTGCCGTGGCGCAAAACCCTTCCGCGGCTCTCTCGAACCCGTCATCCCTGATCGACAGCGAGGGGGAGGCCCTGGTGGTGGACGGTCATACGCGCCTTAGGGGCAAGGTCGTGATAGAGCAGGCTCAGGGCGACATTTCCATGGGCATCTACGGCGGCGGCGGTGGAGCGGAGGCGATCATCCACGGGGTGATAGCCGTGTCGGCCGCGTCCGGATCTCCCAATTATAACGGCTCGCTCGTCATCGACGGGCGGACCATCAGCGCCAACGACCTCCAATTCCAGGACGGGAGCCTCGATTCCGGAACGTTTGCCGAAAACGGAACCGCATTGGCGCTCACCTATGTGGGGGATACAGGGGTCCTCTCCAATGGCAAGCGGATCACCCTTACCGCGGCGGGAATTGGCGGTGTAGCCATTGCGATCCGCCCCGCCGAGTAGTGTTTTCGTGCCAGGTATGCCGGGCGCTTCGCTGCGGGCAGTTCAGCCGGGAAAAAGGCCCTCGATTTCCTTCGTTATGTCAAAGTTTTCATCGTTATCACGCACTGGGCCCCAGGAAGGGTGCGGGTCTGGGAGAAGTTGGCGAAACCCGTCGAGGGCGCGGGATTCTGCGCCCCGGAAAGCGGTTTTGTCGGGGTGGAGAGACATGAAAGCGCGGCAGCGGGAGGCGGCGGAGTTCGTTGATGGGTTATCTAAGGTATCAGGAATCTTGCGGTGCAAAACCGGACAGGCGCATCCAAAATCGGCTAGTTATGGAATTCCCTTCCCTTCTCAGACGAAACGGATAGCTGGGTATCGAGCCATCGAAGAGTGGCATTGCTGTCGGCTCGCCCAAGGGCCTTTTCTTCACAAATCCATGAAACCGTTTTGCCAAGCATCCAAGATTCCTGCTGCCTTGTGTGTTGTAGCCGCCGCCGCCGCTTTTCAGCCGTCCCTGGTGCGAGGTGGCATTTTGAACGGTGATCAATTCATCGTGCCCGCCTCGGGACAAGCCGGGAATCTGAGTGTGAGCGGAAACAACCTCAAGTTTGGAACCACACAGGGGACCCCGCAGGTAGAGGCGGTCCAATTGTGGTACGCGGATTTATCATGCGACCTGGCGATGGTAATGACCGAATCCGGCAGCTTTTCGTGGATGGACAACAACATCAATGTGGGCGAGACGAAGATGGTTTTGGGCCTGGACAACACGCTTTCGCTCTACCGCTCCGACATCCAGAGCGTGGGGATGAGCCTCAATCCGACCAATGGCCGCATCACCCTGTCCGGAACCGGAAGCGGGCTTTATTCCGGGAGTACGCCGCTTGTCACCACGAACGGTAGCGGCGGGGTGACCTTCGGTCCTACGACGGTGTTCTCGGGTGGGGCGACCTTCTCAAGCACGGCGACATTCGCGGGCGCCACGACCTTGGCCAGCACGACGGTATCGACGTCCTCGTTTACGGGTGCCTTGACCGTGGCGGGGGGGATCGGGATTGCGAAGGATTCCTACATCAACGGGATCAGGATTGGACTAGGGCCGCTCGCTAGCTACAATAATCTTGTCGTCGGCAGGGATGCATTTCAATCGATAACTCAGGGGGGCGACAGCGTGGCGGTGGGATTCGAGGCCCTCAAGTTAGCCACGACATCCTACGGCAACACTGCGGTCGGTTCCCTAACGCTGCGTGTCAATACTACGGGAAGCTCCAACACCGCGCTTGGCTACAGTGGTCTTAAATCTAATCTTGCTGGAGGTTATAACGTAGCAACTGGCTCGTTTTCGCTCACTAGTAATACGTCGGGAAGTTATAACGTGGCAACCGGCGCGTCTTCGCTCCTTAATAATACGTCGGGAGGTGATAACGTGGCAACCGGCGCGTATTCGCTCTTTACCAATACGACGGGAAGTTATAATACAGCATCCGGATATCAATCACTTTATCTCAATAGCACGGGAAGTCAAAATGTCGCTTACGGAAGGTTGGGACTTAGAAATACAACGACAGGCATTAACAATACGGCGGTAGGAAGCGAGGCGCTCTATGGCAATACAACGGGATCCTCAAACGTGGCGATTGGTATGGCGGCCGGGCGTTTTCAGCCCAACGGGACCACCCTGCTCGCGGATCCTGAAAATAGCATCTACATCGGTGCCAACTCGCGCGGTTTTTCCAATGCCGACAGCAATTCGATCGTGATCGGACACACGGCGATCGGAGAAGGCGCGAACACGACGGTGATTGGCAACAGTTCGACGACGAAGACGCATCTCTACGGAGAGACGAATGCGAACTCGCTGAAGGTGGCGGGGGCGACGGTGCTTGATGGCTCGGTAATCATCAGCGTGGTGCAGGGGGATATCTCGATGGGGATTTACGAGTAATTCCCATCATTGGTGCGATATCCCCGCCGAGTAATGCTTTCGTGCCGGGTATGCTCGTCGCTCCTCAAGGGGGCTGGTCAGTTTACCCGGGAAAAATGGTTTAATCCACTTTGGTATGTCAAAAATTTCATCATTATCGACCGTCCGCCTTTTTGCGGCGTCATCTGCTGCAGCGCTTTTCGGGAGTTCCGTGGCGCCTGGTGCGGAGCCGGTCTGGTGGCGCGAGGGTGACATGCCCGCGGTGGACGAGGCGATTGCGCCGAGCGACCGGGGACCGGCCAACGTGGGTCAGGCGAAATGGATGGCCAAGTCGGCGCTGGACGCCTTGCGATCCGCCCGGCCGGACATTGCAGCCACCGTTGATGCCGCGCTGGTGGGGGCGGGGAAGCCGCTGGTTTCCTGGGATGCGCCCGCGCTGGATTCAAACGAGGCAAAGAGCCAATACGCACCCCTTTTGGTCGGGCAGCTCAAAGCAATCTCGGCACCGTTCTACGCTGCCCTCCACGCTGCCGAGCCGGCATGGCTCCTCACGGAGATGCAAGCCAGCCAGACCCGCGATGGGAGCGACTCCCTGAATCCCTATCCCTGGACTTCGGCGTCCGGCGACGACCGCAACACGGCACCGGCCAATCTCGCGCAGCTCAAGGCGGTGTTCTCCCTTCGGTTCGAATCGCTTCCCCCTTGATCCTCGATGAGGATGAGGACGGGATGAGCGACGCGTGGGAACTCGATATCATCTCCAACAGTTCCCATTGGGCGGACTGGACGATCACGAATATCCTGCCTGGAGACGATTTCGACGGGGACGGCTTGTCGAACCTGGTGGAATATCAAAACGGCCTCAGCGGGCACCTGACGGATTCGGACGGCGACGGTTACGGCGACCGGTTTTCGATCGATCAGGAGCTGCGCCTCCGTCTGGACGAGAGTTCCGGCACGGTTGCCGCGGACAGCAGCGGTAAGCACCGGGACGGCACGCTCGCTTCTTCGCCCGCGTGGCAAGCGTCCGGCGGGATAGATGGCGGTGCCCTCGAATTCCACGGGGGTGCCGACGCGGTCGGTTTGTCGGCGGGAATCCTCGACGGGCACGGGGATCTGACGATCAGCCTTTGGTTCAAGACTGCAAGCGCCTCCGCGGTCCAGGGCCTCTTGAGCGCCACCGGGGCTTCGCCGTCGACCTCCCAACTTGCGATCTCCCTCGAAAGCGGCACGACCATCCGTTTCCACACCGGCGGGGGGACCTCGGTGACCTGGACCAGCGGGAGCAACCTCGCCGACGACCAGTGGCACCATGCGATCGTCACCCGCAACACGGCCGCGGGACAGGTGGCACTCCATCTTGACGGCGCTCCCTACGGCAGTCCGCAGGCGGCTTCGCTTTCCGCCCTTTCCGTGAGCGCCCTCGCGCTCGGCCAGTTCCACCAGACGGTCTCAACTTATGATGCTGCGAAGGCTTTCACCGGTCATCTGGACGAAATCCGGATCTATTCCGCGGTGATCGGCGAAGGGCAGTTGAAAGACCTCTTCAGGCCGAACGACCTCGACCTCGACGGTCTGCCGGACAACTACGAGCTATCACTCTTCGGCGACCTCGCGGTGCTCTCCTCCGGCGCGGATGATCTGGACGGCGACGGCCTGAGCAACCGGCAGGAGTTCGAGGGCGGCACGGATCCGGACGATTACTACAATGGTAGTACTCCGGTCATCTCGCTGGTGGCGGGCTCCGGGCAGACGATCTACAACCGTGCCCGGACTCCCAATCCGCTCGTGTTCCTCGTGACCCGTGGAGGCACTCCGCTGGTCAACGCGCCGGTAGCACTCAGCCACCTCGAATCCCTCGGAGGCATTGAAACCCCCGATGGCGAGGAGCGCGCCACATCCCTGACTCTCCGCACCAATTCGCAAGGAAAGGTTTCCGTTTACTTCAAAGCCGACTGATATGTCGAAATTACGATTTCTCTTCCTGCTGGTCCTCATCCGGCCCCTGTTCGCCGAGCCTGCCACCATCCAGGGCAATGCCGGAGGCGCGACCGCCAACGGGACGGTGACGGTCATCATCGATACCGACCGCGACGGGCTGACCGACGCCCAGGAGGCCACCCACGGTACCGAGCCCGGCAATCCGGACAGCGATGGCGACGGCTTCTCCGATGCCGAGGAGGTGAATGACGGGAACCCGGCCACCAATCCGCTCGTCAACAACTTCGATACCCTCCGCGCGGACCCGGACTGGCTGGGCATCCCGGCCACGATCCGAACCGGGAACGCGCTCGACACCTTCTGGGACTTCAATAGCAACAACGGCTCCCCGACCCACGAGTTCCCCAGCAGGAAGGGGACTGCCAAGCTCGCACCGCTGGTCAACAACGTGGTAAACTCCACCGGGATTTGGAACGGGACGGAGGGATTCTATCCGAAGTCGGCGGACCTTGGGTCGAATAAGTATCTGCGGATGAGTTCTTTTCCCTCGTACTTCAATTACATTTGGACGGTGGGGTTTGCGGTGAAAGTGGATGGAAATCTGGGGAGCACTCCCATTCCGATCTTCGGGGCTTACGCGAGCGATACCGTCCAAGCCGGGGATTCCTTCCGGGTGGTCCTCGTGAACGGAACTTCCCTGGTCAGGCCGGCGGTCAGCGGCAATCTTGTGCGGATTATGACCGGCGGGGCGGGCTCCGTAACCATCACGGGCGAATGGCTCATCCCGAGTACGGTGGATCTTAAGGAATGGAACGAGTTCGCGGTGAGATGCAACGATGACGTCACGTTCACTGTGACCAGCAGGCATTGCTATGTGAATGGCACTGAGCTGACCCTGCTTGCTCCTTTCGGCGGCTCCGGTTATTCGGGCCTCCTCGGCAGCACGAGTCCGAATAAATTTGCCGCCCAATTCGGGGCGGCCAGATCGGCGCTCGGAGCGGCCACCACCGCCTCGCAGAATTTCTCGCTCGACCGCCTGTATTTCGGCTCCGGTCCGGGGCCGACCCTCCTGAGCACGCTGACCAACCGCGATTCCGATGGCGACTTTCTCACGGATCGCGGCGAAGCGGAAGGCGGTTCCGATCCATTCTACTATAATACCGATGCCGATCGTGACGGCCTGACCAACACCCAGGAAATAACGGCGACCACCAATCCGGCCAAACCCGACACCGACGACGATTTCTACGGGGACGCATGGGAAGTGAAGTATGCCTACGCCGGCCGCGTCAGCGCCACCAATGGCACCCTGCCGCCGAATGCGGACAATCCCTCCACGGGCGCCCTCAACGAAGCCGACTTCGACAACGACGGGCTGGTGAATGCCGACGAGCATCTCCACGGAACCAATCCGAACGACGCGGACACCGATGATGACGGGATCAACGACGGGGTGGAAGCGGGCGTCGGATCCGATCCCGGCGACGGCGCGGACAAGCCGTTCAATCCGGGTGATTTCTACGGCGACGAAGGACTCGGAGCCTACGATCCGATCGGGGAGAGGGATATCAAGTTCAAATCCAACCCGGAGGAGTCCGTGCGTGTTGCCATCGGTGTCGATCAAGATCCGGCTGCCAACGGAGGAACGGCCGAAGGTTCCGGTGCCCGCGGGGCTTATTGGAATACCGAGATGTGGGAGTTGAGGGTCGGGGGTAAACCGGTCCAGGCACCTTCCAGAACCTCGATGTCGCCGATGAAGGCGATTGCCTTGGACAAGACGGAATTTCACGAGATCACGCTCTGGAGTAACGCGACCCTCGAAAATGGCCACCCAAGCGACACGCTTCACGATTACCACTATCGGGCGATCGTCGAGGTGGGCAAATCGCCGTTCATCCTCTGCGACCTCGGGCCGGGGGGGACGAAACCAAGACACTTCTGGGAGTCAAGAACGATCCGATCACGAAGCACGACGGACCGATCCACTCGAATTATACCGGTGGGCTGAAGGCGTATCTGGTGCCCTTGGACAACTTTTCCTGGGCGACCAGCTTCAGCGGCGGCGATGCCGTGGGGCCGCGCTACCGCAAGGTCGGCCTCAACGGTCGGCCGATT
This sequence comes from Luteolibacter sp. Populi, assembly GCF_040801775.1. GTDB lineage: Bacteria > Verrucomicrobiota > Verrucomicrobiia > Verrucomicrobiales > Akkermansiaceae > Haloferula. Next base: position 4,795,680 of record NZ_CP161812.1, read on the forward strand.
CCCGACGAAAAGCCTCAGGAGGAGGAGGAGACGGATCTTCCCGACGAGGAGACCTACATCGACGCCTTCAACCTCTCCCTGCGCCACAACACGACCTTCAACTACCTGCCGCTGGGATCGTCCGAGCTCGTGCTCCAATCCAGCGCGAGCGCCGAAGAGACCGGCTTCGCCAGTCGCTCCGGCCTGCGTCCTGACGAGCGCTTCGATCTGCCCTTCGGTGTCGGCTGGTCTTCGAGCCTGTGTTCCTATGTTGAAGTCGTCGAGACCTTGGGCGACGAGAGCGATGACCCGGTGGCGGTGAATGTCGTCGATGAGGCGGGGAGCCCGCAGCGTTTCGGCACGCGGAATTTCCAGTCCTTCTTCCCGTGGCCTTCCACGCGCGTGGACAAGAAGACCTACCTCAACAAGCTCGAACGCAATGGTAGCACCTTCACGCTCCAGAAGAAGTTCGGCAACACGCTGACTTACCGGAAGTGCAAGACATGGTTCATGTATTCCACGGACCGGGTGGAGGGCAGCAGCAAGGTCCGGCGGCACACCTACTGGCGCCTCGCGGAAGTCCGGGACCGCTACGGCGTGCGCCTGAACTATGACTACGATACCTCGCCGGGAGTTCCGAACGATGTCGCGCTCATCCCGCGGAAGATCAGCTCCCCGGACCGGCCGGGCCACTTCCTGGTGATTGATCGCAGCGGGGACTCGCGGCGCATTGAGGCCATCACGGACAGCCTCGGTCACAAGACTACCTTCGATTATACCCATAATTTGGATGAGTACGCCGTGCCCGGCGGTTCGGAAGGGGCATGGAAGCTGACGGGGGTCACTTTCCCGGACCAGACTTCGACGGCTTATTCCTACGATTCGGATGTGGAGACGGATACGGATACGACGGATCCCGAGAACCCGAAGATCACCTACCACTACCACACCAACCTGGCTTCGATCATGGACGAGCGGGGGAATACCCATTCCTTCACGTATGGAACCGACGGGTCGAAGGAATATTGGGACTCGGGTGTCAACGGCACCCGCTGCTCGATCGACCTGGATCGCCTGCCTTCGGAAGTTGCGGATTACGTTCTGGAGCAATTGGCTGACATGCATGACGAGGGTCACGGCGTCTGGAAGCCGATGTACGGCCTGCCGAGAAAGGTTGTTGAAGTCGCTCTTCCCGGCGGCCTCGGCACCGTTAGCTTCGCTTCCCAAGGCCAAATGCGCTTCGCCGATACGGTGACCTTCACCGAGGCCCCGTCGACCACGGTTACCGATGCGGTGGGGAATCTCACCGTCTACGACTTCAGCCAAATGTTGGCCGAGAAGGTGGATGTGGATGTCACCCCGGAGTCGGTAAGCACGGAGTGGATGGTCTATTACCTGACCTCGCAGATTCACCATGGCGGGCGGCCCGAAGATCCGGGTACCTCGGCACCGAAACCTACCAGTTCAACCCTACCGCCGGACTCGCGCTGTGGCGTGCCACGGATTTGTCCGGAAACGTGACCACCTGGGAATTCGAAGACCCGATGGCCGCGGCGCTCGAGGGGCTACCAGCGGGCTCGACCACCATGACCCTCTGGGCCGATCCCACCGCGAAGATCGATGCCTTGGGCCGCAGGGAGACGTACACCTACAGTGGCTCATACCGGATCATGAACGGCACCGACGATCCGTACCACACGACCACCGGTTTTACGGTGGACGGGCTTGGTCGCCGGACGACCAAGAGCGTGCTCCAGGACGGCGTCACCCCGCTTCAACAGGAACGGTATGCCTACGGGAACTCGAGTTTCAAGGCTTTCCAGACCAGCACGGCCACGCTGGCCTTCGACAGTGTCTCCGGCCAAGCCTGGGAGGTTAATCTCGAAACCAGCTACCTGCCCGATGCGAACGGCCGGCTGCAGCGGCAGACCGTCGATCCCGGGGGCGAGAATCTCGTTACCGAGCACACCTACGACTTCAACAACAACCGCACTTCGACCCGCGACCCGCGCGGAAACCGGACCCGCTTCAAGTACGACGAGCTCAACCGCTTGATCGAAGTCACCTATCCCAGCGCGGGAACCCGCACTGGCGAGAGGGTCACGACCAAACAAATCTGGTACAACGAGAACGGTAACAAGGCCGCGGAGATCGACGAAGAGGGCCTTTACACGATCTTCCACTATGATATTTTTAACCGGCTTACCGCAAAGATCCGCGACATGGACGGCGCGGGCCTGCCGACCCGGAATGCCGAGGGCTTGGTCACGGAGGGTACGAAAGGAAGCGTCACGGGTGGTGATCTGGCGACCTCCTTCACCTATGATGCGGTGGGCTCCCTCATCCTCCAGACCGATCCGAAAGGAGCCGTCACTCGCACCTTCTACGATGCCATCCAGCGGCCGACGCATGTTTTCACCGGCCTGACTGCGGTTGAAGCCGCGGGTGACCTGCTCGCTTGCAGCAATGCCGCAAACGTCTCCGCCGACAAGACCTACACCGAGTACAAGTATACCGATGCCGATCTCGACTTGCCGGAAGGCGGCGTGGTGAAGGGGAATCCCGGGAGCACCGCCTTCGATTCCTCCGGATTCAAACCCACGGAGGTGATCCGCCATGGCGCGGTGCTGACCGCCTCCGGGACTATCAATCTTCACACTTATACGCAGTACGATGTCCTATACCGTCCCTTGCGCACCGAGATTGAGTATGAAAGCGGGGTCTTCAGCATTTCCGAAACCGTCTATGGCGACGGGAATTTGAACGATGGCAAGGAAGCGCTTGAAATCACCACCACCGATGAGCGCAACAAGGTCACCAAGACCATGCTTGATGGCCTCCTGCGTGCCACGAGCATTACCGACGCTTCCGGCTCGGCCCTCGCCGCGACGAGTGAAACTGTTTATTCAAGCACCGGTCTGGTTTGGAAGACCATTGATGCGGAGAACCGCGAAACCGAAACCGAGTACGATGGCGTGGGGCGGACCGTGACCGTGTGGCGGCCGGATCCGCTCACGGGCTTGGTGAATCGCGCCACGCCGGACAACCCGCTCCTCGGTTCGCCGGCAAGCCGGACGGGCTATGACAAGAATGGCAATGTCACCTCTACCGTCAACCCTCTGGGGCATCGTTGGGAATACGAATTTGACGCGCGTAACCGCCGCATCACGGAGCGCCAGCCGGCGGTCACGGATACCACTGTCTCCGGCGGACAGCCGGTTTCCCTGCCCTTCCGGAATCCGGTGGTGAGGACGGCCTACGACGGTGCTGGAAACGCAATAGCGATATCCGACGCCCGCGGCTACGTCACGCGCAGCATCCTCAACAAGGCCTATCGCGTCACCCACGTGCTTACCAATCCGATTACCGGCAACCCTTCTGCCGATCCGGACAACCTTGGGGCCAACGACATTCTTGTCCGCACCAAAAGCGATCCCAACGGCAACGCCGAGGAGATCATCGACGGGAATGGCAATGCCACCCGCAACACCTACGACCGCCTCAACCGCCTGCTCACCACAGCTGTCAATCCCATCAATGGACAGCCCTCCGCTACCCCGTCCACGCCAAACGCGGACGACATCACTGTCGCCAACGCCTACGACGATTCGGGAAATCTCGTGCGGGTGATCGACGGGGAGGGCCGCATCACCGGCTTCCGCTACGATGGCCTCGCCCGCAAGACACGAACGCTCTGGGACGAAGGCATCATCGGCATCGAGAAGGTGGAGCAATCTACCTTCAACGGTGTCCTCAAGCTCACCCGCACCGATTCGAAGAATCAAGTCACGACGTATCAGTATGATGCCCTCAACCGTTTGGAGAATGTCCTTTATACCGGGGCCGCCGCCGACAACCGCCACAATGATTACGATCTGGCAGGCAACCTTCTCGGGGTCACCTACCCGAATGAAACGGTTCCACGCCAAGCTCTTCGGGCGTCTGGGCAAATCTTCGACAAGCTCAACCGCTTGATCTCGGAGACATCATCCGGGGCCACGCACACCCATTCTTACGACAAGGCCGGGAACCGCCGCACGACCACTTACGCCGCCAGCGGGCGTTTCCTCTCGAGCACCTACGACAAGCTCAACCGCCTCCTTACCTGCACGGAGAAAGCATCCTCCTCCGCTCCGGTCGGGAATGTCACCACCTACGCCTACGACCTGAACGGCAACGTCACTCGGAAGGTCCTGCCGAATGGCTCGGCAGCGAATTGCTCCTTCGACGCACTTAACCGAAAACTTGTTGAAGAAACCCGGACGGCCACCGGCGGCTTGATCTCCGTTTTCAACTACTCCCTGCCCGTTGCGGGCTATCCGAGCGGCTACGACAAGAACGGGAACGTGCTCAAGATCTCCGAGCTCTATGGACACGCCAGTGTCAGGGACCGGATTGTCACGAATGCCTATGATCGGGCCTATCGCTTGGATACCGAGACCATCCAGGAGAACGGCGGCTCCACGGTGACGACCGACTATGCCTACGATGATGCGAACAACAGGACGCACAAAACCGTCACCGGCGGCACTAATCCCGGCACATGGGTTTCCGCCTACGGCACCACCGCTGATGGCTACAATAGCAATCAACTCAAGTCGGTTACGAAGAGCGGCACGGTAACTGCCTTCCTCTACGACGCGAACGGAAGCCGCATTACGAAGAAGGTTAGTGGCGTCACCGTCCAGACCTACGGCTACGATTTCGAAAACCGTCTCGTTTCGGTGGTTGATAGCGTGAAGGGCAGCTTCGCGTATACCTACGATAGTCGGACCCGCCGGGTTGGCCGCGATGAGAGTTCGGCCGGAGGCGCCAGCGAGAAGCTATCGTTCGCCGGGGGCCTCTCGGTGCAGGAATACACCGGAAGTTCGGGCAGTCCCACGGTCGAATACATTCGCGGCAGCGATTACGGCGGAGGAATCGGAGGCGTGCTCTATACGATCCGTGGCGGGATCACCCGCAGCTACAATGCCTACAACAGCCGCGGCGATGTGGTGAGCAAAACCGATCAGGGAGGCTCCATCACCTGGCAATCCAGCTATGAAGCTTTTGGCACCCGCACCCAGGAACAGGGTGTCACCCTCGACCGCCAGAAAGCCAACACCAAGGACGAGGATCCCACGGGCCTGCTCAATGAGGGGATCCGTTACCGGGATTTGGAGTTCGGCATCTTCCTCACGCGGGATCCTGCGGGCTTCGTGAGCGGGCCGAATGTTTACACCTACGTTAGGCAGAATCCGTGGACCTCCTATGACCCGCTGGGTCTGTGGGACCTGCGTGGCTACCTTCGCGGGGAGCAAGGGCTCATCCCTGGCATGCACACCAAGGTAAGGGTCCAGAACGGCCTCGTCGCAGGAGGAGCGGGAGCGGCCTCGGGAGCCGTCGTGGGAGCCGGCACGGGCGCCGTGGTCGGCGCCGTCGCCGGTGCCGGTGTCGGCGCAGCCCCCGGAGCGGTGGCCGGTGCCACGGCAGGGGCAATTGGTGGTGGAGTCGGCGGTTTCTTGTCCGGGTTCACCGCGGATATCAACTCTTCCACCGGGGATCTCGTAACGAATGGTGCGATCACCGGAGTCGTTGCGGGAGTAACTGGCGGGGTGGCCGGTGGCCTAACCGGCCCGGCGGCCGGGGGGATCAGCGGGGCCATGAAGGAGGCCGGAGAAGAGATTGTCTCCGAGGCGACCGGCATTCCCCTAGATCTGGCGGACGTGTCGAAATTGGTCAAGAAAGCTGACGGGTTGGCCGATAGCGCTCGGGAAGCTACTGAGGAGGTGCAGGAACAGGTGGCCCGACGCGCTCGCGGAACGGAGTACCCGCACAGCTTCCGGAAGTCCTCCAAGGACAAGGTCATTGCGGAGAACACGGATGCCCAAGGAAACATCATTGACCGGGAGACGGGTTTCGTTATACCCCGCAACCAGCTTTCGTTGGAGCATCAGCGCCCGGTCGTCCAACATTGGAACGAAGAAGGTTTCAATATGACGAAGAAGCAGCGTCGCGATTGGTTCAACGACACTAGCAACTTGACGGTCAAGCCCAAGAGTAAGAACAGCTCGGAGGGAGCCAAGATGAAGGATCGCTACAGGCAGGAAACCGGCGAGGGTTACTCGAATTGATCAATATGACGCAACTGCTCGAAAATCTTGGTTTGCTCTATGCGCTGAATCCGGTGGCAGGGCTGAAGGACTGGTTCACCTATGAAAGTAACACCCCAAAATATCGATTTAGCTACTACGTTTCCACCGAGATTTCGGCAGGACATCTAGTGTTGATTTCCCTGCGTGGGGACTATTCGGAAGACTCGCTGCTTGCCTTCTGCCGAAGCGTTGACGAAGCGCGGGATGAGGTTTCGAAGGTCGAGATCCCGTCCAAGATTCATCCGGTGACCCTTGAGAACTCTGGTTTCGATACGTTGATGCTTGTCCCGCCTGGGTTCCACGACGCCTTCGCCGTCCAGAACGAGCTGCTCGCCAAGTGCACCATGGTTGCGTTTCCTGCGTTCAATTGCGAGTTCTCTGCGAACGAAACGAAGGCCTCGCTTGACGTGTTGCGGAGGGGTGTGGTCCCAACACTTGACTGGAATCGGGCTCCAGCACCGAGGGTGGCGATGAAGTATTCCAATCCGCGTATTCGCGGGGGAAGCGCTGGCAATCACCGAGGCCTAGCTGATAGAGATACAGCACGGCGTGAGTTGTGCAATCTGCCAGCTAGTCCCGGCGGCTTTGTCGAACTCGAGAACTTCGCCGGCGACGTGATAACTGTCTCTTTCACCGATAATTGCCTGGTGCTGGAAAGAGATGGAGTTGGGCGCTCTTTCGATGACAATCTGGATGAGCTTTTGGCCGCGGTCGACGCATTTCTTTTTGGATTGCTCAACAAGTAAAGAAGCTGGGTTGTTGGTGCCAGCGTGGGCAATCCACTGGGCAGCGGGCACCTCCGGTGCGGGGGGCGTCATTGTGGATGGGGGGCAGTCCTTGAATGTTGAGTTCATGAGGGTTTTTCCACTTCTTTGGTGAGCTTGAGCTTGAGATTCTTCGCGCCGCTGCCAGAGCCATGCTGGGATGGTCCGTGGAAAGCGCGCGTTGCGATCCACCCGTTGTCTCCAACAGATGATTTTCACTTCCTGTCGTCGGTGATGCCCGGCCAGGTGTCGGTGCGGAAGGGGCTGGCGGGGAGGCCTTCTTGGTTGAAGAGGGTGGCTTCGGGGTTGGTGGCCCAGGCGTAGCGGACGGCGGCGGGCTGGGGGACCTGGGGGGAGGAGACGAGGATGGTGGTGCCGTCGATTTTGGCGTCGGCCCAGACGAATTTCTTGTCGTCGCCGGCGATGGCGAAGCCCTTGAGGGTGCCGCCTTGGGCGACGAGGCCGCCGCCGATGCTATCGAAGCTGAGGCGCATGGCGGGGCCTTCGGCTCTGGCTTCCTTGAACTCGGGGCCGGCGGCGACGATCTTCTTGCCATAGGTCTTGGCGAGGGCCTGGAGGGCGAGGCGCTTGCCGACGTCCTGCTTGTTCTTCGGGTGGATGTCGGCGGCCTCGCCGATGTCGATGATGACGGCTTGGCCGCTGTTCGGGAGGGTCTTGGCGGTGAGGGTCTGGGCCTCGCGGAGTTCGGCCCACTCGGATTCGCCGGGTTGCGGGAGGCGGGCGGTGAAGTTGGCGAGTTGGACGATGTAGAAGGGAAAGTCACCCTGGCCGAAGCGCTTCCGCCAATCGCCGATCATGGCGGGGAGGAGCTTGCGATACTGCATGCCACGGGAGGCGTTGCTTTCGCCCTGGTACCAGATCGCGCCCTTGATGCCGTAGGGGAGGAGCGGGGCGATCATGGCATTGTAGAGGACGGTCGGGATGTTCGGGTTGGTGCCGACGGCCTTCGGGTAGGGGGTGGTCTTGGAGAAGTCCGCGCCGACCTTGTAGTGCCACGGGCCGGCGAGAGAGACGGGCTCGACGCCGGCGAGCTTCAGCTTCATGGCCTCGGCAGGACCGGTCAGGCCGCCGCCGCCATTGATGTCCATGACGCGGACGGCGATGGAGTTCGGCCCGGCCTTCAGCAGGCCGGCGGGGACGGGGTAGGAGCGGGACTTCTGGAAGCCTTCGGTCGCGCCGACCTGCCGGCCGTTGACCCAGACGGTGTCCTCGTCATCGATGGTGCCGAGATCGAGGGTGGCGGCCTTGCCGGCGGCGGCTGCGGTCAGCTGGACGCTGCGGCGGAACCAGACGGCGCCATCCATATGCGCCAGATCGGGGACGTTAGAGCCCATCCACTGGAGCGGCTGGGCGAGTTCGGGCCAGGCGCTATCGGCGAATTTTTCGCCCGACCAGCCGGCGGAGGTGCCGGCGTCGTTCTTCGTGAACCATTGATCCTGAGGACTGGCGGCTCCGGGGGCGGACTTGGCTTGGGCCTCCAGCGCTTCCATGGCCTGATTGAAGTCCTGGATCGGGGCGAGGCCTTCCTTGCTGGCCCAGGCCTCGGCGATGGTGCCGCCCCATGAGCTGTGGATCAGGCCGATGGGGACGCCGAGTTCCTTGTGGAGTTCGCGGCCGAAGTAGTAGCCGACGGCGGTGAAGTAGCCCGCGGTCTGGGGCGAGCAGACCTTCCAGCCATCGCCGGAGAAGGTGGTCTGCGGACCGGCGGCGGTGACGTGGGGGATGAAGAGCTGGCGGATCTGCGGGAAGTCCGCGGCGGCGATTTCGGCATCCGCGTTGGTCGAGTTTTTGACCACCCATTCCATGTTCGATTGGCCGGAGCAGAGCCACACATCGCCGACCAGAACATTCTGAAGGGTAACCGTTTGCGGGCCTTCCACGTTCAGGGCGTAGGGGCCGCCGGCGGGGAGCGGCGGCAGGGTGACGAGCCACTTGCCATCGGGGCCGGCTTTGCCTTCGGTGGCCTTGCCGGCGATACTCACTTTCACGGCGGCGCCTGGAGCGGTCCAGCCCCAGACGGCGTCCGCTTGGTCGCGCTGGAGCACCATATTATCCGTGAAGACGGGGGAAAGGAAGGGCTCGGCGGCGGGCGCGAGCGAAACGAGGATGGCGAAGGGGATGGCGGAGTAGACGGGTTTCATCGGCGGTCTTCCGTAAACGTGGCTCGCGGGCGGTTCCTTCACCATTCAGGGATCAAAGTGCACTCTTCCTCACTTCTTGATGCTCCCTCGACCTTAAGGGATTGCAAATCCGGTTCCGGGTGTATATACAGCTGCCCGCCAGCCAGCCAATGAATCACCCGACGTCGTCCCTTCTGAGCGTAATTGCCGCCGCGCTCGCCCTTGTCCTCGCCAGTTGCGCCAATAAGTCCGTGACCCTCGGTCCCGATGGCAAGCCCATCGACGCGAAGGGCAATCCAACGAATCCCTTCCCGCCGGGGACGTACGACCATTTCAAGGCCGAGCAGGACTACCCGAAGACGATGAAGGTCTGGAAGAACGACGAGCTGCTTTCGCAGACGAGTGCGGAGAATTCCCGGATCCTGATCTCCCTATCGAAGCAGCGCGGTTTCTTGATGAACGGCGAGCAGGTGGTGCTCGACTATCCTGTCTCGAGCGGGGTGCCCTCGCGGCCGACGCCTCCGGGGAGCTACAAGATTCTGGAGAAGGCTGTGGACAAGGCTTCGAACAGCTACGGCAAGGTCTACGATGTCGACGGCAACCAGGTGGATGGCGAGACGCCGAAGGAGGTGCCGGAAGGCGGCAAGTTCACGGGCGCGCCGATGCCGTATTGGATGCGGATGACCTGGGATGGCGTGGGCCACCACATCGGGCCCTTGCCCAAGTCGCGCAGACCGGCATCGCACGCGTGTGTGCGCGGGCCGCGGGCGGTGATCCCGACCGTTTACGGGAAGGTGAAGCTGGGGACTTCGGTGGTGGTGGAGGAGTGAGGATTGCGGGAAAGGCAGAGTGCCGAGTGATCAGTGATCAGTGATCAGGAAAGGCGGAAGAAGGATGAACCGCCAAGACGCCAAGGACGCCAAGTTCTTGAAGGAGTGGGGAGGGATGAAAAGCAGTCGGCTATTTCATCCGCGTGATCCGCGCTTGAATCGTCGCAGCAAGCCTGAGGGAGGGCCTAAAAAACCCCGTCCGCGGAGGCGAACGGGGTTTCTCAAAATCAATCGCGGGGTTGGCTGAGGGGCTTCACTCGTCTTCTTCTTCGATGAAGGCATCGTGGCCTTCCTTCTTCTGGCCCTTGAGGGTTTCGACGAGCGCGGTGACCTTGTCGAGGTCCTTGGCGACGAAGGCGGACTCGACCTCGCAGAGCGAGACGAAGAGCTTGCCCATCTGGGTCCGGTAGGAGAGCAGGGCCTTGGTCTTCTCGTCACCGGCGGGCATTTTCTCAAGCAGGGAGGGGACCAGCGGGAGGGCCTTGAGGACGGTCTCCTGGGCTTCGCGGGCGCTGGTGGCACCTTTGACCGGATCCTTCTCGCGGCGGAAGCTCTTGTAGGCTTCGTCGAGCTTTTCCATCTCCTTGCCCAGCGGCGTGTGGTCTTCCTCGGCCAGAGCGCGGACGGGGCCGAAGACGGTGGCTACAAGAAGGATGGCGGGAAAAATCAGTTTCTTCATACGCACGCGCATACAGCGTGGAGCGTGCCGTACTGTCAAGGGATGGGCTCACTCGCCCATGAGACAGCGCGGCATTTCCTCGGGAGGGTGATAATTTTCCGCTGTCTGCGACGCTTCCGCGATGTGAAAGCCAACCTTCCCGCCGTCTTCGCCGCCCTCTTGATTGGAATTGCCGCCGGCTGGATGCTGAGGGGCGGAGGTGGTGCGGAGGGGCAGGTGCAGGAAGCCGGAGTCGGGACGGTCAAGGCGCAGCAGGGTGCCAGCGCGACGGCGATGGCCGGCCAAGGGGAGGGTGGCGAAGCGGAGCCGGGGAAGTCGCGCGTCCGCCCGCCGGCCGGGGAGAAGAAGCCGGAGATCATGTCTCTCAAGTATGCGGAGAAGATGGCGGAGGTGATGCAGGAGCAGCAGGACAAACGCAATGAAGTGCGGATCGCCAGCCTGGTGGCGAAGCTCGGGCTGAACGCGCAGCAGGAGGCGAAGCTGCGCGATTACTTCGACAAGCAAACGCCGAATACAACCGTCACCACGGGGGTGGATGGCAAGGGCGTGATGGTGGATCGCCAATTGCCGGAGTCCAAGGGCAGCCTCGACGATCTCATGAAGGATCTGCTGAGCACGGAGCAGGCAGAGGACTATGCGAAGCTCAAGGAGGCGGAGCGCAATCAGAAGATCGAAGCGCGTGCGCTGCGCGAGATGGCATCGCTGAATGAAGCGGTCGAGATCCGGCCCGATCAGCGCGATGCGGTTTACGAAATCCTGCAGAACGAGGCCCGGAACGAGACGGGCAACGAGTCCGCGTTGGAGCTGGTGGAGGGCTTCGGCTTAACGTCTCACATGGAGATCGGCGGTGTCGCGGAGGTCAGCAAGGTGGTGGCCGTCAAGGCCGCCGGAGGAGGTCCGGTGAATCACGAAGACGCAATGAGCCGGATGCGGGAAGAGCATCAGGCCCGGGTCGATGCCAAGGTGAACCGCATGAACGGGGTGCTGGATGCGGCCCAACTCGCGCAATACCGCGGGCATCTGGAGCAGGGTTCGCTGATGTTCGCGCCGTGATCGCGATGAAGCGGCGGCGTGGCGTTCTCAATCGCTGCTCCACTGCCATTCCGCATCGATGAGACGACCCCGGGAATCGTAGTAGAACCAGCAGTAGCAGAGGGAGAACAGGCCATCGGTACCGAAGTAGCGTTCGAGCTTGGGGATCTTGCGATGGATGCGCTGCTCGGCCTTGGTGGCGTAACTGCGGATCCACCAGTCCTGCTCGGCTTCCCAGCCCTTGGCAGGCCGGGTGCGTGCGACTTCGGGGGCGCGTCCGAAGCGGGTGGCGATGTCCTTCCGGGTGTCTTGCCCACGGGATACATCTCCAGGAGTTTTTGGCGGCGGGTCTCCGCGTAGTCTTCGGATGACTGGCCGCTGATGCAGCTCGCGAGGGAGAGGGTCAGAAGGGCGAGGATCAGGCGGCGGAGCATGGTGCGAAGGTCGGGGGATTTCGGCGGATGTCCAACTCATGGTCGCGGTGCAGGGATTTGGCGCTCTGGGCGTCTTGGCGGTTCAAATACCGACTTTTCCGTTCAAACTCCGGAGTTCCGCGTGCGAAGTCCAAACTTCGCCTTTCCCCGCCGCCGCCGCCTCCCCAAACTCCCGGCAGATGTCCGCACCGACGCTCACTCCGATGATGGCGCAGTATCAAGCGATGCGCCGCTCGCTGCCTGACGACGTGTTGCTGCTCTACCGGCTGGGGGACTTCTACGAGATGTTCTTCGAGGATGCGAAGACCGCCGCGCCGATCCTCAATGTAGCCCTCACCAAGCGCAACCTGATCCCGATGTGCGGGGTGCCGTATCATGCGGCAGACAACTACATCGCCAAGCTGGTGCGGGCGGGGAAGCGGGTGGCGATCGCGGAGCAGACGAGCGAGCCGAAGCCGGGGAAAATCGTGGAGCGGGAGATCGCGCGGATCATCTCCGCCGGGTCGATCATCGAGACTCACCTGCTCGACGACCAGCGGCCGAACTACCTCGCGGCGGTGTTTCATCTCGGGAAGATGCGCGGCTTGGCCTGCGTGGATCACTCCACCGGGGAGTTCACGGTCGCGGAGTTCGCCGATCAAGGCTTGCTCGACGATGAGTTGGCGCGGTTGACGCCGTCCGAGTTGCTGATTTCCGACGAGCAGATCGCGCTCTTCGGGATGCTGCCGGTATCGCAGCCTTACGATGGCTACGCCTTCCTGCCTGATCCCGCGCGGCAGATGCTGTGCGATCACTTCGGCGTGCATTCGCTGGATGGCTACGGTTGTGGCGAGGCGCATGCGGCGGTGGCGGCGGCGGGGGCGATCCTGCATTATCTGGTTCATCAGCTGCGGCGGCCTTGCGAGCACTTGCGAGCCTTGCGGCTGCGGGAGAATTCGCGGCATGTGCTGATCGATGCTGCGTCGCAGCGGAATCTGGATTTGATCGATTCGCGCTCCGGCAAGAAGCATACTCTGCTGGGGGCTTTGGACCGCACGAAGACGCCGATGGGTGCGCGGCTTTTGCGGGATTGGATCCTGCATCCGTTGCGCGACCGGGAGGCATTGGGCTGCCGTCACGATTTCATTGCAGCGTTGTTAGAGCAGCCGTTCATCCTCTCGAAGTGCCGGGAATCGCTGCAAGGGATCCGCGATATCGAGCGCACCGTGGGGCGTCTTTCGCAGGGGGCGGGGAATGCGCGGGACCTGCAGTCGCTGGCGCTATCCCTGGGGCAGATTCCGGAGCTGGTCGAGGACTTGTCCGCGCTTTCCATTCCGCGCTCCGCACTCCCCGCTCCCCAATCCTTTCCCGAGCTGGTCAATCACCTCCAAGCTTCGCTTGCGGACGAGCCGCCGGCGAATCTCAAGGATGGCGGCATGATCCGCGATGGTCATTCGGCGGAGCTCGATGAGCTGCGATCGCTCTCGCGCGATGGCAAGTCATGGATCGCGAAGCTCCAGGAAGACGAGCGCAAGCGCACCGGGATCGAGTCGCTGAAGGTGAAGTTCAACAACGTCTTCGGCTACTTCATCGAGATCACGTCCTCGAAGCTGGCGAAGGTGCCGGACGACTACACGCGCAAGCAAACGATGTCGAATTGCGAGCGCTACATCACGCCGGCGCTGAAGGAGATGGAGAACAAGGTGCTGGGCGCGGAGGAGCGCTCGAAGCAGCTTGAGCAGGAACTCTTCCTCCTGCTCCGGGCGGAGGTCTGCGCACACCTCGCGGCGCTCCAACAGACGGGAGCGGCGATCGCGGAGATCGACGTGCTGTGCGGGCTGGCCGAGACCGCGCAGCTCCACGGGCACGTGCGGCCGGCGCTGGATGACTCGCGCTCGCTGACGATCGTCAATGGCCGCCATCCGGTGTTGGAGCAGACGCTGGTGGAGGAGAAGTTCGTGCCGAATGACACGGGCTTCGATCCTGCCGACAGCCTGTTGCAGATTCTAACAGGTCCGAACATGGCGGGTAAATCGACCTACATCCGGCAGGTCGCGCTGATCACGCTGATGGCGCAGGTCGGGGCTTTCGTGCCGGCGGAGAGCGCGGCGGTGGGGATGGTGGACCGGATTTTCTGCCGGGTGGGCGCTTCCGACGATCTCTCGCGCGGGCAATCCACCTTCATGGTCGAGATGAACGAGACGGCGCTGATTCTGAATCATGCGACGGACAAATCGCTGGTGATTCTGGATGAGATCGGGCGCGGCACGGCGACCTTCGACGGGCTTTCGATCGCGTGGGCGGTGGCGGAGCATCTGCACGATGTGATTGCGTGCCGGACGCTTTTCGCAACGCATTACCACGAGCTGACGGATCTCGCGAACACGCGGGCCGCGGTGGCGAATTTCAATGTCGCGGTGCGCGAGTGGAACGACGAGATCATCTTCCTGCGCAAGATCCAGCCGGGAGCCGCGGACAAGAGCTATGGCATCCAGGTCGCGCGCTTGGCGGGCTTGCCGAAGCCGATCATCGAGCGGGCGAAGATGATTCTCTCGCACCTTGAGCTGCATTCGACGAAGCCGGACGCGAAGAAGCAGGGGCCGAAGGCGAAGAACACGCGGCAGCCGATGATGCCGGAGCCGAATCCGCCGCAGATGGATTTGTTCGGGGAGATGTGAGGTGCTGCCTCAAGAGACGGCTCTTCCGCCGGAGGGCGGAGCCTCCGGCCCGCAGAAGCTACCTTTTGGGCAAGGGGCATCTTGCGGCTTGGGTGGATACTGGCGCTGGGATACCGCGGGCTCTTCCTGCAGACGGCAGCGTGGGACCATTCTGCGGGCCGGTGGCTCCGCACTCCCAGCGGAAGAGCTGTCCGATTGGCTAAGATTCCACGCTTTGGCGGACCGCTTCCACGGCCAAGCCGATTTCCTCCTCTGTCACGCAGAGCGGCAGCATGAGCACGACGGTGTCGCGGATCGGCCGGGTTAGGAGGCCGTGCTCGCGCATCGCGAGGCAGGCCTTGGTTCCCATGCCTTCCTGGAGCTCGATCCCGGCGACGAAGCCGCATTGGCGGATCTCTTTCACGGCGGGTTTTTTCAAGCCTGCGAGCAATTCTGCGAGGAGGCGGATCTTTCCGTCCAGTTGCTCCAAGACCTTCGAGCTCTCGAAGAGGTCGAGGTTGGCGAGGGCCACCGCGCAACCCAGTGGATTCGCGGTATAACTATGCCCGTAGTAGAAAGCATTCTCCGCCGCGCCGAGGAATGCCGTGTAAACCTCCGCCGTGGTCAGCGTCGCCGCCATCGGCATGTAGCCGCCGGTCAGGCCTTTAGCGAGGCAGAGGAAGTCCGGTATGACGTTCTCGTGCTGACAGGCGAACATCTTCCCGGTCCGGCCGAAGCCGGTCATCACTTCGTCGAGGATCAGGTGGACGCCATGGCGGTCGCACCACGCACGCAGTTCGCGGAGCATGCCCTGGGGCCAAGGACGCATTTCGTTCACGCCTTGGATGAGAGGCTCGATCACCACCGCGCAGGTGTCTTGGACAAGCTCGGCCGGAAGGGCGGCCAGCGAACGCATGTCGCTGACGAAAGTCACCGGCACGCCGTGCTTCCGGAAGCGCTCGTGAAAGCGCGGCACGCCGCCCAGCGATGCCGCGCCCATCGTGTCGCCGTGGTAGGCTTGCTCGAAGGCGATGAAGCCGCTGCGCTCAGGCTCGCCGGTCTGCTGGCGATACTGGATCGCCATTTTCATCGCGCATTCGATCGCCGTCGAGCCGTCGTCGGAGAAGAAGACGCGCTCGAGGGTGCCCGCGGGAAAGAAGCCGCAGAGCCGCTCCGCGAGTTCGCTGGCGCGGGGATTTGCGAAGCCCAGGTAGGAAGTGTGCGCCACCTCGCCGAGCTGCTTCACCAGCGCCGCATTCAGCGCCGGATGATTGTGGCCGTGGATGTTCGTCCAGATCGACGAGTTGCCATCGAGGTATTTCCGGCCCTCCGAATCCCACAGCCAGGCGCCCTCGCCGCGCACCAGCACCAGCGGCTCGCCCTGTTCCCAAGCAGCCTGCGGGGTAAAAGGGTGCCAGCAGTGTTCCTTGTCGGCCTCGATCCAACGTCGCGTGTCGTCCCGCATTTCGCGGCCATCCTCGGGCGGCATCCCGCTCCTGGAAACGGCGAAAATCATTAATTCGGCGAGACCCTACGCGATCAGGGAATACGCAGGGGCCGAAATCCATGGCAATGTGCGCTTGTTCCTCACGGAACCCAACACAACAAGCGAAACGATCTCCCTCTCTGCGGGCGGTCGGCAACTCCGGGGAAGGCGACCCTCGGTGACCTGCCGGCCGCCCGCTGCGTTTTTAGCCGTTTGGCTCAGGTCAGGTCTTGAAATCCCGCAGCCGGAACACGGTGTAGCCGATCAGGAAAAGCGTGGCGTTCAGCCCGAAGAGAAAGGCGTAGGACCCCGCCAGCTTGGCCCAGGAGATATTGTTCTCCAGGAGGTAGACCCAGTTGCTCATCCGCCAGGTTATGAAGTACTGCTCGTAGGGTTTGAAGAAGGGAAACTCCTGCAGGACCATATCCACGAAGAGGATGCTGAGCGCGACAATCGTCGCCGCCGCCGGCTTCATCTTGAAGCAGGAAAACATGAAGGCGATCGAGGACAGGGTGATCATGCTGAGCCCGATCCCGATCGACGACATCGCGATGCGGGCGAATCCCTCATCCCTCGGGAATGCGGAGAAAACTTTCATCTTGAAGTTCCAGATGAAGAGTCCGCCATCCCAGCCGAGCGCCATCACCGCCATGGCGTAGCCCGTGATTCCGACGAAGATCACGAAGCTCACGGTGTAGAGGGAGACGGCGGAGTACTTCAGCAGCAAGATTCTCAGCCGCGATACCGGCCTGGCTAGAACCAGTCGCAAGTTCCCGTCTTCCGATTCTTTCGCCACGATGTCCCCGGCCACCAGCGCGAAATAAATCGATCCGAGCAGGAACATGCTGAAACCCATGATCCAGTAGGTCACGGTGAGCGAGCTATAGTATTCGGTGAAGCCAAGACCATTCCTCTCAATCAACTCGCGCATGCTGCGCTGGCTGGCGGGTAACTTGAACACCGTGAGGATGATCGCTTCCATCACCAGGAAGACCACATAGCCCATGTAGGTCCGGCGGCGCCCGAAGAGTTTGCGTAGCTCGCCTAACAGCTGGATGAGGAAATTCATGGGAGCGGGAGAAACGGCAGGGCCTGTTCCTTCGAGGGCTTCGAGGTGATTTCGAGGTAAAGGTCCTCCAGCGATCGCCGCACCGGCGCGAAGGCGGAGACGCGGATGCCGCTGCCGACCAGCGCGGCGACGATGATCGCCGGGTCGAGCTCAGCCGGCAGGGCGATCTTCCCCGGGCTTAGCACCTTGACGCCATTCAGTTCGAGGAAGGTCCTGGCATCATTCCAAGGCTCGAGCGCAACCTCGTAAACGGGAGCCTCGTCGCGGAGTGACTGGAGGGTGCCCTCATAGACAAGTCTTCCTTCCTGGAGGATCGTCACGCGGTCGCACATCTGCTCGACCTCTGCCAGAAGATGGGAATTGAAGAGCACGGTGATGCCCCGCTCCTTTCGCAGGCCCAGGATGAAATCGCGGAACCACTTGATGCCCTCCGGATCGAGCCCGTCGGTCGGCTCGTCTAACAGCAGGACCTTCGGCTCCGGCAGGAGGGCTTGGGCGAGCGCGAGCCGCTGGCGCATGCCGTGGGAATAGGAGCCGACCTTCGAGCGGATGCGCGTGGTCAGCCCGACTTGCGCGACGACGTGGCGCGCTTCCTTTTCGTCGAAGCGGCCCGAGTAGCTCGCCAGGATCCGGAGATTTTCCCACCCCGAGAGGTATTCGTAGAAGGCCGGGCTCTCGAAGATCGCGCCGACCTGCCTCAATGCTCCGGCGTGATCCTTCTGCACCGAGACGCCGCCGATCAGCGCCTCGCCGCGGTCCGGCTCGACCATCCCGAGGATGATGCCCAGCGAGGTGCTCTTGCCTGCTCCGTTGTGGCCGAGCAGGCCGTGGATTTCGCCCGGCTCCACCTTGAAGGACACGTCCTGCAGCGCGGGCTTGCCGCCGAAGGATTTGTAGAGGCCGGTGACGCTGAGCATGGGTCTAACGGTTGGTGCCGAACTTGACCTTGGCGGAGGCGGAGAGGTCGGCATAGAGGAAGTTCGTGCCGGTTTCGCCGGGGTGCCAGTCCTCTTTGTCTGTGATCAATGGAATGCGCTTATCCGCTCCGGACTTGCCGAAGAACTCCAGCTTGTTGCGGTGCCGGCCGCTCTGGGTGCTGTTCCAGATGTAGCTGCAGCCGCTCTTCTCGAAGATCTCGTGATCGGCGGGGCAGTGGAAGCCCTCGGGATTCGGGAGGTAGGCGGCGAGCTCGGTCTCTAACACCGGCGTGTCCTCCCCCTTCGACTTCCGGCCGGCGGCAATGTTCGGCATCGTCTGTGCGTGGTCCTGCAGGTAGGCCTCCAGGCCGACGCCGATCTGCCGCAGGTTCGAGATGCAGGCCGCGCTGCGCGAGCGTGCCATCACCGCGCTGCCGATCGGGAAGGCGATGCCCGCCAGCACCGTCAGGATCAGCAGCGTCACCAGCAGCTCGGTGAGCGTGAAACCTGCCGGTCTGCGGGGAAGCTTGCTCATCGTGCGCCGGGTCCGAATTCCTGCCCGCGCAGCCCCTGCATGACCTCGTTCATGGATTCCATGAGCGGCGCGAGATCAAGTTTGGTATCCGCGCTGGCCTTCTCGAAGTAAGCCCGCATGCCCTCGTTGGTGATCGTCTCTAACAAATTCTTGTCCAGTTCCGCGGCGCGCGCCATGTCCTCGCCGGTCCTGCCGCTTTCGATCTCCTTCAGGCCCTGCTGGACGAATTGCTTGCGCTTCTCCGGCGGCAATTGGTCGAGCGCCTCCATGAACTTGCCCATCGACTCGCGCACGGTCAGGTCGATGAAGAGCTTCTTTTCGTCCGGGGTCATCCGGCGGTAGAGTTTTTCGCCGGAGCGCTCGTCGCGGTTCTTCTCGCGCTCGGCGAAGTCGAGGCGGTTGATCAGGCCGGAGATCTCGCGAATCTTCTTCTCGCGCTGCTTGGCGCGATCGGCGTCGAGTGGGGAAGACTGCCCCGACCAATCCTCGAAGCCGGCCTCATTCACCACCGCGGCGACCTTTTCGGCGGTAATCTGCTTCGAGGTCGCGAAGGCGCGCACCGATGCGACCACGCCCCAGAGGAGGAGCAGGGTCACTAAGGCTTGTACGATGACTTTTTTCCGGCGCATGGGGCGGCACTCCTTAATTCAGGCTGAAGCAGCCCGATGTTTCGAGCCGGTGTAAGTTTTGTAGGGAAATCCGTAGTCCGACTCCGTCTCGGCGTAAAACCGATCGCCCGCTGCGGATGCGATGAGAGCGCCAAAGCCGCGCTTCACATACACCGAAAGATCAACCCAGCGCGTCTCCTGCAAATCGCAGGCGGTCCCGCAGATCGGGATGCAGGGGTCATCTGCCGCGAAGGATGGCTCTCCACCAGCGCAGGAGGTAGGGAAGACATCTTCAATTTCGTGGCAGATCCGGGAGTGAAGCCGGGCGTTCTTTTTGAGAGCCTCATGCACGAAGCGTTCTCGGAAAGCCTTGTGGACGAAGGTCCGGGCGAATTCCGTGAGAAATGCTTCGGCACCCGCGATAGGGGTGCCGGTTGGGAGAGGCTTGTTCATTCTGCCGCGCTCCGAAAATAGGCGCGATCCTAACACACGCAAGACCGGGCCTACCTCGGTGCCGCGGCCCGCCTCAGGCGGTCCATGATCGCCACGCCCAGGCCGGTCTCGCTCACCGGCTCGGCCACGATCGCGTCGAGGCCTTCCTCGTCGAGCACCCGCATCACGTGGAAGAGTCGCAGGGCCGCCTCCATCAGCTTGCCGCTGCCGGGGCTGAGTTCCTCGACGATCTCCCACTCGTGAAGATCGATGTAGCCGGCCTTCGGGTCGCCGCGGTAGCTCAGCAGGCCGTATTTCTTGCCGGGCTCCGGGCGGAAGTCCTCCGGCTTGTCGAACATCAGCAGCGGCGTCCGGGGCGCGTAGTGGCTGGCGAGCTGTCCCGGCGCATCCGGGCGGTCGCTGACCTTCTTCTCGATCACCACCTTGCCGAATTTCTGGAGCTCCTCCTTGGTCACCGGGCCTGCCCGCAGGATGTGGATCACCGGTCTCTGCTCGCCGCGGGCCTCGAGGGTCACGATGGTGCTCTCGATTCCCTCCCGGCAGGCACCGCCGTCGATGATCAGGGGAATCCGGCCGTCCAGCTCTTTCATGACCGCGCTCGCGGAAGTTGGGGAAATCCGCCCGAAGCGGTTCGCGCTCGGGGCCGCGATCGGCCGGCCGAGGGCCTTGCCCACGTTCCGGAAAATGATGTTTCCGCTCTGCCGCACCGCCACCGTCGGCAGTCCGCTTGTGACCAGATCCGGCACATTGGCGGTTTTCGGCAGGATGATCGTGAGCGGCCCGGGCCAGAAGGCCCCGGCCAGGCTCTTGACCAGTGCGGAGATGTCTTCCGGAACCTCGGCCACCTCGGCCAGCTCCTTGAAGGAGGAAATGTGGACGATCAGCGGGTCGAAGGCCGGTCGCTCCTTGGCGGCGAAGACCTTGGCCACAGCGTCCGCATTGAAGGCATCCGCGGCCAGCCCGTAGACCGTCTCAGTCGGCAGGGCCACCACTTCGCCTTGGGCGAGAAGGGCCACGGCCTCCTCGACGGCGGTCTTCATGTCTTCTTCGTCGACGGAGATGATGCGGGTCTCGGGCACGGGCGAAGCTTGATGCGGACGGGCGGGCGCGGGCCAGCCCGTATTTACAAATCCCATACTTGGCACTTTGCGCGGGGGAGGGGCGCGGTTACGATGCCGCCATGAATCCTGTGGACGGCCTGCCGAAAAACATCGTGCTGATTGGCTTGATGGGCTGCGGGAAATCCACCGTCGGCCGCAAGCTCCAGGGGCTGCTCGGCTACCCGATGATCGATACCGACCACCTGATCGAGGAGAAGACCGGGATGACGATTCCGGAAATCTTCGCCCGCCGCGGCGAGCAGGCCTTCCGCGACCTCGAAAGCGCGATCCTGCAGGAACTCTCCGCTCCGCATACCCCGCGCCGGATCATTGCCACCGGCGGCGGCATCGTCTGCCGGAAGGCCAATCGGAAGGCGCTCTCCAAGCTGGGCTACGTCGTCTGGCTGCAAGCCCCGGTGGATGTGATCCTCCAGCGCACCTCGCGGAACCGCGACCGGCCGCTGCTGCAGACCGCCGATCCGCGCGCGAAGGTCGAGCAACTCCTGCTGGAGCGTAGCCCGCTCTACCACGACATCGCGGATTTGGAGTTGGAGACCGCGGGCTTGGAGACCGAGGAGATCGCCTGTGGGATCTTGGAAAGCGCGCGCTACCACTTCAGCGCTCAGGCTTGAGAGGACGTATAGGCAGGGACCGCTTTCCAAGCGGTCCGGCGAATGGCGTGCCGCCTCTGAAAAGCGCTTGTTAGTCGCCTGCTGCTGCCGCTCCCAGCCGGACCTTTCGGAGAGGTCCCTGCCGTTAATCCACCGTCTCCACCAGCACCGGGAAGTGGTCGGAGGGCAGGCGGGCTTCGAATTGCTCGAACTTCACCTCTTTCGGGAAACTCCCCGACGTGCTTTCCTCCGGATCCGGCTCGCGGGTGATGCGGTAGGTATCCGTGAGCACGCCGTAGCGCCGCACCGGAACGCCCTTGCCGACGAAGACGTGATCGATCCGGCTCTCCGTCATCGCGTTCACGTTGAATCCGTTCGCCGTGCCGTTCGGAGCGAAGCGGACGGTGGCGGTATCGAATGAATCCGCGAAGCGCGGGGAGCCTTTGAAGATCGCGTAGCCCTCGCTGTTCTGGTCGCTATTGAAATCGCCGGTCAGATAGGCAGGGTTTTGCCCCGCGATCTCGTCGATCTTCTTGAGGACCACGCTCGCGCCTTGTATGCGGGAGACGGCACCGCGGTGGTCCATGTGCAGGGTGAAGAAGAAGACTTCCTTCGCGTCGGCCTTCCGCTTCAGCTTCGCCCAGCCGCAGATCCGCGGGAACATCGCATCCCAGCCGGGGGCGGCTTGGTCGGGGTGTTCGGAAATCCAGAAGAAACCGTCTTCGAGTAGCTCGTATTTGTCCTTCTTGAAGTAGATCCCCGCGTGCTCTCCGGCGCTCTTGCCATCGTCCCGACCGTGCTTGGAGCAGCCGTATTCGGGCAGAAGTCCGCACAATTCCTCCATCTGGTGCGGCTGGCCTTCCTGGGTCCCCAGGATGTCGAAGTCGTGGAAGCGGATCAGGTTCGCGATGATCGGGGCGCGCTGCTTCCAGCTGTTGCCGGACTTCACATCGCCGTTGTTGTCGTAGCGGATATTGAAGGTTCCGACGATCGTGGCGGACGCCGGCAGCGCGAGGCAAAGGAGGAGCGTGCCGAGCCCGAGACTTTTCAAGTTCATGGGTCCGAGGGAAGGAGGCCCGGGGAGCGGTGTCAAATCCACGCTTGTCACAAATTGTAGCGGGGCGCTCGAGGGCTCCTCTTCACTTGGCGATTCCTCCCCCGCGGTGCATCGTTCTCCCATGCAACCCGCCGAAGCCATCAAAGCCCTCGCCCGCGAGGTCGGCTTCGATGACTGCCGCATCGCAGCGGCGGCGGAGGCGCAGCATGCCGGGAACTTCCGCGAATGGATCGCCGACGGCTGCCACGGCGACATGGCCTGGATGGAGCGGACCCCCGAGCGCCGCTGCGATCCGCGCGAGGTGCTCGCCGGCTGCCGCTCGGTCGTGACGCTGGCGCTGAACTACTATCCCGGTAGTAATCCCGCGGAAGGCTACCGCATCGCCCGTTACGCGTGGAACGACGACTACCACGATATCGTCGAGAAGATGCTGCGTCGCATGGACGAGGGCATGCAGGCGCTCGGCGGCACGCAGCGCTTCTACGTCGATACCGGCCCGGTGCTGGAGCGCGATCACGCCAGCGCCGCCGGCCTCGGCTGGAATGGGAAATCTACCGTCCAGATCCACCGCGATCTCGGCACCTGGTTCTTCCTCGCCGAGCTGCTGACCACCCTTGAACTGCCGCCGGATGCACCCTTCGGCGATCACTGTGGCAAATGCACCCGCTGCATCGTCGCCTGCCCGACGAATGCGATCACCGCCCCGCACCGCGTCGATGCCCGGCGCTGCATCTCCTACCTCACCATCGAGCACAAGGGCCCGATCCCTGAGGAATTCCGCGAAGCTATCGGCGACCGCCTCTACGGCTGCGACGAATGCCTCGAAGTCTGCCCTTGGAACAAATTCGCCAAACTCTCCCGCGAATCCCGCTTCCATGCGCGGGAGGCCGTTTTCGCGATGAAGCCACGCGAGTTCCTCGCTCTAACAGACGAGGAATTCCGCGCTCTCTTCTCCAAGTCCCCGATCAAGCGCATCAAGCGCCCGCGCTTCCTGCGCAATGTTTGCGTGGTGCTCGGCAACACTGGGAATGCCGACGACCTGGCCGCCTTGGAGATCGCGGCGCGAGATCCCGACTCTCTCGTCGCCGAGCACGCCTCATGGGCGATCGCGAAGATCAAGGAGCGCTCCGCACTGATGGATGCATGAGGAGAGGGGACACTCTTGTCCCCGCTTCCGCGACAGATACCAGGATCTGCGAGAGCCTTCGCCAAGGCACCATCGAGTCCCACGAACAGAAAAAAGTCACAGCCACTTTCCGCCATGACGTATTATGGATGAATGAAGGGAGAACCAAGCGACGACCACCGCGACCTGCAACGCTTCGTTGCAACGCGCGATGAGCCGTCCTTCCGGAAGCTCCTCGACCGCCATTCCGCGATGGTCCATGGCGTGGCCCTGCGGCGGCTCCAAAGCCATGCGATGGCACAGGATGTCACCCAGCAGGTCTTCATCATGCTGGCGCGCAAGGCCTCCGCGATCGCTCCCGATCAACTGGCTGGCTGGCTGCATCGCTGCGCATTCCAATCTCGCGAGAAAGGAAGTCCGCCGGCGTGAACTGATGAGCCGCTATTCCACCATGAAGACACCCGAGGGAATTCCCGAATGGCGGCAGGTCGAAGCTCACCTCGATGAGGCCCTTCAAAAACTCACGGCGGCCGACCGGCAACTGGTGGTACTGCGCTATTTCGAAGCTTTGGATTACCCGCAGATCGGCTCGCTCACCGGTCGCAGCCAGGCCGCCTTGCGCAAGCAATTGCAGCGGGCGCTCGAGCGGCTGGGAAACCATTTCAAGCGCCGGGGGGTGAACGTTTCCGGTGCTGTCCTCGGCAGCCTGCTCGCCGCGCACTCCCTGTGCGTGCCACCCGCCTCTGCCGCGGTGCTGGCGGCTACCGTGCTCCAGATAGCACCTCTCGCCGCGCCCTCGTTCTTCACCATTTCCTCACGATCACGACCATGACCACATCAGCCACTGTCAAATTGTCCGCAGCCATCGCCGCTGCCGCTCTCCTTTTCGGAGGCGCCGTCTATCTCTCGGAAAAGGAAAGTAGCTCGACCGGAGCCGGGAGAGATCCTTCCCGCGCCACGCACCAGGGTGAGCTCACTCAAACAGAGCCCTCCCTCCCCCCGCCCTCGGCGGAAGAAGAAGTCGGCCCTACGAAGGCTCGCTCGGCCCGGGTTCCGAAAGCGCGCAGCGGTTCTTAAACCCTCATCACTGTCCCGCTCGGATCCATAGCCAAGATCCTAAAGGAACGCGAATTTGCCAGCAGCGACTTCACCAACATCGACAAGAAGATGACGAACGCTCTAACCTTGATGGGGGTGGGCGACCGCGAGCGAAACGATGTCATGGCCGTGATGTCGAAGGCGACTGCCGAAATGCTCAAGGCGGAGAAGTTGCACGTCAAAGTCGCCCGTGCGGATGAATCGGGAATCCTCCTCGATCAATCCGGAATGGAAGATCCCTCCAAGCACATCTCGGAGGAGGCGAAGGCCGGGCTCCGCAGCTCCCTCGCGCCCGAGATTGCCGAGGCATTGATCGGCAGCATCAACTGGGAAAACTTTTACTTCCGCTCCCCTACGAAAGAGATCCTCTTTCTAATCACGCGCAACGCAAACGGCCTGGCTGCGACCACCGAGGTCGGCGGCAGCGGCGCCGGTAGGGGCTTGGGGGCAGGGGACTATCCCGACAACGGCGTCCCGATACCCGCCTCGGAAGTCTTCGAACCCCGCTGGGCGGAGCTACTCGGGGAGCGCAAGCTGCTGCCCGTTGACCGTTGAAACGACCTTGTCGCGCCTAACCCGTATCACCGCTCCGCGATCGGCAGCACGGGCACTGGGCCCTTCGGTCCGATGTAGAGGGTCAGCGGGCGATACAGGCGGCTGTCGCGCAATTGCTCGAGCACCTGGGCGGTCCAGCCGGAGGTGCGGGAGATGGCGAAGATCGGGGTGAAGAGGTCGGTCGGGATGCCCAGCGAGTAGTAGACGGTGGCCGAGTAGAAATCGACGTTCGCGTTGAGGCCCTTGCGCTCCCGCATGATCTCGGCGATGCGGTCGGACATCTGGATCCACTTCGGCTCGCCGAGTTCGGCGGTGAGCTGGCTGCCGAGCTTCTGGAGGTGCGGGGCGCGCGGATCGAGCACCTTGTAGACGCGGTGGCCGATGCCCATGATCTTCTCCTTCCGCTCCAGCTTGCCTTCGATGTAGGCGTCGACCTTCGACAGCTCGCCGATTTCCTGGAGCATGTGGATCACGCCTTCGTTCGCGCCGCCGTGGAGCGGGCCCTTGAGGGTGCCGACGGCGGAGGTGATGGCGGAGTAAACGTCCGAAAGCGTCGCGATGGTCACGCGGGCGGCGAAAGTGGAGGCATTCATGCCGTGGTCGGCATGGAGGATGTAGGCCACGTCGAGGGTGCGGGTCGCCGTTTCGCTCGGGGCTTCACCATTGACGAGATAGAGGAAATGCGCGGCTTCCGAAAGGTCCTCGCGGATCGGCGGCAGTTCCAGGCCCTGGCGGAAGCGATGGAAGGCGGCGACGATCACCGGCACCTTCGCCACCAGCGAGAGCCCGACTTCTTCCACCTTGCCCAAGTCCGGCGCGCCGATGGTCGCCCGCTTGTCGTAGAGACCGAGCATCGAGACGCCGGTGCGGACCACGTCCATCGGGTTCGCGTCCTTCGGCGCGTTCTTGAGGAATTCGATCACCCCGGCCGGCAGCTCGCGGTCGCCGCGCAGGCGCTTCTGGATCGCGTCGAGTTCCGCCTGTTTCGGCAGCCGGCCCTTGTGCAGCAGGAAAACGATTTCCTCATAGCAGCAATTTTCGACCAAGTCGTTGATCGTGTGACCCAAATACGTCAGGCGGCCTTCGGCACCCTCCACATTACTGAGAGCGGATTCATTGGCGATGACTCCTTCGAGGCCTTTGGCGTAGTCGGTCATGGGGTTGGTGAGACGGGTTACGGGTGCTTAATTTGCACGGAACAAAGCGGGTAGCGCGGACCCCTGCAAGGGGAATCCCGGTCCCGCGGGAAAGCCCCGCCGCCCGCGGATTTTCGGGAGACTCGGGGGTTGCCGTGGGAAGGGGATTGCGGATGCTTGCTGCCGTGCCGGACGCCGCCCGACTGTTTATCGAAAGTAGCACGCCCCGTGCCTCGCTGGCCTTGCTGCGTGGCAGCAGCGTGGTCCGCGAGGAGGCCTTCACCGGCGACCGCAGCCACAATGCGCTGCTCTTCGCGCCGCTGCAGCGGGCTCTGGCCTGTCTGGCAGCGGGGGAAAATCTGGCTGCGGTGGTGATCGGGACCGGTCCCGGGAGCTACAGCGGGACCCGGGTCGGGATCGCGGCGGGGCAAGGGGTCGCGCTGGTCCACGGCTGCCCGGCGGTCGGGCTCTGCTCCCTGTTAGCCGTGCCGGCGGCGGGGAAGGGGAGGGTGATTGCCATCGGCGATGCCCGGCGGGGGAGTGCTTGGCGGGCGGTGATCGAGGACGGGTTGTTAATTCGGGAACCCGAACTTTGTTCCGCGGGGGAACTGGAGACGGAGATCCGGGAGGCCGGGGATGTCTCGCTGTTCTCCCTGGAATCGGTCCAGAAGCTAGGACTGTCCCCGGAAATCGCGGAACGCATTTTATTGGAGCATCCGGATGCCGTCCGTCTGGCGGGGGTCTGGTTGCGCCTATCCACCGCTGAAATCGCGCGCCTATCGGCCCTGCCGCCGCAGCCGGTCTACCTGCGCCCGCCGCATATCACCGAGGCGAAGGGTGGGCATCCTCTTCTTCGCAAGTAGTGAGAGGGTGAGGGTCGGCTAAGACTTATTTTAACCGCGAAAGGGCGCGAAACTTCGCGAAACCTAAACAGCCGGGAAAATCAAGGCAGGCATTGAATCCCAGTCTTTCCTGCCTTTCAAATTTCGCGTCTCTTTCGCGCCTTTTCGCGGTTAAAATCAGAGGCCTTCACAAGCCTTGCCGCCGCGCTACCTCTTCCGCCACACCGTCAGCATTGAGCGGGTCCACTGGAACTTCCGCGCCGTTTCCCGGATCAGGAAGGGTTCATCGGTCACCTTGAGCAGTTCGAAGTCCCGGGCCAACTCGTCGGTCAGCCAATCGAGGGTGCTGCCCACCGGCCAATTCTCCGGCGGTGTGAATTCCCCCAGCCAGGTGCAGGGCGTGGCGAGTACCAGCTCTCCGCCGGGCCGGACGAGGTCGGGCAAGCGCTTGAGCAGCATGGCCGGGAA
This sequence comes from Luteolibacter sp. Populi, assembly GCF_040801775.1. Lineage (GTDB taxonomy): Bacteria > Verrucomicrobiota > Verrucomicrobiia > Verrucomicrobiales > Akkermansiaceae > Haloferula. The sequence goes on from NZ_CP161812.1 coordinate 4,823,370, forward strand.
ACCCAGCCGGCAGAGCAGATTCGCCGCGTGGACCCGGTCGAAATCCCCGAGATCCGGCCGCAGGGCCATCGCGTCGCCGGTCTCGAAGCTGACCTCTCCCACCGGTAGGCCGGCGGGAATCCGTGCTTCGAGCGCGGTCCGGAGCTTGGCCTCGTCCAGGCGCTCGTAGGAGAGTGGCCCTATCGCCAGCTCGAGCGCCGCGTGGATGAAGCTGTGCGAATAATCGATTCCCAGCGTCTCGCTGCTGTCGCGGGAAAGCTCGTAGGTCGAGCGGCCGACCGCGCAGCCCAGATCCAAGGTCCGCGCCACCTGACCCGGTGAGAAATGTTTCGTGGTCCGGACCGCGAAATCCAGCGCCTCGCGCATTCCCGCGGGCGACTCCTCCGGCAGGATTTCGTTTGCCGCGCCGTAATGGAAGAGCAGGTATTCAGCGAGCAGGCGGCTGCTCTCGTAGGGATTGGCGTTCAATGGGCGGCGAGTTGTCCGGGTTTCAGAGCGCCTTCGTCGTAGTAGAAGTCGGCGTCGTCGTGTTTCGGCACGGGGATATTGAGAATCTTCATTTTTCCGACCGCACGATGGCGGCAGCCGGGCTGGATCATGACCGCGCTGAGTGGCTTCACCGGGACCATCTCGCCATCGAGCTCGATGAAGCCTTCGCCTTCCAGCACCACGTAGATCTCGGTGGTCTTGAGGTGGTAGTGGCTCAGCGGCTCGTCGCTTACTTCCAAATAGTGGGCGGAAGCCGGCGCATCGTCCTTGTCCACGAAGGCCCGCCGCGTGGTGCCGCAGGAGCACTCGATCGGCGGGAGTTCGCTGAATTCGACGCGATGGTAGCGTTTCATGGGGGCGACGCTGGACCGCTTGGGTGAGGAACTCAACCCGCCAGCGCATCCATCAGGTAGCGCGCCGGGCGGAAATTCTCGATCAGGATCTCGCGCTGCGTGCCGCGCTTCATCCGCACCTGCTTGATATTGAAATTCGGCGTCTTGTGCGGGGCGAAGAGAATGTCGTCGTGAGTCGAGTTCTCGTGCTTCTTGAACATCTCCGGCACGATGTCCCCGCCGAGATGGTCGTCGCGACCGGTCGCCAGATGGCAGGTGCCGAGGACTTTCTCATCCTGAATGTCGGCGAAGGAAACCGGCAGGACCTGGGTGCCGAAACCGAGTTCGCCCAGCGTGCCGGTCATCGGATCATCTTGGAGCCGGGCATTGTGTCGGTCGATGGTGGCTTGGTTGCCCTGGATCAAGTCGGAGCGGAGGATGCAGCGGTTTTCGACCGTCAGCAGGCCCAGCGTGCCGTCCTCATACTTCATCGGGAAATGGCCGCGGGCGTCCTGCGGCACGAAGTAAACCTCGCCCGCGGGAAGGTTCGCGATGTCCGGCTTCTTGCCCTGACAGAGGCCGTGGGACTTCTGCGCCTCCTGGCCATTCAGGCCCAGCCAAGCGGTCAGGATCCGGCCGTCTTCCAATTCGAAATCGATTTCCACCTCGTCGGCCTTGGTCATGGCCAGACGGAGCTTCTCGGCATCGGCCGAAACCTCGTAGTAATCCACGGCTAGGCCGGAATTGAGGATGATGTCATTCAGGCCGTGCAGGGTTGCTCCCCGGAAGCCGAATTCCTTGGCCTTCGCGGTCAGCGGGGCGGTGGCGGAGAAGGTCGAGATGCAGAGGATCAGGTCGTAGTGCGGATAGATGTCCCGATCCAAGGAGAGTTTCGTGCCATTCGTATCCCAGACCTCGTCTTCCAGATCGAGATTCGAGCCGTGGGTGACCTTGTAGGCGAACATCTCGCCGCCGTGCATGCCGAGTTGCTTCATGGCCCCGTTCTTCAGGCCGAGGTAGAAGGATTCGTGGGCCTTCTTCTGCACGGGGAAACCGGCTTCCTTGAGGAAATTGAAATCCTTGATCAGCCCCGCGGGCTCTTCGAAGTCGGTCAAAATACAGACGCGACAGCCCTGCGTGGGCTTGAAGACGGTTCCGAGCAGGCGGACCAGATCGAAGGGTGGAAACTCCCGGTTCTCCGGGTGGAGCAGGATTTCCTCGGACAAGTAGCTGGGGAGGCTGGCGGGCATGATTTCCGAAATTAGGAGCAGTCTGAAGCTGCGCAAGGGGAGTTTTTTGCTGAGGATTGTACCGGCGGGTCATCGCCCTCCTAGCCGCCGCCTAGCTCCATTCCCTTGTCCTTCATGTCTTGGAGGACCGAGGACATGTCGTCGAGCGAATCCCACAAGTCCTTGACCACGAAGACCGGGGCCCCCGATCGGACGGCAATGGCGATGCAGTCGCTGGGCCGGGCGTCGAGCTCGACGATCTTGCGCTCCATGATCTCGTTTTCCGCCTCCAAGATCAGGCGGGCGTAGTAAATTTCCCGGTCCAGCGCCACGATGATGGCCCGGCTGACCTTCGCGCCGAAGGCTTCGAGGGTGAAAAGGTAGAGGTCGTGGGTAAGCGGCCTGGGCGGGGTTTCCCCGGCTAGGGCGGCATTGATCGAGGCTCCGATGGCGAGATCGATGTAGAAGACGATCGATTTCTTCCCGTCGCCGAGAAACACGGCACAACCGGCGGGGGTGGGGAGCAGGGCAATGGGTTCGACGCGGACCAACTCAGGCACGTCGCACTTGTCGTCTCAAGTTCGGCTGTTTCCAAGGTGAAATGATGTCTAAACCTTGGGAAGCCTTCGGGCGTAAGGAGTTCTGCAGATCGAAGAAAAGGAAATGAAGCCGACCTCTTTTTGTAGCCTTGATTGCGACTTTTGGTGACGTTTTGACTAATGCCATGCACTTTCCGATGAACCGGCGCCGGGCGCTCAAGACGCTGTTTTGCTCCAGTGTTTTCATGGAGTTGAACTTGGCTGCCCCGGCATCCGCCCAAGCGGTCCCGGCTGGCGGGACGCTCGACCTGCTGGCGCTCGGGGATTTCGGCACCGGCGATGTCGCGCAAAAGGCGGTCGGCCGCGCGATGCAGCGCTACGCGGCGGCGCTCGGCAAGAAGCCGGACGGGTTACTCCTGCTTGGCGACAATTTCTACGGCAAGATGCCCGGCGGGGTGAAGTCGCCGCGCTGGCGGAGCGGGTTTTCCGACGTCTATCCGGGCAAGGATTTCCCGGGGCCATGCTGGGCGATCCTGGGGAATCACGACTACCACGATACGCCGGGCAACGAGCTGGCCCAGCTTGGCTATGCCGCCTCGCTTGAACGGCCGACCCGTTGGACTTTCCCGGCCAAGTATTACCGGGTGGATCTGCCGGCGGTGAATCCGCAGATCACCCTGCTGATGCTCGACACCAATTGGGAGCCGATCAACCGCGCGATTCACAATGACCGGCCCTGCTGGATGCAGCAGGAGGAGCAGGAGGCGCAGATGAAGTGGCTGAAGGAGCAGCTCGCCTCGAAGCGTGCGCCCTTCACGATCGTGGCGGGGCACCACCCGGTGTATTCGGATGCGAACCATGGCGACACGAAGGAGCTGGTGCGGGATCTCGCGCCGCTGCTGGAGAAGCACGGTGTGCACGTCTACATTTGCGGGCACGATCACGACCTGCAGCACATGGAGTTCGAGAAGCATCGCACCTCATTCGTCCTTTCCGGTGGCGGCGGGGCGCGGATCTATAAGACCCCGGAGAAGATCCGCAAGGGCTCGACCGTGCTGGCGGTGAACGGGTTCACGCACCTCTCGCTGACGGGCCAGGTGCTGACGATCCGGCACATTGATGCGAACGGGAAGATGTTGCATGCCTTCACGAAGGGGGTGAGGCATGATTGGAAGGTGCTGGCGTGAAGAAAATTACTAATTACCAAGCACTGATTACTAAACGGGAGTGCGCTGCGCGGTGTTGCTGATGCTTGCCGATTGCGCTGGCCGCGCCGATGCTTTCGGCGAGCCGCGATGCGCAAGATCATCCACATCGACATGGATTGCTTCTACGCGGCGATCGAGGAGCGCGAGAATCCGTCGCTGCGCGGCAAGCCGGTGGGGGTGGGCGGGAGTTCGCGGCGCGGGGTGCTGACGACGGCAAACTATGAGGCGCGGAAGTATGGCTGCCGTTCGGCGATGCCGGTTTTCAAAGCGCTGCAGCTTTGCCCGCAGTTGATCATGGTACCGACGCGCTTCGAACTCTACCACGCGGTGAGCGCGCAGATCCGGGCGATCTTCGGGCGCTTCACGGAGAAAATCGAGCCGCTGTCCCTGGACGAGGCCTTTTTGGATCTCTCGCACCTGAATTCCTCAGGCGCGGCGCTGGCCCGTGAGATTCGTACTCAGATCCGCGAGGAGACCGGCGGCCTTACCGCTTCCGCGGGGATCGCGCCGAACAAGATGGTCGCGAAGATCGCCAGCGATTGGAACAAGCCCGACGGCCAGTACGAGGTAACCCAGGAAGGGGTGGATGCCTTCATGAAGGAGCTGCCGGTGAGAAAGATCTGGGGCGTGGGCGGCAAGATGGCGGCGAAGTTCGAGAGCATCGGCATCCGCACCTGCGGCGAGCTCCAGCGCTTCGACAAGCTGGAGATGGCGCGGCGCTTCGGGAACTGGGGGCTGGAGCTGTGGGAGCTGTGCCGCGGCATCGATGCCCGCGAGGTGAGGACGGAGCGGATCCGGAAGTCGATGAGCAACGAAAACACCTTCCGGGAGAACCTTCACTCGGTGGAAGACCTCCGGCCGCGGATGCATTCCATGCTGGAGGAATTGAC